>CAYZCV010000018.1:0-38258 GCA_964476965.1 uncultured Opitutus sp. | reverse complement strand
CAAATCGCGGCGCTGGGGCTGGTGCTGGGGGTGACCTGGTGGATGCACACCCCCATCGCCCTCTGGCTGACGGGGCTGGCGGCGGCGATGCAGGCGGCCCGGTTGCTGGTGCAACGTCCGCCCCTGATGCAGGCGATCCGCGACTGTCTGGCCGGTGGCGCCGCCTTCGCAGCGGTTGCCTGCTACCCGGTGGTCTCGACCGTCCTCCACCCGGCGACCCCCGCCCTGGGCGCGGTGGGCTCGCTCAGCGTCGAACCGAACCATGTGCTTCAGCAACTGCGCGAGACGTTTCCGGCCGCGTGGCTGCCACTCAGTGCGCTTGGACGCAGCCTGGGCGATTTCCAACTGGGCTACGGACTGATGCTGATCAGCGGGTTTGCCTGGGCGGGTGCTTGGTCCAGTCGCTTAGTCGCCCGGCGGCTGCTCCTTGCCCTCGCGGTGGCGCTCCTCCTTCTGCTCGTGCCGATTCCCTTCCTGAATCAGGCATTGTGGACGATCATCCCCGGTTTCGTTCGCGCGGTCACCAACATCTGGGTGATGCAGCGGCTCTATCTTCTGCTCGCCGCCCTCATCGTTTTCAGCGCCGCTCTGGCCTGGTCGCGTCAGGCCCCGTCCAAACGTATCACCATCATTCTTTCCCTGGCCCTTGGCTGGAGCCTGGCCGAATCGACCAAGTTCCTCACCGGCTCCCATGCGGCCCTGAGTGCGGCCAGCACCGCGCCCACGGCACTTCGGCCGGAGAACTTCATTCTGACCCGGTATTCCTACGGCTTGTTTCCAGGCCAGCCCCGCTATTTCAGCCACGGGTTCACTGATCCCACGCTGGAGAACCGCTTGCTGGCGGCTGATCTGACCACTACCGTGAGAAACAATCTGCGGGAGGCCGAGCGCGATGCCGCTGGGCGCGCCTCGCAAAGCCGGGTGCTCACCTTGGTCGACGGAGAACTGCAACTCGCTCAGCGCCTCACCCTGGATCCCGGCAAGCGCTACTTGCTCACCATTGCCCCGCCGGAGCGGGCGCGCGTCGCCGGCGCCCTGGTGCTGAAGGGGCCGACGCTTAACCGCATCTATGGCCTGCCCGACTATGGTGGAGCCGATTCCTTCGGACTGGGCGGAACGCGCTATCCCTTCACGCCGCTGTTCACTTCGTCGAGCAAACCGGAGGAATTCAATGTCACCTTCATCCCCGTGGCGCCCGAGGATCGACCGTTCCTCGCCGACCGCTTCACCGTTCAGTTGACCGAGTTCGATCCCGCTCGACTCCCGATCAGAGTCCAGAGCTGGCTGCCCTACACCGCCGAGGTCGAGACCACGGAGCCAGCGTGGCTGGAAACGCCTCGCATGCACCAAGCCGGCTACGTCGCGACCGTCAACGGCCAACGGGTGGAGGTCCGGCGATCCCCGGAGCATCTGGTGAGTTTCCCGGTCCCGGCGGGCCGCAGCCAGGTTGAGCTGCGCTATGTCACCCCCACCCGTCTTCTCGTCTCATTCTGGCTGTCCCTTGCCACGATCTGCGCCGGAGCGATCATGGCGCTACGCGCGGCGGTTCAAGCCCTGCGCCCCATTCCCTCCGGGGACTGAACGACAGGTGTTCGCCGGATCCGCGGCCGATCGGCTGCGTCCGCGAAGGCGCCAGCAGTCTGATCCGATGCGACCGCCTTGCGAAAGAAGCCTTTGGCATCGGCCGCAGAAGCCGACTTCCAGCCGGGCGAATGTGACCCGTTCAGCGAGTTCGAGCCCGATCCCAGCTGCGCTCAGCGCCTCCGGAGCCGGTGGATCCCGACAAACTCGGGTTGGTCCAAGGCCGTCTCCCGAGGAGCTATTTGCGGGCCGGTCAGCGGGTTCAACCTGAGTCGGAAAAAGGGTGGCCCGCGGCCACTTCGCGTCCTTGCATCGTGGCCGCCAAAGGCCTACGTTCACCCCTCTCCGCATTCCATGCACGTCCTGATCTGTCGCGTCAGTCTCCCTTCACGCCCCGACCATCAATCGGTCCCAAAGCGATTGCCCTCGTCCACCGCGACTCCCGCGCAGCCCCGGGCGCACGTTTTCTAAGGTCGAACGACGCGCATCATGCCTGGCATCGCCATTGTTGGCTACGGCTATTGGGGACCCAAATTGGTCCGCAACTTCCTGCAGAACGGCCACTTCTCTCCGGTCTACATTGTCGACGACAACCCGGAGCGCCTCGCGCGCGGCGTGCGGGAGAATCGTGGTACGATCGGCCTGACTTCCCTGGACGAGGCCCTGCGCAACCCGGAGATCGAGGCGGTCGCCCTGGCGACCCCCGTTGCCACCCATCACCCGCTCGCCAAAGCCGCCCTGCTCGCCGGACGCCACGTGCTCGTGGAGAAACCCCTCGCCACCACCCAGGCCGACGCCGAGGAACTCGTCACCCTCGCCCGCGAGCGCAAGCTCATCCTCGGTGTCGACCACACGTACGTGTACCACGCCGCGGTCGAGCGCATCCGCCAGTACGTGCAGTCCGGCGAGCTCGGACGGCTGGCCTACATCGACTCAAGCCGGATCAACCTGGGCCTATTCCAACACGACGTAAACGTCCTCTGGGACCTCGCCGTGCACGATCTCGCCATCATCAACCGCCTGACCGACGAGCGCCCGACAACGGTCCAGGCGATCGGGGCCGCCCATCTCACCCAGGGCATCGAGAACATCGGCATCCTGATCCTCCGCTACCCCTCCGGTCTGTTTGTCCACATCAACTGCTCCTGGGTTTCCCCGGTGAAACTCCGGCACATGCTCATCGGCGGCGATCGCAAGATGATCGTGTACGACGATCTCGACGGCAACGAGCCCGTGAAGATCTACGACTCGGGCGTGGTCGCGCGCACCGACGAGGAACGCAACCGGCTCCTGTACGAGTACCGCGCCGGCGATGTCTTTTCCCCGCGTATCGCCCAAAAGGAGGCCCTCGCCGGTCTGGTGGCCGACTTCGTCCAGGCGATCAAGACCGGGGGCAAACTCGCCTCCGACGGACGTTTCGGGGCCGACGCAGTCCGGATCCTCGAGGCCGCCCAGAACTCGGTCAAACACGGCGGACGCGAAGTCGCTCTGACATGGAACTGATCAACGAGGACAGTCCCCGCCGTTCGCTCGTCAACGTCCGCCTCGGAGCGGGCGCGCGCATCTTCAATTTCGTCAACGCCTACGGCTGCGAAATCGGCGACGGCTCCAAGGTCGGCTCGTTCGTCGAAATCCAGAAGGGCGCGAAGATCGGCCGGAACTGCAAGATCTCCAGCCACACCTTCATCTGCGAGGGCGTGGAGATCGGCGACGAGGTCTTCGTCGGGCACAACGTCTCGTTCATCAACGACAAGTTTCCCGCCGCCACCAATCCCGACGGCTCGCTCCAAACCGAGGCGGACTGGACGTGCGTGCCGACCCGCGTGGGCCGCCGCGTGTCGATCGGCACTTCGGCCACGATTCTCTGCGGCATCACCATCGGCGACGGCGCGGTGATCGGCGCCGGCAGCGTCGTGACCAAGGATGTCCCCGCCGGCGCAACCGTCGTCGGCGTTCCCGCCCGTTTGCTCCGGAAGCAACCCTCCTCCCGATCTTCGTGAAGGTTCCCTACTTCGATCTCCAGGCGCGCCTGCGCCCGCTCCGCCCTCAACTCGACGCCGCCATCGCGCGCACCCTCGACCAGGGTTCATTCTGTCTCGGTCCAGATGTCGCCCGATTCGAGGCCGACTTCGCCTCGTGGTGCGAAGCAAGGCACAGCATCGGGTTCAACAGCGGGACTTCCGCGTTGCACGTCGCGATGCAGATGCTCGGGGTTGGCCCGGGCGACGAGGTGATCACGACCCCGTTCACCTTCATCGCCACCAGCTGGGCCATCGTCTACCTCGGCGCCCGGCCGGTCTTTGTGGACATCGACGAGGCCACGATGAACCTCGATCCCCGGCTACTCGCCCGTGCCGTCACGCCGCGCACCAAGGCCGTCATGCCGGTGCACCTCTACGGGCATCCCTTCGACGTCGATCCGATCCTTTCCCTCTGCCGCGAGCACAATCTGCCCTTGGTCGAGGACACCGCCCAGGCCCACGGCGCCCGTTACCGCGATCGCCAGGTCGGCACCTTCGGCGTGATGGCGGGCTACAGCTTCTACCCCGGCAAGAACATCGGGGCCTGCGGCGAAGGCGGAGCCCTGGTCACCAATGACGAGGCCCTCGCCAAGCGGGCCAAGGCCATCCGCGAGCACGGGTCCACGACTCGCTACTACCACGACGAGATCGGCTACAACTACCGCATGGAGGGCCTGCAGGGCGCCGTCCTCGGCGTGCAGCTGCCGCATCTCACCTCCTGGAATCAGCGCCGCCGGGCGATTGCCCACCGCTACCACGATCTGCTTCGGGACACGCCGCTCCGGCTTCCGCATGAAGCGCCCTGGGCCCAGAGCGTCTACCACCTCTACGTCGTCCGCCACCCCGCACGGGATCGCCTCAAAGCCCATCTCGAGTCCTGCGGGGTCGGATCAGCCCTGCACTACCCTCACCCGCTCCATCTGCAGAAGTGCTTCGCGCACCTGGGCTACGAGGCGGGCGCCTTCCCGGTCGCCGAGCGCGCCGCCCGCGAGTGCCTGAGCCTGCCGATCTTCCCGGAGCTCACGGATGCGCAGGTTGACCAGGTCGCGGCAGCGATCACGTCGTTCAAGGACTGGTAACCATGCAGATCGCCCACCCCCAGGTTCGCATCCTCGTCACCGGAGGCGCCGGTTTTATCGGCTCCCACTTGACCGACTTCCTCGCCGCCGCGGGCTGCCAGGTCACCGTCCTGGACAATCTCGTCAACGGTCGGCGGGAGAACCTCGCCGACGCCCTCGCGACGGGTCGCGTCAGCCTCGTGGTGGGCGATATCACCGATCCCGCCACTTGTGATCGCGCGGTCGCGGGCCATGACGTCGTCTTCCATCTCGCCTGCCTGGGGGTGCGCGCGTCGCTCCACGATCCGTTCAGCAACCACCAGGTCAATGCGCTCGGCTCGCTCAATCTCCTGGCCGCCGCCCGCCGCGCCGGGACCAAGCGCTTCGTCTACATTTCCACCAGCGAGGTCTACGGCAAGGCCCTCACCTTCCCCCTCACCGAGGCCGCCACGACCTGGCCGACCACGGTGTACGGCGGTTCGAAGCTGGCCGGCGAGCACTACGCCGCGGCCTACCACCAGTGCTATGGCCTGCCGGTGATCCGGATCCGGCCGTTCAACAACTACGGCCCGCGCGCGCATTTCGAGGGCGACTCCGGCGAAGTGATCCCGCGCTTCATGCTGCGGGCGCTGGCCGGCCAGCCGCCCGTCGTCTTTGGCGATGGCCACCACACGCGCGATTTTCTCTTCGTCCGGGACTGCGCGGAGGCCATGGTCCGTATTGCCGAGACCGACGGGTTGGTCGGCGATCTGGTGAATCTGGGCTATGGCGAGGAGACCCGGATCGGCGACCTCGGCCAACTGGTCCTGGCCGCGACCGGTCGGACCGATCTGCGCGTGCAGCACGAGGCTGACCGGCCCGGGGATGTCCCGCGACTCTGGGTCGATCCGGCCAAGCTGCGCGGCGCGACCGGCTGGAGACCACGGACCGCGCTGGCGGAAGGTCTGCGGATCACCCTCGACTACTACCGCCAGATCTACGCGAAAAACCCCGGTTGCCTCGCGCAGATGACCGCACGAAACTGGGAGAAAGCATGAGCGCTCCCGCCATTCCCTTGATGCGTCCCGAGATCGGCGACGAGGAAATTGCCCTCGTGACCGAGACCCTGCGCAGCGGATGGATCACCCAGGGGCCCCGGGTGCGCGAACTGGAGACCGAATTCTGCGCGGCGACCGGGGCTGCTCATGCCATCGCGGTGGCCAATTGCACCGCGGCGCTCCACCTCGCCTTGCTGGTGTTGGACATCGGTCCCGGCGATGAGGTCATTGTCCCGCCCCACAGCTACATCGCGACCGCCAACGCCGTGCTCTACCTCGGCGCCACGCCGCGCTTCGTCGACATCGATCCGCTGACCCTGAACCTCGACCCGACCAAGGCGGCGGCAGCCATCACGCCGCGGACCAAGGCCATTCTGGTGGCCCACCAGGTGGGACGTCCCGCCAACCTCGCGGCCCTTTCTGATCTGGCCCGGCGCCACGGGATCGCCCTGGTCGAGGACGCCGCCTGCGCCGCCGGCAGTCGCTACCAGGATCAGCCGATTGGCGGCAATCGCTGGTCCTCGCTCGTCTGCTTCAGTTTTCATCCCCGAAAGATCATCAGCACCGGCGACGGCGGAATGATCACGACCGACCGCGCCGATCTCGCTGCCCGGCTCCGGCTGCTCCGCCAGCACGGGATGTCGGTCAACGATCTGCAGCGCCATGGATCAAAGACCGTCGTGTCCGAGGAGTACACGCTGCTCGGCTACAACTACCGCTTGACTGACGTGCAGGCTGCGATCGGCCTCGCCCAGCTCCGCAAGGTGCCGACGTTGGTCAGCCGCCGTCGGGAGATTGTCGCCCGCTATGATGCCGCCTTCGCCCGTCTGCCCGGCGTGACCCTGTTCCAGGAACCGGCAGACGCCCGGTGGAACCAGCAGACCTACCTGATCCGCCTCACCGGCCGGACGGTGCAGGAACGCGATGCCTTCATGCAGCGCCTCCTCGACGAGGGCATCGCCTCGCGCCGCGGCATCATGTCAATTCATCGCGAGCCCGCCTACACCACGCGCTTCGGTGCCCAGCATTTCCCCGAAAGCGAGGCCGCCAGCGACCAGTGCGTCTGCCTGCCGCTCTACACCCAGATGACCGCCAGCGAGATCGACCGCGTGATTGAGGCCGTCTGCCGCCTGGCTCCCCGCTGACTCGCCATGGACCAGCCGCTGCCCCCTCCGCTGCCTGCGAATCCCTACAATGCCCATTGCTGGGTGACGGGCTCGCCTGAGATCGGGGCCGGCACGTGGATTGGTGCGTTCACCCTGATCGACGGGCTGGGTGGACTGCGGATTGGTCAGGGCTGCAACATCAGCTCCGGCGCACAGATTCTTAGCCACTCCACGGTGCGCCGCTGCGTCACGGAACGCCGGCACCCCGACATCGACCGCAAGCCGACCGAGCTCGGCGACCACGTCTTCATTGGGGCCAACGCGGTGGTGCAGATGGGCGCGAACATCGGGCACCACAGCGTGGTCGGCGCGGGCGCCGTGGTGCTGGAGGATGCCCAGATCCCGCCCTATTCCCTCGTGGTGGGCGTGCCCGCCCGCATCGTGCGGGACCTCCGGGCCGACATCGAAACCTGGAGCCAACCCGGCCATGCCTAAGCTCTCCGTCGTCGTCGCCGCCTACAACGAGGAGGGCAATCTCCCTCTGCTCTACGAACGCGTCGCCGCGCTCGATTGGACCGCGCTCGGGCTCGAACCCGAGTTCGTGTTCGTCGACGATCATTCCCGGGATGGCACCCGCGCCTACCTGCGCGCGCTCGCCGCGCGTGACCCACGCGTGAAGGTGCTACGCTTTGCCAAGAATTTCGGCAGCCACCGCGCCTTTGCGGCCGGGCTGGAGCATGCGACCGGAGACGCGGCCGTGATTCTCGCCGCCGACCTGCAGGATCCTCCCGAGACCATTCCGCAGCTGGTGGAGAAATGGCGCGCCGGCGCCAAGACCGTCTGGGCCGTGCGAGCCGAACGCGAAGGCGTCTCCGCCGCCGATCAGTTTTTCGCCCGCTTCTACTACGGCCTCATGCGCCGGTTCGCGGATGTCCAGCCCCCGCGCGAAGGCGCCGATTTCCTGCTGGTCGACCGCTGCGTGCTCGAGCAATTGCGGGCGTCACCGGAAAAAAACACCTCGGTGCTGCTCCTGATCCAGTGGATGGGTTTCACCCAGGACTTCATCTCGTACACGAAGGCAGCGCGGCATAGCGGTCGGTCGAACTGGACGTTCGGGCGCAAGCTCAAGCTGGCCATCGATTCCCTCGCGAGCTTCTCCTACGCGCCCATCCGCCTTGCCTCGCTGATCGGTGTGCTCTTCGCCGTCACGGGCTTCGGTTATGCCCTCTTCGTGGCCGCGCGGGCCATCTGGTGGGGCAGTCCAGTGCAGGGCTGGCCCGCCCTGATGTGCGTGGTGCTGATCGCCTCCGGGGTGCAACTGGTCATCCTCGGAATTCTCGGCGAATACATCTGGCGGACATACGACGAGTCGCGGCATCGTCCGCGCTACGTGGTCGAGGACCGCATCAACCTCTGAGGTCGGGAAACTTCCATGACGCTCCGCGCGCGAACGAACGCGCTTCGATTCATCGTCGGGCCCGATTCCCACCTCCGCCTCGTTGAGGCCGCGGGCGGGTTCTGGCTGGCGCTGGCCTTCACCGTGTACCGTGGGGCCGAGATTTCGAGCGGCGTTGCGACGGCCGGCATGTTCGCGGGCCTTTGCTGGCTGATCGGCGCGCAAGCCAGCCGCATGGCTCCGCCCCGACCACCTGCTGCCATCCTCACCCTTCTCCTCGCGGTGGTCGCGCTGACTGCCGCGGCCCGCGTCACCGGCTGGATCACTGGCCTGATTGGAACCGAAACCCAAGCGCTTTGGCTGGGGACGGCCGCCGCCTTGGCCGGTGCGCTGACGCGACTCGCTTTTCGGCAGCTCCAGATCGGCACGGGCCGATCCGCCTGGGCCGAATCCCTGCGCTGGGTCGCGGTGCTCGCCGTCGCCGTCTGGGTCTCGTCGCCCTATCTGACCCGCTTCGCCCTGGGAGCCGGCGACGCCTACTGGTACACCCTGATGACCGCGGACTTCACCGAGCAGGTCCGGGCCGGTCAGTTTCCCGTCTGGGCCGGGGTCACGGAGTACGCGTTCAACGGCGCCGTCTCGCCGCTTCGGTTGGCCCCGTGGCTGCAGCATTTTGCGGCCCTGCTCGACTTTGGGACCGGGCAGACGCTCGGCCCCACGGCCCTCGTCAATCTGGTGCTGGTGGTCTCTGCCCTCGGCATCGGAGCCACCAGCTATTTCGGGCTCCGTCTGATTTTGCGGGAGCGACCGACCGCCGCCGGGCTGATCACCCTCGCGCTTCTGCTCAGTCCCGGCACGCTCGCCCCGGTTTACGTCGGCGACCAGTACATGACCTATGTCGCGCTGCCCTTTCTCCCCCTGGTCTGCGCGGGACTGTGGCTCGTGTCCCGGGAGTCTGGGCTGCGACCCCACGCTTTACTCACGATCGGGGCGGCCGGCCTTTGGCTAAGCCACCCGCCGATCGCGCTGTGGACCTCATTGATCATCGCGCCCCTCTACCTGATCACGCTGCTGCGTGATCGGACCCGCGAGCGCTTCACCTGGGCCGGCGTCGCCCTCGTGGCCTTTCTGGTCCTGGGTTCCTTCGCCATCCATTCGGCGGTCCGGCTCGACAACACCAATGCCGGCACAACGCTCGGCGGCTCGGTGGTGGAGGAAATCCGTGCCGCCTTTCCGCACAATTTCACGCGCCTGAGCAAGGAAATCAACACGACCTGGGACTATCAGGCCGGCTTGACGCTGTTGGTCCTATTTGTGGCGGCGTTGGTGTGGCTCCCCCGCCGGCGGACCATCGACGCCGTTCTGCCAAGCTTGGCCGCAGTCGCCGTCTGTTTCCTGATCATTCCGATCCCCGGTGTGACCGATGAGTTCTGGGAGTGGGTGCCCTCTCTGGTCCTCAAGGCGTCCAACCGCTGGACCAACCAGCGGATGTTCCCGATCCTCGTCTTCTTCATCGCGTTCGCCTTTGCAGCCGTTCATCGGACGACGACTGGCGCCCGTTCGCGCGGCTTTTGGACCGCGTGTCTGGCCCTCGGCCTCCCGCTGCTGGCATGGTCCGCCTACGAGGCCAACCGCATGGTGGTGCGGGCGCGGGCCGGCATTGACCGCGGCGTAGGGGCGGCGCGCCTGATTGAGCGCGATAACCTCCTGCTCACGCGCTACGCCTTCGTATCCTTCGAATACGCACCCAGCTACTTCAGCCATGGCTATCTCGACCCCGTCCTCGAACACCGCATCCTGCGGGCCGACCGGTCGGAACTGGCCCGCAACAGCGAAGCCGCCGTCGGCCGGGGCGCGCTGCCGGCGCGGAATCGTACGCTGCTGTCCGATGGGGTCTTCAAGGGAACCAATTCCAGCGACCGACCGTTCTACGATCTCAACCCCCAGATTGTCCTGCCACCTCAGGTGAGGCTGGCGCTGTGGGTTGACGTGATGAAGCCCGGCGAGCGCGGGTGGCTCCAGTTCAAGGCCCCGCATCTTTTCCGCGAATACACCCTGCCGGAATCCGGACACGGGATGGAGAGCGACCTGCGGCCGCCCCCGCGGGGCTTTGGCACCCTGCCGAGCAGTTCCAAGGTCGTTTCCCTCATCAACACGGAATCCACAGACGTCCGGCCCCAGAGCATTGCGATTCTCCCGGATCGGCCGGTGACGACCGAGATCGACTATGCCCGTTACGAATTATGGCAGTACGACCCCGAGTCTCTCCCCGTGGTGGTCAAATCCTGGATTCCCTACCGGCTGATCGTCGACTCGAGCGAGCCGGGCTATGTGGAGACGCCCCGCATGTGGCTGCCCGGCTACCGGGCGCGGGTGAACGGCCAGACGGTCCCGGTCGAGCGCTCGCCCGACAATCTGGCCATGTTCAAGGTTCCCGCCGGCTGGACCGATGTCACCATTCGCTACATCCCGCCCGTTTCCCTCGAACTCCATCTCTGGATCACTGTGCTCGGCTGGGGCGCGGTGGTGGCGTTCCTGTTCCGGCAACTGATGCGGTTTCCCGGACGATGAGGCGCTCGGGTTGGCAGCCTCCGGGCGGCATGATTGCCTTGGCAAAGCCCGCGGGGGGATGTTTCTTCGGGGCATGAAATGGATTGTCGCCGCTGTCGCGCTTGCTGCCCTGGCCTTTGCCTTCCTCAGCCGAGGAGATCCGGTCAAGACGAGCTACGTGAACGGATTGCCCCAGTACAATCACCTGCCCGGCAAGGAATTCATTTTTCAGCGCGACTGCTACCTCTTCAAGTTCGAGGATGAGAACACCTCGTGGCCGCTCGTCGGGTCGAACGAGGTCGTTCCGGATCTACCCCGGGTCGTCTCCCCAAAAGAGATTGGCCGGATCCACGGCCGCGCGCGGATCATTGGCGTCGTGCGGGTGGGCGAACGCGTGCGCCTGGCCTCGGTGCGGCGCCAGGAAGGCGGCGGCAAGCCACCGCTGATCAGCTTTGAACTTCTCTTCACCGATGAGGCCAAGCGCGAGGAGCCCCGCATGGATGCCCTGCTGATCCTCGACCGGACCCTGGAGGCCAGCGGCGGCGCTCCGACCCTGCGCGAGGACTACGCCGTCCCGCGCATCAAGGCCTGAGCCAAGACGCCGTTTTCTGCGATGAACCTTCTCATCACCGGCTCGAGTTCCGGTATCGGCCTTGCCATTACCCAACATCTTTTGGACCGCGGCCACCAGGTCTGGGGCCTCGCCCGCTCCGATCAGGCCAGCGTGGGCGTCGCGGCGCCGGACCGCTTTCGCTCGTCGCGGGCGGATGTGTCGGACTGGTCCCAAGTCGCCGCAGCGGCCGAGGCCGTCGGCCGCGAGTGGCCGCATCTCGACGGGCTCGTCCTCTGCGCGGGGATCCAGGGGGAGATCAGCCCCGCCCTCACCGGCAATCCCGAGCGCTGGTCGCAAACCGTGCGCGCCAACCTCGACGGGACCTATTTTCCGCTGCGCGCCTTTCACCCCTTGCTGCAAAAGGCGCCCCGCCGGGCCAAGGTGGTGTGCTTCTCCGGCGGCGGCGGAACCAAAGCCCGGGTCAATTTTTCCGCCTACGGTGTCGCCAAGACCGGCATCCTCCGGCTGGTCGAGACGGTCGCAGCTGAGTCCAAGGACAGCCCGCTCGACATCAATGCGATCGCCCCGGGGGCCATCAATACGCGGCTGACGGACGAAGTGATTACCCTTGGGCCCGCGGTGGTGGGCCAAGCCGAATACGATACGGCCGTGCGGCAGAAAAGCTCCAGCAGCAATGCCCTTGAAAAGACGATCGGCCTCGTCGATTGGCTCCTCTCACCGGAAAGTGACGGCATCAGCGGGCGCCTGCTCGCCGCGGTCTGGGACCCTTGGACGGGACTGGGTCGCCATGCGGCCGCCTTGGCCAAAAGCGATGTCTACACGCTCCGCCGGATCCTGCCCGAGGAAAGATCCCTCGACTTCAACGGCTGACCGCTCCGGCACGCCCGGACTCGACAGGGTCGGTCCGGACCGCAACGCTTTTCCTCCATGTCCGCTGCTCCCTCTCCCGCTTTCGGCTTCGCCATCATTGGCTGCGGCCTGATCGGCCGCAAACGCGCCCAGGCACTGCTCACGATCCCCGGCGCGGCCCTCAGGGTCGTCTGCGATGTGCAGGCCGCCCGCGCGGCCGACCTCGCCAAGCTCGCGCCCGGCTGCCGGGCATTGACGAGCCATGAGGAAGCGGTCGCCGACCCGACCGTGGATGCCGTCATTGTGTCGACCCTCAATGCGGCCCTCGCGCCGGTTGCGCTGGCCGCCGTTCGCGCCGGGAAACATGTGCTCGTGGAGAAGCCGGGCGCGCTCAACGCGGCCCAGCTGCGCGTACTCGCCCAGGCGGCACAGGAAAAGAATTGCCGCGTGCGGATCGGCTACAACCACCGCTACCACCCTTCCCTGCAGAAGGCCCGTTCGCTGCTGGAGTCGGGTGCGCTCGGTCCGCTGATGTACCTGCGCGCGCGCTATGGCCACGGCGGCCGCAAGGGCTATGATCGCGAATGGCGTGCTGATCCGGCGTTGTCCGGCGGAGGCGAATTGATCGACCAGGGCGTGCACCTGATCGATCTGGCGGGCTGGTTCCTCGGCGATTTCAGCCAGGTCGACGGCCATGCCACCACCAGCTACTGGGACATGAAGGTCGACGACAATGCCTTCCTGAGCCTCCGCACCGCGGGAGGCCAGACGGCTTGGCTGCACGCCAGCTGCAGCGAATGGAAGAACCTCTTCTCGCTCGAGATTTATGGCCGCGACGCCAAGCTGGCGATCGATGGGCTCGGGGGCAGTTACGGTCCCGAGCGGCTCGCCTACTACAAGATGCTTCCGGAGATGGGGCCGCCCGAGACGACGATCTGGGAGTACGTCCGCGGCGACGATTCCTGGCGGCTCGAAACGGAGTCATTTCTCGACGACATCCGCTTGCAACGGGAGCCCAGCCCCGGGCTGTCCGAGGGCGTACGCACACTTGATATCGTCGAGGCAATCTACCAGAAGAGCGGCTATCCCGTGAACACCGCCGGGCTCTGAACCGCGCTCCGCTCACCGATCCCTTTTCCTTCTTCCATGATCATCACTCGCTCTCCCTTGCGCGTATCCCTTGGCGGCGGCGGCACCGACCTGCCCTCCTATTACCGGGAGCACGGGGGTTTCCTCGTCGCCGCGGCGATCGACAAATACGTCTACCTGACGCAGCATCGCACGTTCCAGCAGGAGATCATCATCAAGTACTCCAAGCTCGAGCGCGTGCAATCGGTCGACCAGATCGAGCACCCGATCGTGCGCGAGGCGATGAAGCTGACCGGCGTGACCGAGCCCCATCTTGAACTGACCTCTATGGCCGACATCCCCGGTGGCACCGGCCTCGGTTCGTCCGGGAGCTTCACCACCGCGCTGCTCAAGGCCCTGCACACCTACAAGAAGAACCTCGTTTCCCCCGCCGAGCTGGCGGAGCAGGCCTGCGACATCGAGCTGAACAAGCTCGGGGAGCCGATCGGCAAGCAGGACCAGTACATCGCAGCGATCGGTGGCATCACCGCCTTTACCTTCCACAAGGATGGCCGCGTCGAGTACCGCCCCTGCAAGATTTCCGAAGAGACCCTCTTCAACCTCGAGGACAACCTCCTCCTCTTCTTCACCGGCTACTCCCGCAGCGCCTCGGCCATCCTCAAGGACCAGAACGAGAAATCGAAGAGCAACGACCAGGCGATGCTCGACAATCTCCACTTCACCAAGGAGCTCGGCTACAAGTCCCTGGACTGCCTGGAGACGGGGAATCTCGACGAGTTTGCCCGCCTGATGGATGTCCACTGGCAGCGCAAGAAGGCGCGGAGCTCGGGCATGAGCAATGCCCACATCAACGACTGGTACGACTACGCCATGCAAAACGGCGCGCTCGGGGGCAAGCTGATCGGCGCAGGCGGCGGAGGCTTTCTCATGTTCTACGCCGGCGACAAGAAACGGCTGCGTCACGCGATGCGCGAAAAGGGCCTGCAAGAGGTCCGCTTCCGCTTCGACTTCGAGGGCAGCAAGGTCGTGGCTCAGAACTGACGCCCCATGCCCGCTGCCGGAGTTCCCGCCGCCCCTGCTGACCTGCCGGTCGCGCTCCTTGCGGGCGGCATGGCCACGCGCTTGCGGCCGATCACGGAAAAGATCCCCAAGCTGCTGGTCGAGGTGGCGGGTGAGCCCTTCTTCTCCCACCAGATCCGCTTGCTCAAAAAGCAGGGCCTCACCCGGATCGTACTCTGCGTCGGTTACCTCGGTGAGATGATCGTCGACCAGTACGGTGATGGCTCAAAATGGGGTCTGTCCATCGAGTACTCCTTCGACGGCCCCACGCTGCTGGGCACAGGCGGCGCTTTGATCCGCGCCCTGCCCAAGCTCGGCGACGCCTTCTACATCCTTTACGGAGACAGCTACCTGCCCATCGATTACCTCACCGTGGGGCGGTCCTTCCTCGACTCGGGCCAGCAGGGTCTGATGACCGTGTTTGAAAATCACGGTCGCTACGACGCCAGCAATGTCTGGTTCGCCGACGGCCGGATCAAAATCTACGACAAGAAGAACAAGGTGCCCGAGATGCACCACATCGACTACGGCCTCGGTCTCCTCAGGGCCTCCGCCTTCCAGGGCTGGCCGACGGACAAGCCGGTCGATCTGGCCGAAGTCTACCAGCAGCTCGTGGCCCGCGACCAGCTCGCCGGATACGAGATCGGCGAGCGGTTCTACGAGATCGGCTCACACGAGGGACTCGCCGAACTCGATCAGCTGATCCGCAACGGACGCAATCCTGACCGCGGCGGCCAGCGCTGATCCGTCGACGCCGCTAGGGATTCACGACCCCATCCCAGCTTCGGACCGCGGTGATTTCTCCGGAGAAACGCTCGGCGGCCGTGGAGCCGCCGATCCGATTGACTCCCACGGTCACCTGATCGGCCCGGCTTGGGTGGGCATCCGCCGGTCGGTCCAATAAACGGCGCCCGCCCACGGCCACCACCACCCGGCCACGCAGGGCTGCCACCGCTTCCGACTCCCCGGCCGACGGCACCCAGTCCGGCGGAAAGAGGAATCCAGCGGAGAGGTGAACCACGATTTCCTCGCCAGGCCGCACCGGAAAAATCTCCGAAACAAAGGCGCCATAGCCCCAGTGATCGTAGCCGATCTGAATGGCGGCATCGCCTTGGTACACGACGTTGAGGAAGTCGCCCGCTCCGGTCACCCCCGCGGCCAAGAGCGGCTCGGCCACGCCGGGAGCTGGGAATCGCTCCGGCAAGCGCAGCGTCAACGTCACCGGCCCCGAGTACCCCGACCACTCCGGTCCTCGGCCGGCCAAGCGCTCGGAGATCGAGGGCTTGAGCGGCATCACTTCGTCACGCGTTGCGTAGCGCACGGCCTTGATTTCACCCGAAAACTCGGCCTTCGCGCTGGTCATGCCAATGCGGTTGGCGCCCAGTGAAACCTCCGCTCGCGTCGAGGGGTGCTGCGCATTGCGAAAGGTCAGGACTTCGCGGCCGTCGAAGGCCACCCCAACGCGGCCCCTCAAACCGTCCGCAAGCAGGCGCTCCGCGGTCGGCTCCCCTTCGGCGGCCTGCAGAAACGACTCGAGACTGAGCACGAGGTCGTGCTCTTTCCCATAGTCCACCTCGATCGGATCACTGACGGCGCCGCCGCGGCCCCAGCTGTCCACCCCAATCCGCAGCGTCCGCTCATCCACGTAGTTGACGAAGATCATGTCGCCGGCTTCGGTCCGCCCGGTCGTGATCAGGGGCTCCGTCACGCCCGGCAGCCCGGACGGAAAGCGGACCCGCAAACGCAACGGGCCTGCGGCCAGCGAATCAGGCCCGTGCGGCGCAGGCAGCCGAACCGGAAGCCGGATCAGGCGCATGGTGACATCCTGTTCCCGGAACTCGAGCCGCTGCGCGCGGGAAAAACCCTCATACTGGTAGGGCTTGAACTGAAGTGGGTGACGGGCGCGGAGGATGACCTGATGCGCCGGCAGCGCCCGCCGGACTTCGACGCCCCAGAGGTGGTCGGCGCCGACGGTTCGGTACACGCTGCCATCCCCCGCCTGCAGACGGACGGCCTCCTCGCGGGCCGCGATCCGGAAGTCGGACGGAAACCGCTGGGTGAGCGGTCCGGCAAAGTTGATGAGGGCCAGCACCACCGCGGCAACCGTTCCCCAAGCCCAGCGCGAAGGCGTGATCGCCGGAACCTGCGCCTGGGCCCAGTGGTGAATCACGTACGCGAAAACGAGGCAGAGAAAAGGAACCAGCATCCGCACGAGGCGGCCGTAGACCACGAAAACCGGGAGCAGATCGGACAACACCACGAGTCCGCCGAGGATCAGGAAAATCGCCACAAGCCACGATGCTACTCGGCTAGGCGCCCCGCCGCGAAGGACATGCGTACAGGCCACGATCAACCCGGCGACCCAGGCGACGGCAAACAGGCCTTCCGCGTGCCACAGGTACTCGGGGATCACGAGATAGGCGGTCCCAAAATCGCCCTGAGTGATGGTGCCGGCATCTTCCCGGAGGTCGGCGAGCAAGTTGAAGCCGAGGAGACGCGCGGCGCCCAAAAAGCCGGCCAACACCGCGCCAAGTCCGAGCAGGGCCCAACCGGCCCGCCGGAGGGCGGCGACCAGCGAGACCGGGGTAGCCAGCACGTGCACGGCCAGCACCGCGCCCCCCAGCAGCCAGTAACCGTTATAGGTCAGAAAACCGCAGCCGGCCAACGCCCCCACCCCCAGCGAGCGACGTGGGCCACCGCCCTTCAATCCTCGCTCCAGAGCAAACAGGAAGATACAGAGGGCGCTGTCGTAGGGGAAATAGTGTCGAGAAAAATAGAGCAGGCTGCTCGCGCAGGACAGAAGGAAGGCCGCCAGCAAGGCCTCGCGTTCCCCCGCGCCCGCTTGGCGGGCAATCCGCCAGACGAGGTAGATGGCGAGGACCGAAAACAGACTGAAGTAGCTCGAGATCAGGAAGGCCGACCGACCGAACACGGATTCGGCCAGCGCCGCCGGAAGTCCAATCCAGCGAAACAGGCTATGATCCGCCTGGCCAAACAGCCACCGGCCCACTTCCGGCCAGTTCCCCCCCAAGGCGTGCTGCACGGCATACTGGGAACCTTGGAACCTTGCCTCGTCCGGCCAATAGTCCTGTCCCCCTTGGAACGCCAAGAAGAGACGAAGGCCAAGGGAAACAAGCAAGATGACGGCTAGAAGCCCGCGTGCACTCCTCATTATAATGACGACGAGGGAGCCGCGTTGACCGAAGTCTGTCAATGATCCGCCTCCTTCAACCCGTTGATGCCCATGCCGTCGGATCCATCTCCGAGACAAAGTCCCTTATCAGGGACCGCGCAACCCCTACTGTTTCGTCGTCTCGAAAAGCCGGCATCGCCAAGCGCCATATTTTTGCCAGATATTCCTTCACAACCCCCGAATTCCACCTCTACTGACTCCATGTCCTACTCCATTCAGCACCTGAAGGAAACCGCCGAGATCGTCGCCAAGATCAATCCTGAGCACTGCGAGAAGTGCGCGCAGGAATTGGTGGGCGTCCGCAACCGCGGCGGCTGCCTCTTCATCCTCGGCGTCGGCGGCAGCGCGGCCAATGCCTCACATGCGGTCAATGACTTCCGCAAGATTGCCGGCCTCGAGGTCTATGCCCCGACGGACAATGTCTCCGAACTGACCGCCCGTACGAACGACGATGGCTGGGCCAGCGTTTTCGTCGAGTGGCTCCGCGGTTCCCGCCTCAACAGCAAGGACTGTCTGCTGATCCTCTCTGTCGGCGGCGGCAATCTGGAGAAGAACGTTTCACCGGGCTTTATTTCCGCCATCCAGCTGGCCAAGCAGGTCGGCGCCCGTGTGATCGGCATCGTCGGCAAGGACGGCGGCTACACCGCCCAGCAGGCCGATGCCTGCGTGATCGTTCCCACGGTCAACCCTAACAACATCACGCCCCACAGCGAGGCCTTCCAAGCCGTCATCTGGCACCTCTGGGTCTCGCACCCGGATGTGAAGGTCAATCAGACCAAGTGGGAGAGCGTCGTCGCCAAGCCCTGAGACGGGGCGTCACTCATGCCCTCGCTCCGGCCGGCCGTCTTCCTTGATCGGGACGGCACGCTCAACCTTCAGGTTGTCCGCAACGGCAAGCCCTACCCTCCGGACACGGAGGCGGAATTCAGCCTGTTTCCGGATGCCGCCAACGCCTGCCGTGAGCTGGCCGCCGCCGGCTATGTGCTGGTCGTCGCCACCAACCAACCCGATGTCGGCCGCGGCGACCAATCCCTCGCGGTGGTCGAGGCGATGCACGCCAAGCTGCGCCGGCTCATCCCTGAAATCGCCCACATCGAGGCCTGCTACGCACCGGGCAAGGGCGAAAATCCACCCGACCCACGGCGCAAGCCCGGTCCGGGAATGATCCTCGACGCGGCCAAACTTCTTGGCCTCGACCTGACGCGTTCCTGGATGGTGGGAGACCGCTGGCGCGATGTGGACTGCGGCGCCAACGCCGGCGTGCGTACGATCTTCATTGATTTTGGATATGACGAACCCCTGCGTGCAAAACCGGATTTCACCGTAAAAACGATGGCCGAAGCCGCCCGAATTATCCTTGCCCAGACCTGATCCCGAAAGCTGAATCGCCCCAACAACAACCCTATCATGAAGTCCCTCAACGACCTCAAAATCCAGCTCTACGCCGACGGCGCCGATAAAGCCGGAATTCTCGAACTCTACGCCAAGCCCTACATCAAGGGTCTGACCACCAATCCGACCTTGATGAACAAGGCCGGCATCAAGGACTACGAGGCTTTCTCCAAGGATATCCTGCAGACGGTGAAGTCGAAGCCGATCTCGCTCGAGGTGTTCACCGATGACCTCGTGGACATGAAGCGCCAGGCGCTGAAAATCGCCTCGTGGGGCGACAATGTCTACACGAAGATCCCGATCACGAACTCCGTTGGTGCGTCCTGCCTCCCGCTGATCAAGGAGCTGGCCGCCCAGGGCGTGAAGCTCAACGTGACCGCGCTCCTCACGCTCAAGCAGGTGCAGGGTGTCGCCGAGGCGCTGAACCCGAAGGTTCCGTCCGTGGTCTCCGTCTTCGCCGGCCGCATCGCCGACACCGGGGTCGACCCGGTTCCGATGGTTCGCGCCTGCGGGGCCCTCCTCGCCGACCAGCCCAAGGCCGAACTGCTCTGGGCCAGCACCCGCGAGGTCCTCAACATCTTCCAGGCCGAGGACGCCGGCTGCGCCATCATCACGGTGCCGCACGACATCCTCGCTAAGGCGGCCAAGATGCTCGGCAACGACCTCACCGCCCTGTCGCTCGACACGGTGAAGATGTTCGCCAAGGACGCCGCCGCCGCCGGCTTCAAACTGTAAAATTCTTCCTTTGCAACCCAGGCAGGCCCCCTCAGCGTAGGGGGCCTGCCTTTTTTTATTTTCATGGCCCTCCGGAAGCACCTTTTCCTCTCCCTTTTTGCCCCGCTCTTCCTGCTCGCGTCGCTGACGTCGGCCGCGGACGACTCCGCTGTGGATGAGCAGGAGGCGCGGCTGCTTTATTCGCGCGCCAATGACGCGGTCAGCAATATCAGCGAGCGGGACTACTCCTACGCCTACATCCAGTTCTACTGGCGTCGGGCCCAGTCGAACATCGAGCGGGTGCTTAGGGTCTACCCTGAGACGACCATCGGCCGCCAACTGGCCAGCGGCGCACTCAAGGTCGGGCCCTACGATCTCACCTATTTTCGGGAACGCCTCCTGCCCCGCCTTGAGGAAAAGCGGGTGGCCGCCTTTGACGCGGTCAACTGCGCAATCTTCCTCTACGGCCGCGAACGCGCGGGCATCGATGCCAACAAAATCGCCGCCTTCGAAAGCATCGTCGAGGTCCTCTCCGCCCAGCGCCGCTGGAGCGAAGCTTTGGGCTTCCCCCTCCTCAATGAGGACCGCGGACTCCTGATCGCCACCGTCTTCCGCGTCGCCGCGCGGCTCGACAACGCGCCCCTCGTCGCCGAACTGCTCGCCAACACCACCCCCGCCGAGCAGGGGCGTCTCTGGCCCATCCTCGGCGAGGCTTATGCGCTGGTCGGCCGTCCCCGGTCCGACATCACCCGGTTGCTGGACGAGCACCCGGGCGAGGATGTCCGCCTCGCCGTGCTCGCGGGTATGGTCGAACGCGAAATCCGCATCCAGCGCGTCGCCGCCCTGCGACTGCCGCCCAGCGAAGAGATCCGGACCGCCCATTACACCCTGAAGAATCTGGATGTCCGTGACGACATCGAGAGCGTCGCCCGCACGTTCTTCCCCGCCGCCAACCCGGCGGCGACCACTCTGGTCGAACGCTACCGCGCGTCCCAAGGCAACGCGCCCGCCGCCGGAGCCGATCCCCTCGTGCACGCCGCCTACATTGACCACGCCGCCGACCTCGAGAAATTCGAGGCGCTGTCGACCTATGCGTCCGCCGCCTCCCTCCCCAAACTCGTCGCCGCGACGCTCGTGCGCGCCTACCATCGGGCCGGCCGGGTCGACGACGGCCAAGCCGCGCAGAAGCGCCTCGTCGCCGCGGGTGCACTCACGGCCGACGAGGCCGAACTGGCCGCTTTCCGCGGGCGGATTGAATCGTCCGAGCTGCCCCTGACCGTAAGGCCCACGACCTTCTCCTCCCTGCCCATTCAGGATCCCTGCGTGCTCGCGGTCGCGCTGATGGAGTGGAGTCTCACCCCCAACCGGTCCATTCGCGGTGCCGCGCCGTGGGATTCGGTGGTGTATCGCTACCAGCCCGGCTTCGAAAACCTTCCCCTGCCCCTGTCGAAGGAAGTTGGCGACGCTGCCGCCGCCGACCGCCCGTTCTAAGCCCGGTGCCCGGTTTCCGTCCCGCCTGATCGCTTCCGCCGTCGCCGGCGGCCCTCCGCCTCTTCCCGCCGCGTGAATATCCTTTTCGCCAACTACGGCGACTACACCACCAACAGCCTGAACCACATCGCGGGGTTCGCCGGCTGGCTGAGTGCCCGCGGCCATGCCTGCATCGTGGCGGTTCCTTCCGGCCCGGAAACGCTCGCAGCGGTCCATCAACCGCCGTTTACCGCCGCCACGTTTGCCCAGGTGCTGTCCGCCGAGGTCCGCTTCCCGAACGGGCAGCCGGCTGACATCCTTCACGCGTGGACGCCGCGTGAGAGTGTCCGTCGCTTCCTTCTCGCTCATCAGCGCCTGCACCCCACCACTCGCGTTCTGGTTCACCTCGAGGACAACGAGACCCACCTCGCCAGCGCCTTCACGGGCCGCTCCGCCGACGAACTGGCCGCGGCCAGCGACGATACCCTTGATGCCGTCCTGCCCGCAGCGCTGACGCACCCTCATCGCGGTTCCGCCCTGCTCGCCGCGGCCGACGGCGTGACCGTGATCATCGATTCCCTCCGGGAAGGTCTTCCCCCGGAGCTGCCCATGCTCACGCTCCCCCCGGGAGTCGACTTCGCGCTCTACCATCCGCGCCCCGCGGATGCGGCGCAGCGCCACGCACTCGGGCTCGCCCTTCACGAGCGGGTCGTCGTCTACACCGGTAGCACCACCTTCGCCAACGCCCCGGCCGTCTCGGCCCTGCTGCGAGCGGTTTACCAGCTGCGTCGCGCCGGGCTGCCGGTGCGCCTGCTGCGCACGGGGTATCACCCGACCGAGTTTTCGCGCGACCTCGATTTCGATTGGACCACCTTCACGATCGACCTCGGCTTCCGGCCCAAAAGCGAGCTGCCCTCCCTGCTCGCGCTGGCCGATGTGCTGGTCCAACCAGGCTCACCCGGGGCCTTTGACGACTACCGCCTGCCCTCCAAGCTGCCCGAGTTTCTAGCCTCCGGACGTCCCGTCGTCATGCCCGCGGTCAATCTGGGCCGCCAGGTGAACGATGGCGTCGAGGCCCTGCTCCTCCGCACGGGCGATGCCACGGAAATCGAGGCTCAGTGCCAGCGGATCCTGACCGACCCGGATCTGGCTCGCCGGCTGGGCGAAGCTGGGCAGCGCTTTGCGCGGGCGCACTTCGATCCCGATCAGATCGGTCGAACCCTCCTCGCTCACTACGAGGCCTGTCTCGCGCGTCCATCACGGGCGCCCTGGACTTTGCTCGCCAGCCACGCTCACGCGACGGAGGTAGCCCTGCAGCCTACCCTTCATTGTGATCGGATCCTGCGGCTGATGCCCGCCGACTCTCCCGCGGCGGGCGCTCTGCGCGAAGCCACGGCTTCGCTGACGCGGTCCTTGCTTCGGCTCGAGGCCAACGCAGCGGACAGCGTGGGCCAAGCGGTAAAAGCCAAGCTCACCGCCGACCTAGACCGACTCACCGAGCAGCTGGCCCTCGGCGGACAGCACGCAGCCAATCTGGAGGCCGCCCTCGATCAGGCCCGGCGGGCGCAAGCGGCCCTCGAGGCCAGCTACGCGGACTTCCGCGCCACCACCACGCAACGCATCCGCGAACTGGAGGGCATCTCGGCCACGCTCCACCGCCAGGTCTACAATTTCCAGGCGGAGCTCGTTCGCGCAACGACCGAGGCGGAGCGTCGGCTTCAGGACGAAACGGCCCGCCGCGATGCCAAGATCCAGCGCATGCAGGCCTCCTTCTCCTGGCAGGCCACCGCGCCGCTGCGGGCCCTGCGCCGGCAATTCCTCGACTCCCCGGACCGACCCGCCGCGATGCCGGCCCCCGCGGTCCCCGCGCCCGTGCCCCCTCCCGCGCGCTGCCAGATCGACGAGCCCCATTTCTGGCACCTTCCGGCCGGACCCTTCATCGTGCGTGGTTGGGCGCTGCTCCCCGATGAGCGGACGCCCGCCCGGGTGAGGATCCGACTCGGTTCGCGCGAATTCACCGGACAGGCCGGTCTTGGTCGACCCGATGTCGCCGCGGTGCTCGGCGCGGACGTGGCAACGCGGTGCGGCTTCAAGGTCGAGCTGGTCGCGGATGCAGGCTCGCCCGTGCTGATCCTCGAGGCCGCCGACGAGACCGGCCCTTGGTGCACCCTCCTCGAAAGGACCTTGACCGTCTTCCATCCGGCCATGCCTCCGGAGGTCGAGTCCTACGCCCGCTGGCTTCATTTGTTTGACCCCGTGTCGGCGCCAGCCTTGCAGGCCCTGCGGGAGCAGGCAGCCAGTCTGGTCGATCCTCCGCTCCTCTCGGTCGTCATGCCCGTGTACAATGCGCCGGAGCGCTGGCTCCGCCGCGCGATCGAGTCCGTCCGGGATCAGGTTTACCCGCATTGGGAACTGTGCATCGCCGACGATGCCTCGACCGCACCGCACATCCGCCCGCTGCTCGAGTCCTACGCGGCGGCCGATGCGCGCATCAAGGTCGTGTTTCGCCCTGTCAACGGGCACATCTCCGCCTCCAGCAATTCCGCGCTGGAGATCGTGCAGGGCCGCTACGTCGCGCTGCTCGATCACGATGACGAACTTTCGCCCCGCGCCCTCGCCCGGATGGCCCTAGAAATTGACCGTCACCCGGAGGCGGTTTTCCTGTATTCGGACGAGGACAAGATTGATGAGCAGGGCCACCGGTTTGACCCCTACTTCAAGCCCGACTTCCTGCCCGACTTGCTGCGCGGACAAAACTGCCTGTCCCATCTCTCCGTGATCCGCACCGAGGCCGTGCGGGCCGTGGGCGGCTTCCGCGTCGGGCTCGAGGGCAGCCAGGACTGGGACCTGGCCCTGCGCGTCGTCGAGAACCTCCCGTCCGAGCGCATTCGCCACGTGCCCGAGGTGCTGTACCACTGGCGGGCCATCGCCGGCTCAACTGCGCTCGCCGTCGGAGAAAAATCCTACACCGTCCGTGCCGCGGAACGCGCGCTGCGCGATCACCTCGACCGCCGACAGATTCAGGCCACGCTCGAGCCCGTGCCCGGCGATCACTGGCGCATTCGCCACGCGATCCCGGTGCCCGCGCCGCTGGTGTCCCTGATCATCCCCACCCGCGACCGGCTCGCGCTGATCCGCACCTGCGTCGAAAGCATCCTGGCTCAGACCGACTACGCCCCCTTCGAGGTGCTCATCCTCGACAACGATTCGACCGAGCCGGCGACCCTCGCGTGGTTTGCGGAGGTCCAGGGCCGCGACCCGCGCGTGAAGGTGCTGCGCTATCCCCACCCCTTCAACTACTCCGCCCTGAACAATTTCGGGGTCAAGCACGCCGCCGGGACGATCGTCGGCCTTCTCAACAACGACCTTGAGATCATCACGCCGGGCTGGCTCGGCGAGATGGTCTCGCACGCGGTTCGCCCGGAGATCGGTGCCGTTGGGGCCATGCTGTACTACCCCAATAACACCATCCAGCACGGCGGCATCATCCTGGGCCTGGGCGGAGTCGCCAACCACGCCTTCTATCGGTATCCACGCGGGACCGACGGCTACAAGAATCGCGCCCGCCTCGTGCAGAACTTCTCCGCGGTGACCGGGGCGTGCCTCGTCGTGCGTAAGGCCGTGTTCGAGCAGGTCGGCGGATTGAATGCCGAGCACCTGGCCGTGGCGTTCAACGACGTCGACTTCTGCCTCAAGGTGCGGGCGGCCGGTTATCTCAATCTCTGGACCCCGTTTGCCGAGCTCTACCACCACGAATCCGCCAGCCGCGGCAGCGAGGATTCGCCGGAGAAACTGGCCCGCTTTGCCAGGGAAGTCGACTACATGCGCCGGACTTGGGCCGCCGAGCTCGACCATGACCCGGCCTACAACCTGAACTTCAGCCTCGAGATCGAGGGCTTCAAGCTGGCCTCGCCCCCCCGATCGACCAAGACCTGATTCGGATCCCATCCGCCCCGGGCAAGACGCGGTCGGCGCGTCGAATTCCCTCCGTCCATGTTCCGCCCCCGAATCTCCCTTGCCACCTTCCTGCTGGCCGCCGGTCTGTTCCTGACCGTCGTCGGCTTGAAGCTGGTGGTGATCGACCGGTACGGTTCGGACCTGCCCGAGTGGGACCAATGGGACGCCGAAGGTCTGCACATCCTGCTCCCGTGGCAGCGCGGCACGCTGGCGGTGGGCGATTTCTTCCGTGCTCACAATGAACACCGGATCGCGCTGACGAAAGCCCTCGGCCTCGCCGGGGTCGCGCTCAACGGCCAATGGGACTCGCGGCTTCAATGCGTGATCAACGCCGGTCTGCACGCCCTGCTCGCCGTGGGCCTGTTCATCGCGGGACGCGGGCTGCTGCCCGGTCGCTGGCACGCGCCGTGGTTCGTTCTCCTCACCGCGGGCTTCGGGCTGCCTCTCGCGTGGCAGAACGTGATCGCCGGCTTTCACTCCCAACAGTACTTCCTGCTCGGTTTCTCGGCCCTCGCGATCTGGTACCTGCCCTTCCACCGGCCGCTCACGAGCCGCTGGTGGATCGGGGTGCTCTCCGCCGGGCTGGCCTTTTTCAGCATGGGGTCCGGCTTTCTGGCCGCGTCGGTGATTCTCGCGGTGCTCGTGCTCGAGGTCGTTTACCGCAATCGCACCTGGCGCGAGGTCGCGCCAACGCTCGCGCTGGTAGCCCTGATCACGGCGATCGGCTGGTTCGGCCGCGTGACCGTCGACTACCACGCATCGCTTCAGGCCAAATCCGTTGGCGAGTTTCTGGCCTACGCCCTCCACAATCTGCGCTGGCCGGCGACCGCCTCCGCTTGGCCCGCCCTGCTGTTCTGGCTCCCTTGGCTGGTGGTGGTGGCTCGCTACCTGGGCCGCGCGTCCGGCGCGGCCGCGGCTGCCCCCGTGCGTCTGGCCGCACTCGGCGGCTGGGTCTTTCTCCAGATCGTGGCCTCGGCCTACGCGCGTGGCGCGGGCGGCGGCGAGCCGGCTTCCCGCTACATGGACACCCTGGCGTTCGGCCTCGTTATCAACGGCCTCAGCCTGGCGTGGTTGCTGACGTCGCTGCCGGTCGGACCGATCTTGCGTGGGATCGGCACCGGCATCGCCGCCGCGTGGATCGCCCTCGCCGGGCACGGGCTCTTTCAGCTGACCCGCACGAATGTGGTCAATGAATTGTCGGGCTGGGTCAGCACCTACCACGATGAGGGCGAGTCGCGGACCCGCGCGTACCTCGCGACCGGACGCCGCTCCCACCTCGAGAGCGACCAGATTCCGTACCCGGGCGCCGGGGCCTACAGCGAGCGGCTCGCCCACGAGGAGCTCCAGCGGTTGCTGCCCGCCTCGGTGCGTCTGCCCCTCGCGCTGACCGAGGGAAGCAACACGGGCTTTCTTTCGACCAACTTTTCCAAGCTCTACCGCCAGACCAGCCCGACCGGGCTGGCCGGCGAGACGCCCGAACCCCTGCACGGCGTGGTGAGGGGCTCGCAGGGAGACGATCGGACCGCCCGCTGGGAAAGCGGACCCGTCCGGCCTTCTCACCACGCCTGGCTGGTATTCTCGGTGGCCGGATCGGTGTCGACGCCCGGCACGTCGCTGCGCCTCCTCGACGCCACCACCCGGGAAACGCTTGCCTACGCGGTTCCCGCGGCTGGGTTCGCTCCCGGCGAATGGCGCGACGCTTATGTACTGATGCCGTCAAAGCCTTTCCTGATCACGGCGGAAGATGCAACGCCCGGGGATTGGATCGCCTTTCGCGAGCCGGTCGAGATGGCGCGCTGGTCGCGCTGGGCCGCTCAACTGACCGCGCAAGGGGCCGGTGTTTCCCTGCTGGGTGGGGTTTTGGCGCTGGCCGGTTTCATCGCAAGTTGGTCTGCTCAACGTCGCGCCAAGGCTCCGAGCCCACGCTGATCCGCGATGAAGCTTCCCTCCCCCATTGTCTGGCTGGCCGCGTTGGTCTTCAGCGTGGTCGTGACCTTGCCGCTCATGCCGTTCGCCAGCGACACGGCCCCCCGGCACCGCTTTGAGATCGAGCTCACCAGCACGCAATTTGGCATCGCCCAGCTGTTTTATGACACGGGCGCCGGCCTGTCGGAGCAGGCGTCGCAACGGGTCGAGCTGGTGCCCGGCGCGCCGCGTCAGGTCCGCTTCGATCTGCCTTCCGGCCGCTACCGGGCGCTCCGTTTTGACCCCACCGATCGCCCGGGTGTCATCACGCTCGCGCGCGCGACCATCGTGAGTCCCGCCGGCACCGTGGTCCGGCGCTTCGGGCCGGATGACTTCCGGGCCACCCAGGCGATCGATCGCGTGGAGCGCGACGGCGACCGCCTGACCGTGACACCGAGCCCTGGTAGTTCGGACCCGATCATGGAGATCGCCATTGGGGACAATCTGGTCCTGCCCTCCACCCGCACCCCGCTGTGGCAGGCGCTCGCCACGACGACCCTGCCCGTCTTCCTGCTCACGCTCGCCCTCTTGGCGGCCTCCGCCGGCCGCGGGTTGACCGACCGCTTGCGGCGGTTCGGGCCGAACCCCGGGCAGCCCCTGCGAGCCCTGGCCCTGACCGCAGCGGTGACCGTGGTGATCAGCAACTATCCGGTCGTCTTTTTCGGGAAGAGCTTTGCCTCCCCCAATTTCGGCGCGGCGCTGCTGTATGACACGACCCCTACGTTGCCGGGGATGACCGACCGGCGGACCGAGGACGTCAAAGGCTCGGACGTTGGGCCGCTCTTCTGGCAAAACATGACGCATGCCATGATCCAGCGGGATGCCCTGCTGGCCGGCGAATGGCCCCTCTGGTTTCGGTACAATTCGGTTGGCACCGAATTGATCGGCCAGGGCCAGTCGATGTTCGGTGATCCCCTCCATTTCCTCGTCATTGCCTTCAGCGGCAGCGCCTGGGCCTGGGATGCAAAATTCCTGATCGCGAAGTTCCTCCTGGCCTTCGGATTGGGCTATCTCGCGTTCAAGACCACGCGTCACCTGCCCTCGGCTGCGCTCGTGGCTGCGTCGGCCGCCTTTTTCGGATTCTTCTCCTTCCGCATCAATCATCCCTCGTTCTTCAGCTTCTGCTACGCGCCGTGGATTCTGGTCGGCTGGTTTCACCTGCGGAGCGCCGCCGATCTCCGGGGCCGGCTGATTGGGTCGGGCTGGCTCCTCCTCGCGGCGTGGGCGGTCCTGAACAGTGGCACCGCCAAGGAAGCCTACATGCTGCTGCTCTCGCTCAACGGCGCCGGAGCCCTGATCGTCCTCCTGGATGATGCTCCGTGGCGCCAACGACTCGCCGCGGTCGCGGCTGCGGCCGCGACGGGGGTCGTGCTCCTGCTGCTCAGCGCGCCGATCTGGCTGACCTTCCTCGACGCACTCAAGGGGTCCTACACGAGTTACAATGCCCCGTCGGCCTGGCAGATTCACCCGAGCTTTCTCCTCGGGCTATTCGACGAGATCTTCTACCGACCGCTGCAGCCCGGTGAACGGGTGTCAAATCCCTCGGCGAATTTCATCATCCTCGGCGGCCTGCTGTATCTTGTCGCAACCTGGCGGGCCTTGCCGCCGGGCCGCATCGCGACGGCGCTCGCGCTGGCCTGCATGCCGGCCGGGGCCCTCGCGTTTGGCGTGGTTCCGCCGCAGTGGATTCAGGCCGTGCCCTTTCTCGGCAATGTGGCCCACATCGACAACTGCTTCTCGCTCGTACTGATCATCCTCTTGTCCGTCCTCGCCGCCAGCGGTTTCAAGGCCGCCGCCGATCGCATCGGCACGCCCGCGGGCCGCGGAGATCTGGTCGTTGCCGGTCTGCTGCTGGCGCTGCTCATCCTTCCCTGGATCAGCTCGGTCCACACGGTGCACAAGCCGCTCTACGCGGACGGCGAGCGCTTCACCTTGCACGGTTTCGGCGAGACGCTGGCCATCAGTCCCTTCGTCTGGGCGTCGTTGGCCGTCCTGCCCGCGGCACTGCTCCTCACCGGCTGGACCCTGCGGCAGTGGCGTTCGGCCCGGGTGGCGGCCGGTCCGGCCACTCTCCTCGTCCTAAGCCTTGCCACAGTGCTGGTCGCCCGCCACGCCCAGCACGTCGGCAACGCCTTCCGCGACTATGTGGTGAACCCACCCGAACGCCCGTCACTGCTGGCGCGGTCGACGGCGGTGGAGGCGGTTCGCGCCGACATGAAGACACCCACCCGGGCCGTCGGCATCGAGGGGAATTTGTTTCCCGGCTGGGCCGCCGCCTACCGTTTCGAGGGGATCAGCGGACCGGAGGCGCTGATGAATCCTTATTTCCGCGAACTCGCCACCGCGCTGGAGATTGACCGGGTGTGGGACTGGCGCCTGATGATCCACACCGACGGTCTGGACCGCATGCGCAAGCGCTACGATGCGCTGAATATCGGCTACTATCTCGACTACCGCAGCGACCAGGGAAAGGTGGGGGCTCTCCTGACGCCGTTGAAGATGGCGGATCTGGATGTGTACCGCAGCGACACCGTCTGGCCGCGGGCATTCTTCACCGATCGGCTTGCCAGCTACAATGATGTCCGGGAATGGGTCCGTCTGGTCGCGGAGGGCGACGGCCAGCCATTCGCAGCGGCCGTGGCGGGCGAACCGCTCAGGCCCAGCTTCCTCCGTCCCGTGCTGGCCGGCCGCGCCGTGGTTCCCGCTCACGACTATGAGCTGACGCCCAATACCACCCGCTTCGTGATCGACGCCCCCGGCGCGGGCATCGCGGTCCTGACCGAGGCCTGGCAGGACCGGAATTTCCAGGCGCGCCTTGACGGCAAGCCGGTTCCCTACCTGCGGGTCAACCACGCCTTCAAGGGCATCGTCATCTCCAGCCCCGGGCGTCATGTGATCGAATTCGAGTACCGTCCCCGGCGGTTCACCCTTTCCCTGGTCCTCGCCGCCCTAGGACTCCTGCCCGTTCTGGTCGGAGGGTGGTTCGTCTGGCGGCCCCAGCGGTCCGGCCGCCCCCTCTAGCCGGGGACCCGCCGCGCAACGTTCCGCAATGCCCGGCTTGCCGTAAGCGCCGTTCCCTGCCTCGCTTCGGGGTTTCATGAGCACGTTTGCCCGTCCCATCGTCAACGGTACCCTCACCGTGATTGTACCCATCTACAATGAGCGGGGCACGGTGGAGGCCGCCCTGGACGCCATCCTCGGCAAACGAATTCCCGGCTGGCAGATGGAGTTCATCCTGATCGAGAGCAACTCGACGGATGGCACCCGCGAAATCGTCCAGCGTTACCAGTCGCGTCCCGGGGTCCATCTAATCCTCGAGGACGCACCGCGGGGCAAGGGCCACGCGGTCCGGGCCGGTCTCGCCCGGGCCACCGGCGACGTGATCCTGATTCAGGACGCCGATCTTGAGTACGATGTTGAGGACTACGACAGCCTGCTCGCACCGATCGCGGCGGGCCGCCAGACGTTCGTGCTCGGCAGCCGTCACGGCGGCGGCGGTTGGGCGATCCGGAAATTCGACGACCAGCCCGTGCGGGCCCTCGCGCTGAACCTCGCCCACTGGACTTTCACCTTCATGGTCAACGTCTGCCTCGGCGTCTGGCTCCGCGACCCGTTCACGATGTACAAGGTGTTCCGCCGCGACGCCATCGCCGGGCTCCGCTTTGAATGCGATCGTTTCGATTTCGATTGGGAACTCGTCATGAAGCTTGTGCGCAAGGGTCATCGCCCAATCGAGATTCCGATCAGCTACAAGTCCCGTTCCTTCAGCGAGGGGAAGAAGATCCGGATGTTCCGCGATCCGATCACCTGGATGGCCGCCCTGATCAAGTACCGCTTCCAGCCTCTCTAAGCCTCTTTCCCATCCACCCATGTCCAAGATCCTGCTCGTCACCGGTTCCTCCGGCCTCATCGGCTCCGAAGTCTGCGTCCACTTCGCCTCGCTCGGCTACACGATCCACGGGGTCGACAATAATCAGCGCGCGGTGTTCTTCGGCCCCCAGGGCGACACGCGCTGGAACCAGCAGCGACTGGCGCGGGATCTCAAGGGATTCGTCCACCACGAGCTCGACATCCGCGATCGCGCCGGCGTGCTCGCCCTGCTCAAACAGGTCCGCCCATCGGTGATCGTTCACACGGCGGCGCAACCCTCGCATGATCGCGCCGCCGCCATCCCCTTCGACGACTTCGACACCAACGCCGTCGGCACGCTCAACCTGCTGGAAGCCGCCCGCCAGGCCTGCCCTGAATCCCCGTTTGTGCACATGAGCACGAACAAGGTCTACGGCGACGCCCCCAACTCAATCGCCCTCACGGAACTGGCCACCCGCTGGGACTACGCGGACCCGGCCTACGCCCACGGCATTCCCGAGACCTTTACGATCGACCAGTCGAAGCACTCCCTTTTCGGAGCCTCCAAGGTGGCGGCCGATGTCATGGTCCAGGAGTATGGCCGCTACTTCAACCTGCCCACCTGCGCGCTGCGCGGCGGATGCCTGACCGGTCCTAATCACAGCGGCGTCGAGCTCCATGGCTTCCTCAGCTACCTCGTGAAGTGCAATCTCGAGGGCCGGGAGTACAAGGTCTTCGGTTACAAGGGCAAGCAGGTGCGCGACAACATCCATTCGCTCGATGTCGCCCGCTTCATGGCCGCCTTTGTCGGGGCGCCACGCGCCGGCGAGGTCTACAACCTTGGAGGGGGCAAGGCGAACAGCACCTCGATCCTCGAGGCGTTCAAGATCACCGAGAAGTTCACGGGCAAGCCGCAGGTCTTCACCTACGTCGATCAGAACCGGATCGGTGACCACATCTGCTACTACTCGGATCTGCGCAAGATGCGCGCCCACTACCCCGCGTGGGACATCACGCAGTCCCTCGAGGAAACCATCCGGCAGATTGTCGAGGCTTGGCGGGCCCGCGCGGCCGGGGCGTGAGGACTCGTCCCACGCTTTTCGCTTTCGCCCCTCATCACGCCGTGTTTCCCTGCCCTTCATGAGGATCCTGATCACTGGTGCCTGCGGCTTTGTGGGCAGCACCCTCGCCCGGGTTCTCGCCCAGGCGGGCCGCGGGCACACCGTGCATGGCTTGGACAACTTCATTCGTCCCGGCAGCGAGTCCAACCGGGCCGAACTCAAGGCCCTTGGCGTCAAGCTCCACCATGGCGACATTCGCGCCGCGAGCGACCTCGAGTCCCTGCCGCCAGTCGATTTCGTGATCGACGCCGCCGCCAATCCCAGCGTTCTTGCGGGGGTCGACGGCCATACGAGCTCACGCCAACTCGTGGAGCACAATCTGACGGGCACCGTGAACATGCTTGAGTTCTGCAAGCAGCACCGGGCCGGCTTCATCCTGCTCAGCACCAGCCGCGTCTACTCGATCCCTCCGCTGGCGGATCTCCCGGTGCAGGTGGTGAAGGGCGCGTTCCAACCGGGCGGCGGCGCGCTGCCTCCGGGCCTTTCGACCAACGGCGTCACCGAGGCCTTTTCGACCGCAGCTCCGGTTTCCCTCTACGGCGCCACCAAGCTGGCCTCGGAAGCCCTTGCCCTCGAGTACGGCGCGACCTTCGGACTCCCCGTGTTCGTCAATCGCTGCGGCGTGCTGGCCGGGCCGGGGCAGTTTGGGCGCCCCGATCAGGGAATCTTCTCGTATTGGATCAACAGTTACCGGCGCCGGCGCCCCCTGCGCTACATCGGTTTCGATGGCCAGGGCCACCAGGTCCGCGACTGCCTCCACCCGCGCGACCTGCTTCCGCTGCTCGATCGCCAGATGAACGCCGGCGCCCTCCCGATTGATCACCGGCTGGTGAATGCTTCCGGTGGCGCCGCGTCGGCGCTCTCCCTGCGGCAACTGAGCGCGTGGTGCGAGCAACGCTTTGGTCCCCATCCCGTCGGCAGCGAGCCCACGCCCCGCCCCTTCGACATTCCCTGGATGGTCCTCGATTCCGGCAAGGCCGCGCGGGTCTGGGACTGGACACCCGCGACCGCCGCCACGGCCATCCTCGAGGAGATTGCCGCGCACGCCGAGGCCAACCCGGACTGGCTCGAGCTGTCCGCCCCGATCTGATCCGGCCGCCGTTCTCTCATGCCCACCGCCTCGCCGGCACCGCTGGCCCTCTATTCCGTCGTCATTCCAGCGCGCGATGAGGAGGAGTCGCTCCCCCCCACCGTCCGGGCGATCCATGCCACGCTGGCGCGCGAGGCCATTCCCCATGAGATTGTGGTGGTCGATGATGGCAGCAAGGACAGCACCTGGGCGGTGCTCACGGCCCTGAGCGCAGACATTCCCAATCTGAAGCCCGTCCGCAATCCCGGACCCCATGGCTTCGGTCGCGCGATCATCTACGGGCTCGACCACAGTCAAGGTGACGCGGTCGTGATCATGATGGCGGATGCATCAGACTCGCCGGAGGACGCCGTGACTTACTGGCGCCTGCTCTCCGAGCGAGGCTTTGACTGCGCCTTCGGCAGCCGGTTCATGCGGGGCGGTCGCGTGGTGGACTATCCCAAGGTAAAGCTGCTGGTGAATCGCCTGGCCAATCTCTTCATCAAGGTCCTCTTCACCATCCCGCTCAACGATACGACCAATGCCTTCAAGGCCTACCGGCGGACCGCCATCGACGGCTGCCGGCCCCTGCTCGCGCCGCATTTCAATCTGACCGTCGAACTGCCCCTGAAGGCCATCGTGCGAGGATATACCTGGACCGTGACCCCCATTTCCTGGCACAACCGCAAATTCGGCGTCGCGAAGTTGAAGATCAAGGAGATGGGAAGCCGCTACTTCTTCATCTGCATGTATGTCTGGCTTGAGAAGTACTTCAGCCGGGGCGACTACCGCGGAAAGTAGCCCGCGGACCCGACCAAATATACCCTTGTTGCCGGGGCTTCGGTTTGGCTAATTAACCCCTTCCCATGATCTACCTGCTCGGAGGTTCCGGTTACGTCGGCCATGCCTACCAGGCTTTGCTCACCCGCAAAGGCATTCCCTTTCGCAACTTAAAGCGTTCGGAGCTCGACTATTCCGATGTGGGCCAGCTGACCGCAGCCCTCAAGGCGGATCGCCCCGAGTTTCTGATCAACGCCGCCGGCTATACCGGCAAACCCAACGTGGATGCCTGCGAACTCCACAAGACCGAGTGCCTTTTTGGCAATTCGGTCCTCCCCGGCCGCATTGCCGAGGCCTGCACCGCGGCGGGCGTTCCCTGGGGTCATGTTTCGTCGGGCTGCATCTACACGGGGGCCCGGCCCGATGGATCCGGTTTCACCGAAACCGACGTCCCGAATTTCACGTTCCGACAGAACAATTGTTCCTTCTACTCCGGCACCAAGGCGTTGGGCGAAGAGGTCCTCGCCAGCCGGACCGATGTCTATCTCTGGCGGCTGCGAATTCCGTTCGACGAGGTCGAGAGCCCGCGCAACTACCTGACCAAGCTCATGCGCTACCAGCGCCTGCTGGAGGCGGAAAACTCCATTTCCCAGCTCGCCGAGTTTGTCGCCGCCACCTTCGCCTGCTGGGAAAAGCGGATTCCGTTCGGCACGTACAATGTCACAAATCCGGGCAAGGTGACCACCCGCGAAGTCGTCGACCTGATCCGCGCCAGCGGCGTGTGCACCAAGCAGTTTGAGTTCTTCAAGGATGAGTCCGACTTCATGCACACCGCGGCCAAGACGCCCCGGTCGAATTGCGTGATGGATTCGTCCAAGCTGGCGCGCGCTGGCATTGTCATGACCGAAGTCCACGAAGCCATCGCCCGCGATCTGCGCGCCTGGCGCAAGGCCTCCTGAAGCGCCCCTGATCACATCTCCATGAACATCCTTGTCACGGGAGGCTGCGGTTTCATCGGCAGCAATTTCATTCGCCAGCGCCTGACCGAGTCAGGTTCGCCGCTGAGTCGGCTCGTCAATCTTGACCTGCTGACCTATGCGGGCAACCCGGCCAATCTGGCGGACCTGGCCGGCGACCGCCGTTACACCTTTGTCCAGGGGGACATCGGGGACGAGACGCTGGTGGGCCGTCTGCTCAGTGAGCACCAGATCGACGCGGTGGTGAATTTCGCGGCCGAATCCCACGTGGATCGGTCGATCGATTCGCCCGAGCCGTTTGTGCAGACCAATGTGGTGGGTACCCTGCGCCTCCTCAACGCCACCCGCCGCTACTGGACCGCCCTGCCGGCCGAGCGGAAATCGGCGTTTCGCTTCCTGCACGTTTCGACCGACGAAGTCTACGGCACGCTCTCGCCGACCGACCCGGCCTTCACCGAAGAAACCCCGTTTGCCCCGAATAGTCCGTACGCGGCCTCCAAGGCGAGCAGCGATCACCTCGTGCGCAGCTTTCAGCACACCTACAAGCTGCCGACCCTGACCACGAATTGCTCGAACAATTACGGGCCCTTCCACTTTCCGGAGAAGCTGATCCCGCTGATGATCCTCAACGCCCTCGAGGGCAAGCCGCTACCGGTCTACGGCGATGGCCAGCAGATCCGCGATTGGCTCTATGTTGAGGACCACGCCGCCGCCATCTGGCTGGTGCTCCGCCGGGGTCGCGTCGGCGAGACCTACAATGTCGGGGGCCTGAACGAGAAGCCGAATCTGGAGATCGTCCGGACAATTTGCGCCCTGCTGGACCGGAAGGCGCCCCGCGCCGGAGGCGGCAGCTACGCCGATCTGATCACTTACGTGGCCGACCGGCCCGGCCACGACCGCCGCTACGCCATCAACTGCGACAAGCTCCAGCGCGAACTCGGCTGGCAACCCCGCGAGAACTTCACGACCGGAATCGAAAAGACGGTCGACTGGTACCTCGCCCACCGCTCGTGGGCCGCCGATATCACCGCCCGCAAGTACTCCCGCGAGCGCCTCGGCACCGCCGGCTGAACCCCTGGCGGAGTTGGGCATGCGGATGACAGCATAACCCGCCTCGCTTCCTCCTCTTCACCAAACCAACCCTTCTGTGAGCGCAACCCATCCGCAAGCCGTCCCCACCCCTCCGCACTCTCGCAAAGGCATCATCCTCGCAGGTGGCTCAGGCACGCGGCTCTACCCGCTCACGCTCGCCGTCAGCAAGCAGCTGATGCCGGTCTACGACAAGCCGATGGTCTACTATCCGCTGTCGGTGCTCATGCTGGCAGGGATCCGCGACGTTCTCCTCATCTCGACTCCGCAGGACCTGCCCCTCTTCGAGCGCCTGCTGGGCGATGGCAGTCAGTTCGGGATCCGCATCAGCTATGCTGCCCAGCCGAGCCCGGACGGACTGGCCCAGGCCTTCCACATCGCGGCGGACTGCGGCTTTCTCCGGCGAGGCGAGACCTCAGCCCTGGTTCTCGGCGATAATCTCTTCTACGGCGCCGACTTCATGAAGTCGCTGCTCGGAGCTACCGCCCGCAGCGCCGGTGCGACCATCTTCGGGTACCATGTCGCCAATCCAACCGCCTATGGCGTCGTGGAGTTCGCGCCGGACGGCCGCGTCGTTTCCCTCGAGGAGAAGCCCAAGGCCCCGAAGTCGAACTACGCCGTGCCCGGGCTGTATTTCTATGACGGCGACGTCGTAGATCTGGCCCGCGGCCTGAAGCCGTCTCCGCGCGGGGAACTTGAGATCACCGATCTCAATCGTCTGTACCTCGAGCAGGGACGGCTGCACGTCGAGTTGTTCGGCCGAGGCACCGCCTGGCTCGACACCGGGACCCACGACTCTCTGGTCGAGGCGGCGACCTTTGTGCATGTGCTTGAAAATCGCACGGGGCTGAAGATCGCCTGCCTCGAGGAGATTGCGTACCAGCAAGGCTGGATCGACCGGGCCGGGCTCGAGGCCAATGTGCGCAAGCTGGGCAAGTCCTCGTATGGCGAGTACCTGCGACGCCTGTTGACCTGAGGCCGAGCGTTTGGCGTTTCCACGGAGGGTCCCGCCCTCCAGCCTCTTCGCAGTGCAGGTCTCGTTCATCATCCCCCTGTTCAACTGCCTCGAGCTGACGCAGCGCTGCGTTCAGACCCTCCAGTCCACCCTGCCGAAGGACCTCGCGCACGAGATCATCCTCGTTGATGACGGCAGCACCGATGATACCCGGAGGTGGCTGGCCACGCTTGGCGCTCCGTTCCGGGTGCTTCTGAATGAGCGCAACCTCGGCTACGCCGGCGCCAACAACCGCGGCGTGCGAGAATCGCAGGGAACCACCCTCGTCCTGCTCAATAACGACCTGGAGTTCTCCCCCGGATGGTTCGAACCCCTGCTTGCCCTGCAACAGGCGCTCGGGCCCCGGGCCGGGATCGTCGGCAATGTTCAGCTGAACTCGCGCACCGGGACGATCGACCACACGGGCATGCTCATCAATGCCAAGGGCAAGCCCGCGCATCGCACCGATCTCGATCCCTTGGAAACGATTTGGCGGGGCTATCGGCTCGTGCCGGCCGTAACCGCAGCGTGCATCGTGGTGAGCAAGGATCTCTGGCAGCAACTCGGTGGATTCGACGAGGCCTTTCACAACGGGGGCGAGGATGTCGACCTTTGCTTCCGAGCCGCTGCGCTGGGTCGGGTCAATGCCGTGGCGCTCCGCAGCGTGATCCGCCACCGCGTCAGCTCCTCCCCCGGCCGCAAGAGCCGCGACGAGCAAAACAGCTACCGCCTCGCCCGCCGCTGGCGACGCGAGCTGTCCGCGCTCGCCGAAGCCGAATGGTGCCGCGAATACCTCCTCCGGGAATGGGGCCGCACCACCGGCGATCGCCGGGTGGGCCAAGCCTGGGCCGGACTGCTCTACGTCGCGGGAATCCGGCGAACTGCCCCGCCGTTTGTCACGACGGGAGTGAAGGCCGCCCTCGGCGAGGAATTCGCGCGCTGGGAGAGGCTTTTCCCCGAACCCACCGAGCCAGTCTAGGCCGACCGCAGGACCTCGCGGACCACGGACTGGGGCCGCTGGTTGATGGTCAGGAACATTCGGCCCAGGTACTCACCGATCAGGCCGAGCATCACCAACTGGACTCCGGAGAAGAGCAACAGGCTGGCCATGAGCGAGCCCCAGCCGAAGGCCGGGCCAGCCCCGGACCACCACCACACCGCCACCACGCCAATCCCGACAAAGCCGCCCGCGGCCATCGCCAAGCCCAACAGGGTGGCCAGACGCAGCGGCATCACGCTGAAATTGACGAAGGTGCTGAGCCAGAGGCGGACCAGGCGGCGAAACGTGTACCCACTGGAGCCCGCCGCGCGATCCGCGTGCCGGACCTGAACCGATCCGATCCGCTGCGTGACCTGGAGAATCAGTCC
>CAYZCV010000017.1:0-38518 GCA_964476965.1 uncultured Opitutus sp. | reverse complement strand
CCCAGGAAACGCAGGTCACCCTCGCGCTGAAGGTCCTGTGCGGCTTCTCCACCGCGGAAATCGCGCGCGCCTTCCTCAGCACGGAGGCCGCCATCGAGAAACAGCTCACGCGGACCAAGCAGCGGATTCGCGATGCGGGAATCGGCTACTCCCTGCCCGAGGGTCCCGAGCTGAGTGCACGGCTCGATGGCGTGCTGGGCGCGATCTATCTGCTCTTCAACGAGGGCCACAAGGCCTCCCTCGGCGACCAGCTCCTGCGCGAGGACCTGTGTCGGGAGGCGGTCCGGCTGGTCGGCCTGCTGCTCGATCATCCGGCGGGACGGACGCCGCGGACTCACGCCTTGCTCGCGCTGATGCTGCTTACCGCTGCGCGCTTTCCCGCCCGCCTGGACGCCCAGGGCGAACTCCTGCGGCTCGACGACCAGGACCGAGGAAAATGGGATCCGCGCCTCATCCAGGAGGGACTGCTGCATCTGGGGGCGGCGGCTCAGGGGGATGAAATCAGCGAGTATCACCTCCAGGCGGGAATCGCGGCCATTCACTGCACGGCCGCGGATTCCTCCGCCACGGACTGGCCGCGAATCCTCGGCCACTACGATGCCCTCCTGCAGCTCAAGCCCTCTCCCATCGTTGCGCTGAACCGCGCTGTGGCCGTGGCGCAAGTCCACGGGCCACAGGCCGCGCTGAACGAGCTGGCGACGATGCCCCAACGCGAACGGCTCGCCAAGAACCACCTGCTCCATGCGGTCGAGGGTGAATTCTACTGGCGCCTAAGGGACCACCGGGCTGCCGCGGAGAGTTTTCGCCGCGCGCTGCGTCTTTCGGTCGTTGGCCCGGAGCAGGCCCACCTCACCCGCATGCTGGAACGGGCGGAGGATCTGACGAGCACCGGCTGAGTCCGGAGGTCATGCGAGAACCCGACACGGTGCAGCCGCAAGGCCACCGCCCAGGACCGGGACGTGCGCGGAGCGCGTTCGCCCCGCGCGGAAATGACAGGGGCTTTCGGGCTGGCCCGAGGGACAAGCCGGCTACCGGCGCGGAAGCGAGGGATCCGTTGACTCCGGGCTAAACGAGAACGCTCCGGCAAAAGTCGATGCAGCGGCGCAGTTCGTTCATGACGGTTGAGTAGGCCGGGATGCCGTATTCCAGCTCGATCGTCGCCGGAAACGCGTACTTCTCGTTCTTCATCAGCAGGAGCACCTCGCGCAACGGCGTCTGGCCCCAGCCCCACGGTAGATTGGCTCCTTCGTTATAGGCGCGGTCCTTGAAGTGCATGCTGGTGATCCGGCGATGATGCTTCTGGATGAAGGGCAGCGCGGACTTGCTGATGGCCGCCGTGAAGTGCCCGACATCGAGATTGATGCCATTGTACTCCGACTGGGCCATCGCCTCGTCCCAGCTGGTCTCGTTGACCTGCGTGTGATTGTGGTAGCCCACCATCACCTTGTGCTTGGTTGCAAACGCACCGATCCGCTCCGTGAGGGCCGCACTCGTGGGCAGCTCCATCGTGAGGTGCGCATTCGGCCCGATCGCCTTCGTCACCTGGAACGCGTAGTCGAATTCGGCATCCGACATGGTCTCGGTCAGGCCCAGCTTGAACCCGTAGATATTCACGCCCGCGTCCTCGTACAATTGACGAAAGGCTGCGATCCGGTCCATGGGCGCCGCCAGCCGCCAGGCCTTCAATTCAGGGCTGGGACCGCCACCGCCACCGCCGCCGCGGCCCCCTCGCGCTCCGCCCTGACCTCCCGCGCCGCCGGGTCCGCCCGGTCCGCCCGCGCCCGGCGGAGGACCGCCCCGCCCAGCGGGCATGGGCGCACCGGCGAAGGCCTCGACGGGCGTGTTCTGGAGTTCGACGGCGCTCAGTCCGAGTTCAACCAAGCTCTTCAGGATATCCTGTGCTGAGTTGGCGGAACCCCGGAACGCGTAGGGCGCGATGATCCCGATGGTTACACCGCCGAAGGTGGAATCCGGCTTGCCGGCCGCTACGGGCTCGGCCGCCGACAGCGTGGAGCCGGTGCTGAGCAATTGGGCCATCGGCAAGGCGCCCAGGCCGAGCTTGATCAGATCACGTCGTGAATAGTTCATGGGGTATTCCGGGGTTGGGAACGGGGTACGGGGCTGACCTCCACACGACGCTCCGCGGCAACCCGGGGTTACAGGCCGGCCGCGGCCGCCGTACGATCCCTCGACTGGGTGTTGCCTTCGCCCTGCAATTGATAACTATTAGCCGCGTCCACCCCATGACCCACGCCGTCCTGCTTCGCCTCGCCCTGCTGCTCCCCTTTGCCGTCTGGAATCCGCGTCCGGCCACGGGGGCCGACACACGTCTGGTCGCGCCTGATGCCAGCGGTCGCCTGCGCTATCAGGCGGACGCCTTGGGCAACACGGTGCCTGACTTCTCTCGAGCCGGCTACCACGGCGGCGGGGTCGCCCTGCCCGTCGTGCCGGTCGTGCGAACGCTGAAGCCTTCGGGTAACTCCTCCGATGATGGCGCGCGCATCCAGCAAGCACTCGATGCGGTGGCGGCGCTCCCGGCCGATGCCCGGGGTCATCGCGGCACCCTGCTGCTGGAACGGGGCACCTATCGCGTCGCGGGCGAACTGCGCGTGCGCACCGGCGGCATTGTCCTCCGCGGCGAAGGCCAAGGGCTGGACGGCACGATCCTGCTGGCGACGGGCAAGACTGACCGGGTGTTTCTCGCCGCCGGGGCAGCGGACGCTCGCCGGCGCGAACTTCCCGGGACCCGACAGGCCGTGACCGACCGCTATGTCCCATGGAGCGCTAATTCGTTCGAGATCACGTCCACGGAAGGTCTGACCGTCGGCGACCGAGTCGTGGTTTTCCGCCCATCACCCGCGGCCTGGATCCGTGAGTTGGGCATGGACGCGATCCGCCCGCGCCCCGGCGCGCCGGAGGGCTCCACGCGGATGTGGGAGCCGGGCACGTATGACCTGCATATCGAGCGCACCATCACCGCCATCAGCGGACGCCGAATCACGCTTGATGCGCCCGTGATGATCGCCCTCGAGGCCCGTTTCGGCGGCGGCGCCATTTACCGCTACGAGCACGCGCGAATCAAGGAAGTGGGAATCGAGAACCTGCGGCTCGTCTCCGAGTACAAGCGGGGCCGAGAAACCGAGGACGAGGCCCATGCGATGGCCGCACTTCATTTGGAACACGTCGAGAACGCCTGGGTGCGCGACGTGACCGTGCAGCACTTCAGCGGAGGTATCCTCGCGCGCTACGATTCGCTTTTCACGACGATACAGGACTGCACCTACGTGGATCCGGTTTCGATCATCACCGGCGGCCGACGCTATGCCTTCGTTCTCGACGGCCAGTACGGGCTCGTCCAGCGCTGCAACGCAACCGAGGCCCGCCATGGTTTCATGACCGGTGCGCGCGTGCGCGGCCCCAATGTCTTTCTCGACGGCAAATCCCTCCGGTCCCACTCCGACTCCGGTCCCCATCATCGCTGGGCTGTGGGCGTGCTCTACGACAACATTGAGGACAGCAAGGAACTCAATGTGCAGGACCGTCAATGGGCCGGTACCGGTCATGGCTGGGCCGGGGCGCAGAATGTCTTCTGGAATTGCATCTCGCCCAACATTGTCGTGCAGCGACCACCGGCCTCGCAGAACTATGCGATCGGCTCGATCGGTACCCTGCGTCCCGGGCAGTGGAATCCGTCCGCCCCGTCGGGCCACATTGAATCCCATGGTCAACCCGTGACACCCCGCAGCCTTTACCTCACGCAACTCTCCGAGCGCCTAGGACCTGAGGCGCTGGTCCGAACCGGCGTGACGTCCCCCGGGCGCTAGTTCAGAAAACGGGAATGCGCCTCTTTGCTTTCCTCGTCATCAGCTTTCTCGTCGGCGGATCGCTGGCCGCGGGCCAGTCAGCGTCAACCGGACCGCTGCGGCCCGTCCACACCTACTCCATCGTCGCGCGCGATCCGTCGACCGGCGAGTTGGGTGTCGCCGTCCAGTCCCACTGGTTCAGCGTCGGCCCATTGGTCCCCTGGGCCGAGGCCGGCGTTGGCGCAATCGCCACCCAGTCCTTTGTTGATCCGACCTACGGCAAGCTGGGGCTGGATCTGATGCGGGCCGGCAAGAGCGCCCCGGAAACGCTGGCCGCGCTCCTCGCCGCCGATGGCGCAGGTGATGTCCGGCAGGTGGCGATGATCGACGCGCAGGGCCGGGTCGCCGCGCACACCGGAGCGAAGAACATCCCCGCCGCCGGCCACCGCGTCGGCACCAACTTCTCCGTTCAAGCCAACCTGATGGCGAACGACACGGTTTGGCCCGCGATGGCGCGGGCGTTTGAAGCCGCCTCGGGCGACCTCGCGGACCGCATGCTGGCGGCCCTAGATGCCGCCGAGGCCGCCGGCGGCGACATCCGGGGACGGCAGTCCGCCGCCCTGGTCGTCGTTCGGGGCCAGCCGACCGGACGCGCCTGGGCCGATCGGGCTTTCGACCTGCGGGTCGAGGATCATCCCGAACCGCTGAAGGAACTGCGCCGCCTCGTCGTGCTACAGCGAGCCTACAACCACATGGGGGCCGGAGATCTGGCGGTGGAGCGAAAGGACAACGAGGAAGCCCTGCGCCAGTACGCCGCGGCCTCACGCCTTGCGCCGGACAATCTGGAGATGACGTTCTGGCACGCCGTTTCGCTCGTCAACATGGGCCGGGTCGATGAGTCCCTTCCGCTTTTCCGCCGCGTGTTCCAGCGCGATGCCAACTGGGCCACACTCACCCCGAGGCTGGCCGAAGTCGGGCTGCTCCCGGCTGATCCGGCACTGCTGGCGCGGATCGTCGACGTGGCCAAGTAGTCCGCGCCCGCAGGTCGGGGCGGCTAGGAACGACGATCGAGCTCGCGCACCCCGACAATCAGCAGGGCCACCACGGCCACCACCAGCCAGGGAATCGCATTCAATGACCAGCTGGCGAGGGCTCCCGCCGCTGCCGGCACCACGGCCGCCCCCAGGTAGGCCGCACCGGATTGGCGTCCGATGACGGTCTGCACCGCCTCCGCTTGGAAGCGTCGCGGGACCTCGTGCATCAGGCAGGGATACAGCGGAGCAAAGCCCAAGCCCAGCACCGCGAGCGAGGCCAGCGCAACAGGCGCCGTCGGGGCCAAAGCAAAGCCCAGCGCTCCCCCCAGACCCAGCCAAGCACCCAGATGGACGCAGCGCCGGTTGCCCAGCCGCGCGACCACGAATCCGGTGGTGATGCGTCCGATCGTGATGCCACCAAAGTAGAGCGCCGTGCCGGCTGCGGCCACTTCGGCCGAGTAGCCGCGCGCCACCACCAGCGTGCTCCCAGCCCAGACACCGAGCGTCATTTCCGCCGCCACATAGACGGCGAAGAGCACCGGCGAGAGCCAGCCCACGAACGAGCGCGCAGGATGCAGGGGCGCCTTCGGGCTTGCTTCCGCCACCACGGCCTCATGACCCGATGCCGCGCCCGGCGCCGGTGCCGAAGCCCACAGCGAGAGCGTGGCGAGAAAAACCGCGGCCAGGGCCAGTTGCATGACCCCCAGCGTGGCATAGCCGCCGCGCCAGCCGTGACCGGCCGCGATGGCCCAGCCCATCACCACCGGACCGCTGCTGGCTCCGATGCCCCAGCAGGCGTGCAGCCAGTTCATGTGACGCCCGCTGTAGTGCCGGGCCACAAATCCATTGAGGCCCGCGTCCACCGCGCCGGCGCCCAGTCCGAGCGGGATACCCGCACCGTACAACCACGCGAGGCCGCGGGCCTCCGAGAGCGCGACGAGGGCGCATCCCGTCAGCAGGCAGCTCGCCAGAACCACCGGGCCGGTGCTGAACCGCGCGATCACCCGCCCGCTGACGAAGCCCGACAGCGCCGCGAGCGACGTGATCAATGTCATCAGGGTCCCGGCGATGCCCACGGGCACGCCCAACTCGGGATACGCTTCAGGCCAGGCAACGCCCAACGTACCATCGGGCAAGCCGAGGCTCACGAAGCCGGCATAGATCACGGCCAGCAGGAGGAGTCCGGACAGGCGGTTCGACATGCGTCACACCAGACCGCCAAGACTGGCGCTGCGCGGCAATCTCAATCCCTTGCGGTCACCTGCCGGGAGCGCTCCCTGAATCGCCCGCGCGATTTCCGGCTACCCTTCCGGACAATTGCGGCTATCTTTCCGCTTCCACCATGTTCACTCCCGGCACCTTCGCCCCACCCTCCTCTCCCCGCGCCACGCGCGTCATGTTGCTCGGCTCGGGCGAGCTCGGAAAGGAAGTGGTGATCGAACTGCAGCGCTTTGGCTGTGAAGTCATCGCCTGCGATCGCTACGCCGGCGCTCCGGCCATGCAGGTCGCCCATCGGCATCACGTCTTCTCCATGCTCGACGGCGCGGAACTCCGGCGGGTGATCGCCCTCGAAAAGCCCGACCTTGTCGTGCCGGAGATCGAGGCCATCGCGACCGATGTCCTGGTCGAGCTGGAAGCCGCCGGCCAGCGCGTGGTGCCGACCGCGCGGGCCGCGCGGCTCACCATGAATCGCGAGGGTATCCGTCGACTCGTCGCAGAGGAACTGGGCTTGCCCACGTCGCCGTACCGCTTTGTGGCCACTGACGCCGAAGCGCTCGCGGCCGGAACCGAGCTCGGCTTTCCGTGCGTGCTCAAGCCTCTGATGTCCTCCTCCGGCCACGGTCAGAGCGTCGTGAAGACGCCCGCCGACATGGCCGCCGCCTGGCGCTATGCCCAGGAGGGCGCCCGCGCCGGCGCGGGGCGTTGCATCGTCGAGGGCTTCATTCGCTTCGACTACGAGATCACGGTGCTGACCGTCTCCGCCTCCAACGGAATTCAATGCTGCCCTCCCGTGGGTCACGTCCAGATCGACGGGGACTACCGCGAGAGCTGGCAGCCCGCGGCGATGTCCGCAACCGCCTGGGCCAAGGCGCAGCAGATCGCCCGCACCGTGGTGGGCAACCTCGGCGGCTGGGGTCTGTTCGGGGTCGAGGCCTTCGTCTGCGGCGACGACGTGATCTTCAGCGAGGTCAGCCCGCGGCCGCATGACACGGGGCTCGTCACGATCGGCAGCCAAGCCTGGTCCGAATTCGCGCTCCACGCGCGCGCCATCCTGGGTCTGCCCGTCCCTCCAATCGAGGTCCTGCGTCCGGCCCACAGCGTGGCTCTGCTCGGCCATGGCACGGGCGTGCCGCTCATCACCGGCGTGGACCAGGCCCTCGCCGTGCCCGAGAGCCACGTGCGGATCTTCGGCAAACCCGAGTGCAAGGGTCATCGCCGGCTCGCCGTCGCCATCGCCAGCGGCTCGACGCCCGAGCAGGCTCGGGACCGCGCCCGGGCTGTGGCCGGCGCCCTCACGATCACGGTCACCGCACCGGTCTGAGGACCGGATCTTCGCCGCACGTTCCTTTTCCGCTCATCGGCAAATAGTCTGTAACTCCGAAGCGGATGCGGGGTTCTAGGGACAGCCCAACGCTGTTCCTCCCATGCACATCGCTCCGCTCCTCGCCTCTGCCCTTCTCGTCACGTTCGCCCTGGGCGCACGCGCCGATGTCACTGAAACGCTCAGCCGCACCTACCCGCTTCCCGCCGACGGGGTCCTCCGCCTGGACAACGTGAACGGCAATATCACGATCGAGGCGTGGGATCGTAACGAGGTATCCATTGAGGCAGAGAAGCGCGGCCGCGACGCCGAGGATTTGCAGCGAATTGCCATCGATTTCGACGCCCAGCCCGGACGCGTGACCGTCAAGACCACCCTCGCCAAGAGTCCCGCCAACTGGCTGCCCGGCAAGGGCAGCCGTGCCGCCGTGACCTACGTGGTGCGCGTTCCGACCGAGGCCCGCCTGGAGCGGATCGCCTCCGTCAATTCCTCAATTACGATCGCGGGTGTCCGCGGCCCGGTCGACCTCGAGGTCGTCAACGGGTCGATCCGCGCAAGCGGCCTCGCCCGGGACACAAGGATTGAATCGGTGAACGGCAGCATCACCGCTGAATTCGCCTCACTGGGGAACGTCCGCTCGGTCGACCTCGAGTCGGTCAACGGACGGATCGATCTCACCATCCCGAAGGGCGCCTCGGCCCGCATCGAAGCCCGGACCACCAATGGGCGCACCTCCGTCGAGCCGGCGATCAAGCTGAGTGAAACCGGCCGACGCCGTCTTTCCGGTGAGATCGGGTCCGGCGGCGGCCCTCTGCTGAAGGCGGAGACCACGAACGGCAGCGTTGCCCTGCACGAGCGCTGACCCCTTCCCCTTTGCCGCTCGTTTGTCAGTTAGGCTGTCCCTTTCGTCCACGGGTTTTCCGGTTTCACTCGGTTGCGTTTCCTTCGGGATTGGTTCGGTCCCGATCGGTTTGACCTGACCGGGGACTTCGTGGGCCGAGGTACGGTCAGGGGGCAAGCGAGCGGCTCCCTTCATCACCCGGTGAGCGGGTTCCCGTCGCCGTCCGCGTCTTGCGGTTCGTCAGGTGAGCGGTACCTTCCCCGCCATGGTGTTTCGTCTCCCTCTACCCGGCATCGCCCGAGTCGCAGCCCTGCTGAGTGGCCTTGCCCTCCACTCCCCGGCGCTCATGGCGTCCTTCACGCTGCAGGGAACGCTGGGCGGTCCCTTCGCGCAAGAGGCCGTCACGGTGGAACGCGAGTCGCTCGAGGAGCGGAGCTTCACCCCCGTGACCAAAGGAGCGCTCGCGGCTGGTCGTCTGGAACTCCGCGTCGAAGCGGAGCCCGGACTCTACCGTCTGCGGATCGGGGACCGACAGGTGCCCTTCGTGGCGGGCTCCGACCAGACGCTCGCGGTCACAGCGTCGCCCGACGGAAAGGCATTGCAGGTCTCGGGCGCGCCTGATCAGGACCGCTTTCTCGCCTACGAGGCCTTCCGCGCGGAATCCCTGAACCGGCATGTTCTGCGGGTGCGCGAGGCCATCCGGGTGGCGGGGGCCGCGGGCAATGCGGCCGAGGTGGACCGGCTCACTGAGGAGGAAGTCACCGGCTACCAGATTCACCGGCGGGAGCTGAACGACTTTACCCTCAGCCAGCTTCAGGGCACCGCCGCCCTCTACGCGGCATCCCTGCGCTGGGACGGTGACCATCGTCTCAGCGAACTCAAGGCGGCGGTCCGCGCCTACGCGGCGGCCGCACCGGGCGCCGCAATTGTTCGGAACATGGACGAGCGCATCGCGCGATTTGAAGCGGTGGCGATCGGGGCCATCGCGCCGGATCTGGCGGGGCCCACGCCCGACGGCGGTGAACGCTCCCTGGCGAGTCTGCGCGGGAAGTACGTCCTCGTGGACTTTTGGGCCTCCTGGTGCGCCCCCTGCCGCAGCGAGAACCGGAACTATGTCACGCTCTACGAGAAATACCGGGCGGCCGGATTTGAGATCCTGGCCGTTTCCGTGGATCAGAGCGGCGCAGGCTGGCGCGACGGGATCAAGAAGGACAACGCCACCTGGCAGCACATCTCGGACCTGACGGGCTGGAAGACGCCGCTCGCCGCACGCTACAATGTGTCGGCGCTGCCCGCGAGTTTCCTGCTCGATCCGGATGGGCGCATTCTGGCCAAGGACGCGCGCGGCCCACGGCTCGCGGCCTTGCTGGAGCAGCACCTCGGCCGCGCTGCCGCGCGTTGACGCACGGCGCCGTCCGTTACTTGTTCGCCGGACCAAGCCGGGCGACGAGTCCGTCGATCAGCGCCTCCGCCTGAAACTGGGCCAGCGCCCGTCCCTCGGTGGCCGAACGGGATTCGAAGGCCTTGGTCGCGTGGCCGAAGACCTCGGTCAGCCAGGCCTCCTTGGCATCATGCATGGCCCCGCTTTCCGTGAATTTCTTGGCCGTGCCGGGACGGCCGACAAAGCGCGAGGTGAGGTCGTCGCCAAACCAGATTCGCCACTCCTGCACGTCGGCAAAGTAAACCGCGAGGACGCCTCCCTGAGCCGTGCCCAGCTTGGCGGCCAGCGCGCGCATGTAGGCGCCGGGCTGGCTGTCCTCCGCATCGGAGGGTGAGGAGGCGTGGCCACGCATGAGCACCTTGATCTGGGTGTCGCGCTCAAACGCCACGAGGCGAGACTCCACCGCCTGCACCCAGGCCGGATCGATCGGCTGCAGCTCGGCCGCAATGGTCAGGTGGGCCGACGCCGCCGGCGCCTGGCCCGACAGTGCAGCGCAGGCGACCAGTCCAACCAGCCAGGCGATTCCGATCCGGACGGGGTTTTTCATGAGGCCAGACCTTGCCGCGCCGGACGCCGTGGCGCAAGCCGACGAATGACCGGCATAAAAAAAGGGCGCCCAGCGGCGCCCTGGTGGATCGGAAAGGGTCGGACTGAACTCAGTGCGCGCGGGTGGCTTTCCACTCGGCCTGCATGGCCGCGCCGTCGCGGCCTGGGCGCTCACTCGAACCGGTGATGGTGTCGCCGGCGAGCTTGCCGACGTACTTCGTGACCATCTTGTTGCCGTTGAACTCGCGGGTCACGGTGAAGGCGATCTCATCGCCCTTGAGCGTGCCCGGGTCAATCGGGGTTTCGCCCATCTGCGTGGCGATCACTCCGGTGACGACGCCTTCCTTGACGGAAAGCTTGGCGGTGACTTCCTGCTGACCACCACGGCCCTGCGTGGTCCAAGTCCAGGATCCGGACGCATCGGCGGCCAGAGCAGTGAGGGCGAGCGAAGAAGCGGCGAGGAATGCCGCGACGAGGGTACGAAACGTCTTCATAGGGGGTGAGGGGTTAACCTTCAGCCCCTGAGACGCTGGCCGTGCCGCCTAAGTTACAGCGCGGAAACGCCGTTACGCTTTGGCCGCCGCGATGACTTCGATCTCCACCATGCAATCCAGCGGAAGCTTGGCCGCCTGAATCGTGGTGCGGGCCGGCTTGTGCGGAGCAAAAGCGGCGGCGTAGATGGCATTCATCGCGGCGAAATCCCCCATGTCCTTGAGATAGACCGTGGACTTCACGACATCCTGCAGCGTGAGCCCTGAGGCGGCCAGCACCGCGGTGATGTTCGCAAACACCTGCTTGGTCTGGGCGTCGATGCCACCCTCGGCAAGTTTGCCGGTGCTGGGATCAATCGGGGTCTGACCCGAGCAGAACACAAAGGGCCCGGCCTGAATGGCGTGGGCATAGGGACCAATGGCAGCCGGAGCCGCGGGAGCGGAAATCGTTTTCATCGGCAACGAGCGCAACGCAGGACGGCCGCGCTTTCAATGGCCAACTGGACGCAACCGGATGACCGCGAGAATGCTAATGGTTCGCGATCGCCGGCCTGATTGTTCCCGTCGCCCCACGGTGCGGCCCGGCCCGCGCCCGACGCACCCTCAAGGTCCGAGCGCTCAGGGCGCGGCCGGTTTCACCGTCGTCGGATACTGGATGCCGAGCTGCTGCAGGTAAGTGTCGTACTTCGACGGATCGAAGTAAAACGGACGCTGCTGGTCACGGAAGCGCGCCACCAGTTCATCATTCAGCCAGATGGCCGGCTTGTCGTCGGGGCGGAGGAAGCTGGTGTACTGCGTATCCTTGGTCTGCACCGTGCGGAAATAGTCCCAGGCCTGCGTGACCAGTTCGGGTCGCGTGAGAAAATCCAGCATGGTAAGCGCCTGCACCTTGGCGCCGGCAACGACGCCCTTGTGCGCGATGGGCGTGGCCATGGCGATCGACGAGGTCCAGTTGTGCCCGGCGAGATTGGGAATGTTGGCCGGGTAACGCAGGGTGATCGTCGGCACGGTCCACGACACGTCGCCGATGTCGTCCGAGCCGCCGCCCCGCTTGTCGTCATCGCTGATCGGGGCCGTGAGGCCGCCGACAACGACCGGAAGCCCCGAGGGAAACTGCCCCACCTCGCGCTGCACGGCCTTCGCCAGCGTCTGGTCCGCCTCCGTCCACTCCGGCAGGCCGACGCGCTTGACGTTCTCATAGGCGACCTCCGCCACCACCTTGTTCATGTGCTGGGGCCAGGCGGCGCCGAGCAGGCGTGACTTCACCGTCGTACCGGTCATGAGCGCCGCGCCCTGCGCGATGGCGTCGCCGGCCTCCCACATCGCCTTGATGCGCGGATAGTCCGTCTCGCGGAAATAATACCACACGGTTGCCACGGGCGGCACCACATTGGGTTGGTCGCCGCCATTCGTGATCACGTAGTGCGAGCGCTGCTGCAGGCGGAGGTGCTCACGCTTGTAGTTCCAGCCCACATTCATGAGCTCCACCGCATCGAGCGCGCTGCGACCGCGCCACGGTGCCCCGGCACTGTGCGCACTCTGGCCACTGAACGTGTACTCGACGGAGACGAGGCCATTCGCCTCAGTCGAACCCCAGGCGATGCCAAAATTGCTGCTCACATGGCTGAAGAGACAGATGTCCACCCCGTCGAAGACACCGGCGCGAACCAAGTAGGCCTTCGTGCCGAGCAATTCCTCGGCGACGCCGGGCCAGAGCTTGATCGTGCCCGAGAGATTCTCCCGCTTCATCACATCCCGCACGGCCAGGGCGGCGACAATGTTCACGACCTGACCGGAATTGTGACCCTCGCCATGCCCGGGTGCCCCGGGCACAATCTCATCGCGGTACGAGACACCCGGCTTCTGCGAGGACAGCGGAATGCCGTCGAGATCCGAGCCGAGGGCGATCACGGGCTTGCCCGTCCCCTGGCTCCACGTCGCCACCCACGCGGTCGGAATCCCGGCCACGCCGCGCTCAATCGTGAAGCCTTCCTTCTCGAGCAGCTCCGTCAGGTACTTGGAGGTCTCCACCTCATGAAACCCGAGTTCGGAGAAGCTGAAGATCATGTCATTCATGACCTGAGCCTGCTTCTGCCGGCTCGCCACGCCCGCGAGCACCCCTTCCCTCAACGCGTCCTGCGGTTGGGCCAGGGCCGTGAACGAAACGAGCGAGGATAGCAGAGCGATCGGCAGGAGGAGGCGAAGCGGTTTCATCGGAAAGACGTGATTTTTAGGGGACAAGCGTGGCACCGGTCAGGCGGGCGACCGCGCCCAGCGTCGTCTGAGCTGCATTGAGCCCGAGCATGAAGTCCTTGTCGCTGAAGGTCGCGTAAACATCCGTCGGCTGGTGCCAGTGCGGGTCCCAGCCGGCGCCGATCTCCTTGCCGCGCTCGTTCTCACGCAGGCTCACCGCCGGCACGAGATCCATGAAGGGCACGCTGTCAGTGTTCGTCATGTGCGGGCCGACGGTCGCCGGGTAGTGCGACGCGTAGGCGGCATTGGCGGAATGAAGCGCCCAAGCGAGTTTCTGTGCGCCCTCGGCCGCCTTGGCCGTCGATTGAAACTCAATGTTCACATCGGCCTCCGGCCGCTGTTCGGGGCTGACGGTGCCGTCCGCCCGGGGCATCCCATGATCGAAGAGCATCATGTCGTGTTGAATCACTCCCAGCCAGGTCGGCTCGGGATAGCGACCGGAGCCCGCCGGGCTTTCCTTCCCCTGCAGGGCCGCCCGCTGCGCCACGTAGGCGCGCGCGCCATTTAAGCCGGTTTCCTCATTGTTCCAGAGCACGAAGCGGATCGAACGCTCGGTCTTCACCGCCGGATCCGCGAAGATGCGCGCCAGCTCCATCACGATGGCGGTGCCGGAGCCGTCATCATTGGCCGCCTCGCCCCAGCCATGGCCGTCCATGTGGCCGCTGATGATGTACATCTCATCCGGCCGCGTGGTGCCGATCTTGGTGACCCAGACCTGCTGACGTTCCCCCGGGAGCGAAATCTCCTCGTTCAACGCACGCAGGCGAGGATCCAGTTGCTTGAGCGCATCCGTGTTCACCCCGGTCTTGGCGCGATTGCCCCGCATGCGGCCGCCGCCCACCGCCTGGTCCGGCACGCGTTGGGCACCCGTCGGGCTGCTCGAGGCGCGCGGCGCCGTCGGCGAGTAGTCATAGGTCATTCGCTCCACCTCGGCGTAGCCGTAGCTCCGGAGCTGCGCCTCGATCCAATCGAGCGCCGCCCGGTTGCGCGACGTGCCCTGGCGGCGATCCCCAAACTGGGTGAGGCCCTTGATCGTCGCCTTGTACCGCTCCAACTCCAGTCGCCCCACCATCACTTGAATCGGGTCTTCGGGCATCGCCGCGGCGGACGGTGACACGGGCCCTGCGGCGGGCTGTTGGGCAACGAGGGGAAGCGCCAGCGAGAAGAGACCGAGGCCAAGGAGGGAGACAGACTTCATAGGGAAACAATCGGGCAATCAACGAGCCGAACAGGAGGGAGAAAAACAATCGCCGGGGGTGCCTCGGGGCACTCCCGGCGATTGGGCGATGAATCAGTAAACCGGACCGACCAAGGGGGTGAGTTCCTTGACGATCGTGTCCAGCTCCTGACGGAGGACCTCGTAACGATCCTTGGCGTCCTTGCCGACCGGCTGGTCGCCGCGGGCGGTCATGCCATAGAGATAGGTGATGTGCGTCTGCAGGCCGGGCCGGCTGTAGCGGATGGAGGGCGTGATCAGCTTCGCGGCGATCGCATCAATCTGCGCGAGCTTCTGCGCATTGGCCCCTGTGGCTTCCTTCAGACCGGCCTGAGCCGCACGGACCTTGGCCACAACCTTGTTGGCATCGCTCACGAGGTTTCGCGTCCGGATATTGTGCTCAAACTGCGCCTCAAAGTCCGCCTGCGTGATCCCATCGGCGGCAACCCGGGGATCCGGCAGGACCGTGAGGGGCTGCGTAAGGGTCGTGCCATTCGCGGTCAGACGCACCGTGTACTGGCCGGGCGTGCCGAACGGGCCGTTGGGACCCGCCGGGGTCGCCTCATTGACCCAGGCGCCGGGATAGCGGATATCCCAAGTGAAGCGATGCTGGCCGGCCGTCTTGGCGAGGCGCGGGATGGGCGCGGCACGACGGGGACCGTCCTCATCATCGCCGCCCGCCGCCGGGGCGGCTTCAATGGCAGTCGCAGCCGCGCTCGTGAAGCGCGCCACGATCTCATTGCGGCTGTCGATGAACTCGAGCGTCACATCCCCCTCCGCCGCCTTCGGCAGGAAGTAATCGATCTGCGCGCCCGCGCGCGGGTACTGGGTGAGGACGCGGTTGCCAAAGCCGCCGGACGGAGAGATCCGGGTGCGCAGCGCGGGCTTCGGGGTATAGAGGTGGGCCGCAGTCGACTTGAGCGAGTCGCTCAGCTGGTGGAGCGGCGTCAGGTTGTCCATGATCCAGAAGCCGCGGCCCTGGGTGGAGAGCTGCAGGTCCTTGTGGGTGACCTTGATGTCGGTGACCGGGGTGGCGGGCAGGTTGCGCTGAAACGACTGCCAGGTGGTTCCGCGGTCAAACGAGATGTACAGGCCGAACTCGGTGCCGGCGTAGAGCAGGCCCTCGCGGTCGGGATCCTCGCGCACGACACGCGTGGGCTCATCGGCCGCGATGCCCGAGGTGCCGTCCGTCAGCCGGGTCCAGTTCTGACCGTAGTCATCCGTCCGGTACAGATAGGGCGCGAAGTCGCCGAGCAGGTAGCGGAAGATCGCGGCATAAGCCGTGCCGGGGCGATGGCGGCTGGGTTCAACGTGGTTGACGCGGCCGCCCGAAGGCAGGCCCTTGGGCGTGACATTCGTCCAGGTCTTGCCGTCATCGCGGGTGACATGGATCAGGCCGTCATTCGACCCGGTCCAGATCAGCCCCTTCTGCAGGGTCGACTCACGAATCGAGTAGAGCGTGCTGTACATCTCCTCGCCGGTGACATCCAGCGTGATGGGACCGCCGCTCGGCTGCTGGGGCTCGCCGGGGAAGTCCTTGAAGGCTGTCAGATCGGGGCTGAGCTGGGTCCAGGTGATACCGCCATCGCTGGTTCGGTGGACAAACTGGGAACCAAAGTACACGACCTTCGGGTCATGCGGGGAGATCTCCATCGGCGCAACGCGCTGAAAACGGTAGATCAGGGTCGCGCCGCCGTTGCCATAGATCGACTCCGCGCCAATCCAGAACTGCTGTTCGTTGTTCGAAGACAGGTTCATCCGGCTGAAGAGACCCTTGTTGCCGGAGTAGACGATGTTGGGATCGGTTGGGCTGGGGATCACCGGGCCCGTCTCGCCGCCATTGGTCACGCGCCATTCGGCCGGGGTGCCGAGACCGAGGGGGAGGCTGGGCACGGCCACGGAGGTGTTGTCCTGCTGCGCGCCGTAGAGGCGATACGGATACTGATTGTCGACCGCGACCTGGTAGAGCTCGGCCGTCGGCTGGTTGTACTGCGTGCTCCAGGTCCGACCGCCGTCGAGGGAGACATTCGCGCCGCCGTCGTTGGACTGGATCATGTACTGCGGATTACGCGGATTGATCCAGACCGCATGGCTGTCGCCATGGGGCACCTGCTCGGTCCGGAAGGTCTTGCCGCCATCGCTGCTCTTGAACCAGCCCTCGTTGCCGACATAAACGATGTCCGCATTGGTGGGATCAATCCCCAGCGTGGTGTAATAAAAGGGACGGGTGTAGAGGAATCCGGACTGGTTGACCGCGGTCCAGGTGGCGCCGAGGTCGTCGGAGCGGTAGAGACCGGAGCCTGGCTTGGCTTCGATCAGCGCGTAGACCCGGTTCGGGGCGGCCGCAGAGATCACCGTATTCGAGCGGCCGAAGATCTCGTTCGGCAGGCCGCCGCCGAGCTTGGTCCAGGATTCGCCGCCGTTGGTGCTCTTGTAGATGCCCCCATCGCGCGAACCGCTCTCGATCGTCCAGGGCTTGCGCTGGCCATGCCACATCGAAACGAACATCACATCCGGTGAGCCGGGCTGGAGGGTCAGGTTCACGGCGCCGACGCTGTCGGCCACGAAGAGCACATTGCGCCAGGTCTTGCCGCCGTCCGTCGTCTTGAAGACGCCGCGTTCCTTGCTCGGGGCAAAGGCATTGCCCAGCGCCGCCACATAGACCGTGTTCGGATCCGTGGGATGGATGCGCACGCTGTCGATCTGCCCGGTCTCCCGAAGACCGGCAAAGGTCCAGGTCTTGCCGGCATCCACGGATTTGTAGACGCCGCGCCCGACCGAGACATTGCTGCGAATCCGCGTGGAGCCCGTCCCGATGTACACGATGTTGGGATCCGACTCGGAAACCTCGATGGCCCCCATGGAACCGACCGCGATCTGGCCATCGGTCACATTGGACCAGTTGGCGCCGGCATCGGTCGTCTTCCAGACGCCGCCGCCGGTGCTGCCCATATAGAAGGTGTGGGGCTGGGAAGTGACACCCGCCACCGCCGTCACGCGACCGCCGCGAACGGGGCCGACCATGCGGTAACTGAGGCCGGAGAAAAGGGCGGGATCAACGGCGGCGCCGAGGACCTCGGACGCGAACAGCGCAGCGGTGGCAACGGCAGTGAACGTGGCGCGACGCAGCGCGCGCACGAATGATCGGGTTATCATGATAGGCTTGGAGGTGAACAACGCAGGAGCAACGAAATGCCGGCCGACGCCGAAGGCGCCGATCGTCTCTTTCGTGCGGCGGTGGGAAAAGCCCGGGGATGCTGCGCCCACCAACCGAGTGACTGGACAGCAGAGAGCATTCCACCCGTTCGGCGAATTGAAGCAAGATTTTACCCGGCGCCCCACCCGCTCGTCGTGGGCGGTTTCGACCCGCGCCCGCCGGCAGGGAGGACCGCGCCGACGACCCTGGTTACTGCGGTCCCAGTTTTCGCACCAGCTCCGGCCAGACGGCACCGACCGGGGAATCCGCGAGATAGCACGCCGCCTGTCGTTTCTGCCCCCGGCTGAGCAGCCCCGCGTACACCTGCAGCTCGAGCTGGCGCTGGAGGATGGCCTGGGCCGAGCTGAGACCGAAGTGGCCCAGCAGGTAGATGAGGGCTTCGGCCGTCGCGAACTCGCCGTCCTCGCGCTGGGCGCGCAGCCAGTAACGGCTGGCTCCCGCCATCGGCAGGCAAACCCGCCTCCCCCAGCCCACCACCGCGCGGGCCATCGCGTTGGCCTCCCCCCAGTTGCCGTCGAGCAGCAGCACCTGCACCGACTGCGGATTGGCGTGCTCGGGCGGAGGATCACCCTGCGGATGCAGAATCCACAACTCGCGCGCCGGATCCCGCACGGCTGCCGGATCAAGCGGCTTGCCCGGCTCGAAGACGTGCTGGTGCGCGCCCGTCATGATCCGGCTGATCAGGTGGCTCGTGCTCGTCGGCCTCCGCAGTTCGCGGCGGTGGACCAGCACATCAATTTGCACGGGGGTACTGACACGCTCGATCCCCGCGCACACACACCAGCGGCTCATCAGCCGGCAGCGCTCGCAGCGCAGGGTCTCATTCAGTGTCGCCCGTGAACCCATCGCGCGCCGCCCTCACTCGAGATTGAAGACCCAGCGGCCCACCGTCCACATCATGATCGGCAGCAGGAGGGCGAAGAGCAGATTGACCCAGATGCCCGCCCGCACCATCCGGCCAAGGCTCACGAGCCCGGAGCCATAGGCGACGGCGTTGGGTGGCGTGCCGACCGGAAGCGCGAAATCCGCACTCGCCGCCAGCGTAACGGGTACACACAGCAGCAGCACCGGTTGATTCACGCCGATCGCCAAGGCCCCAATCACAGGGAGGAAGGCGGTGGCCGTGGCGGTGTTGCTCGTGAGCGCCGTGGCGAAAATCATGACCGTTGTCACCAGCACCACGATCGCGAAGGGCGCCCAGCCCGCCATGCCCTCGAGGGCCTTGGCCAGCGCCAGCACGAGCCCGGTCTTCTCCATTGCGGCCGCGAGGCTGAGACCGCCGCCGAACAGGATCAGCACATCCCACGGCATCCGACGCACGCAGGTCCAGTCGAGGACGAATTCGCCGGACTTTCGCCGGGACGGGATGAAGAACAGGATCAGCGCCGCGCCCATCGCGATCACTTCGTCAGTCACGAGCGCGCCGAGCGGCCAGGGATCGGTCGCCACCGCGGGCGGGTTGGCCTTCCAGACCTCGCGCGAAACCCAGAGCACGATCGCCAGACCGAAGGCGCCGCAGACGGACCATTCCGGCCAGCTCATCGGGCCCAGCTTTGATTTTTCGGAGTCCAGCTGGTCGTCGATGCCGGGAACCGGCGCGTTGTTCACCCGGAAGCTCCAGCGCGTCAGGATGAGATGAACAAGGGGCAGCGACACCAGGATGATGGGCACGCCGAGCATCATCCACTGCGCGAAGCCAATCTCGATGCCGTGGGCGCGTTCCATGTAGGCCTTGAAGATCGCGTTGGGCGGCGTGCCGATTAGCGTGCCCATGCCGCCGATGTTCGCCCCGTAGGCCACCGCGAGCGCGAGGGCCGAGCCCAGGGCCAACGCGCCGGGCGCCGATCCGAGCAACGCATGCACGCTCACGGCGATCGGCATGAGCATCATCGCCGTCGCGGCATTGCTCGTCCACATGCTCAGAAAGGCCGCCGCGCAGAGAAAGCCGAGCACCAACGAACGCGGACGCGTGCCGAACGCTCCGATGATCGAAAGGGCGATGCGCCGGTGCAGATTCCAGCGCTCCATCGCGAGGGCCAGCATGAAGCCGCCCATGAAAAGGTAGATGATCGGATCCGCATAAGGGGCCGCCGCCTGCCGGATCGGTGAGATGCCCAGGAGCGGCAGCAAAACCAGGGGCAGCAGCGCGGCGGCCGGAATCGGAATCGCCTCGGTGACCCAGAGCACCGCCATGGCTGCGGCAAGCAGGGCAACGCGTGTGCCGCCCAGCGTCAGTCCCGGCAGCGCCGGCGAGAGCCAGAGGGCGGCGAACAGGACCAGCGCCAGCGCCAACCCGATGCGCTGATGCAGGGCATAGCCGTGATTGAACGCTTCACCTGGGTCGTCGGCCGGCGGCCGGGCGGAGTCGGCTTTGTCCATGGGGTATGGGGGAGCGTGCAGCAGACCGCGGGGCCGACGCAATCCCCGTGTTCGATCAAACCTTTGACCAACGCCGACTTGCCCGCGAAGGGACCCGCACACGACGAAAGACCGGTTTTTCAACGCGCAGAACGCAACGACTCAAGGCTTGTCGCGGTCGGAGTGCGCGCCCACGTTCCCCGGCCCGATGAGTGATGCCGCGCCACCCCCGCACCCGGAGCCGCCGGCAGAAACCGTCCCGTTCTGGCGCAGCATCCGGCAGGCGGTCCGCGGCCAGGAGAATCACGACTACACGGCCGGTTCGCTCGACCGGGCGGTCCTTTTGTTGTCGGTGCCGATGGTGCTCGAGATGGTGATGGAGTCCCTCTTCGCCATCGTCGATGTCTTCTTCGTCTCGCGACTGGGCAGCGAGGCGGTGGCGGTGGTCGGGCTGACCGAGTCCGTCATGTCGCTCATCTACGCCGTTGCGATCGGCATCTCGTTCGCGGCCACCGCGGTCGTGGCCCGCCGCATTGGCGAGAAGGATCCCGAGCGCGCCGCGCACGCGGCCGGGCAGATCATTCTCCTCGGCACCGGCGTCTCCCTCGCGATCGGCCTGGCCCTCGGATCCTTTGCTGCGGGGATCCTGCGCCTGATGGGCGCGGAGGAATCCGTCGTCGCCCTGGGCTCGGGCTACGCCCGGATCATGCTGGGCGGGAACATCACCGTGTTCATAATCTTCCTGATCAACGCGATTTTCCGCGGGGCCGGCGATGCCGTGCTCGCGATGCGGACGCTCTGGTTGGCCAACGGACTCAACATCATCCTGGATCCCTGCTTCATCTTTGGCTGGGGCCCGTTCCCGGAGCTGGGCGTCGCCGGCGCCGCGGTCGCGACCAATATCGGACGCGGGGTCGGCATCCTCTACCAGCTGTGGCACCTCGCCGGAAATCACAGCCGCATTCGGGTGCGCTGGCGCCACCTCGTGCCCGATCCCGCGCTGCTGCTGAGCCTGCTGCGGACCGCCAGCAGCGGCATCGCCCAACTGCTCATCAGCACCACCAGTTGGGTGGGCCTGTTCAAGATTCTCGCGGTGTTCGGCAGCACGGCGCTCGCGGGCTACACCATCGCGATCCGCGTGGTGATCTTCGCCCTCATGCCCGCCTGGGGCCTGGCCAATGCCGGCTCGACCCTTGTGGGCCAGAACCTCGGTGCCGAGCGCCCCGATCGCGCCGAAGCATCCGTGCGCATCGCCACCCGCTACAATGTCCTGTTCCTCGGCCTGGTCGGACTCGTCTTCGTCGCGCTGGCCGGGCCCATTGTGGCGTTGTTCACCACCGATCCCGCCGTCCACGCCTACGGGACCCGTGCGCTGTGGATCGTGAGCCTAGCCTTCCCGCTCTACGCCGCGGGCATGTGCTTCGAGGGCGCCTTCAACGGTTCGGGCGACACCTGGACGCCGACCAAGCTCAACTTCTTCTGCTTCTGGCTCGGTCAGGTTCCCCTCGCCTGGGTCCTGGCGCAGCCGCTGGGGCTGGGGCCCACCGGCGTGTTCATCGCGGTCCCCCTGTCGTTTTCACTGCTGACCGTCTGGAGCGGGCACCTCTTCCGGCGCGGCGCGTGGAAACTCAAGAAAGTGTAGCTCGACGGGACCAGGCCCCGCCTACCCCGCGGAAATGCCCGGTCGCCCAGGACCAGCTCAGGCCATGGCGGTCAGCGCGTGAACCGCGTCAACCGGGTCCCCTCTCAATTCGCCGATGCCTCCTTGGAGGCATAGTAGGGCACGATCTGCTTGAGGTGCCCCTGCACGATCGCCGCCACGGTGGCGGCCGGCGCGGTGCCCTTGTGCAGCTCGAACACGGCGACGAGGAAGGCGAGTTCCATGTCCACCTTGTTCGCACCCGCCGTCTTCATCTGCGCGAGGATCTCGAGCGCCTTGCGCTCCGCCTGCTTGTAATTCTGGAACTTGGGATCCGGGGCGTCGGCCATGGCGGGAATGCGTTCAGGCCTTGAGCTTGCGCAGTTCCGCGCCGAGGAAGGCCGCGATCGACCGCATGCCGTATTTCTGGGCCTCGGCCTCCGCGCTGCTGTTGTAATTCGTGTTCGTGTTCACGTCATACGTATACAGCTCCCCCTGCGTATCCGCAATGAACTCGATACCCGCGACCTCGATCCCGTTGTCGGCAAGAAAGGCCTGATACGACTTGATGATCGGGTGATCGAACGACGGCAGGATGCGGAAGCGCGGCGCGGCGGCGACCGGCGCCGCCACCGGCGTCGTGCCCACCGGGCAGAACGCATCGCCGATCGCGCAGGCATCGGCCGGGCAGAGCTCAAAGCCCAGCGAGGTGTCGACCTGGACCGCGTAAAGGAACTTCCCGCCGATGAACTCAACGCGGGTGATGAACGGCGCCGGCGCGCGCACGTACTCCTGAATCAGCGTGATCCCATCGACCGAGTCGTCGAACTCGCCGCCGTTGACGTAATCCTGCAGCGCGGCCTGCGACTGGAAGAGACGCACGCCCAGTCCCTTGCCCGCGCGATTGTGCTTCGTGATGAACGCACCCTCAAACTTGGCCGCGGCCGCGATCACGTTCTGCTTCCCGACCGCCGCCATCGTGCGAGGCGTGCGGATGCCATAATTCCGCAGCTTGGCGTACTGCGCGATCTTGTTGATCTCCAACTGCAGGGCGCGGCTGTTGTTCACGACCCGACGGCCGTGGGATTCGAGCCAGGCCAGCACGGTCGAGGTGTACTCCGGCGCGTAGCGATGACCGCGGGTGTGCGACGAGGCGCTCATCCGGTTGTAGAACACGCCCTCCGGCGGCGGGGAGGAAAAGTCGAGGACGCCCTGATCCAGGTACCACTCCTCAAAGGGCAGGTTCAGCTCGGCAAACGCCGCGCGGAGAGGCACGACCCATTCAGAGTTCTCGTGGATGACGTAGATCTTGGACATGGCGGTAAAGGGGTCTCCCGGGGCCTGACAACGGCGGCCAACCCGTGAGACGGAGGGGAATTGCAAAGCTGAGTTCATGGAGCAGTCAACCCAACTAACCTCGCGCCACTCAATGGCCTTAACCACCAACCCGAACGGGATCCCGCTTCCCGCAGCCCACACTCGCCAGCAACGGCACTCGAGCCCAAGCTCCCGCTTCGCTGCCCCACCCCACACCCATGAACCTGCCCGTTCCCGTTCTCCGCTCCGCCTTGGTCTGCCTGAACCTCGCGACGATCCTCTCCGCCCAGCCGGCTCCCTCCGCTCGCTCCACCACCCCCGGCGTGCCGACGCGCGAGGAGACGCTCGCCACCCTCAACGCCCCGCGGCCCATCGCCGCTCTCGATTCCGTCTTCATTGAGGAGCTCACGTGGATGGAGGTCCGCGACGCGATCGCCGCGGGCAAGAAGACCGTCATCATCGCCAGCGGCGGGATTGAGGCCAACGGCGCCTACCTCGCCACCGGCAAGCACAACTACGTGCTGCGGGCGACGACCGAAGCGATCGCCCGCGAGCTGGGCAATGCCCTGGTCGCCCCGATCATCCCGTTTACCCCGGAGGGAGACATCGAGCCGCCGACCGCCCACATGGTCTTTGCCGGCACGATCAGCCTCAGCGCGGAAACCTTTGAGGCCCTGCTGACCGACATCGCCCGCAGCCTGCGCGCGCACGGTTTCGAGCACATTGTCTTCCTCGCCGACAGCGGCCCGAATGTCGCGGGGATGCAGAAGGTCGCCGAGGCCCTGCATGCCCGCTGGGGCGGCCGCCCGGCGGTCAGCTATATCGCCGAATACTACAATTACGTCGAGGTCCGCTCCTGGCTGAAGACCCTCGGGGTCAACGAGGTCGCCGACGGCACGCACGACGAGTACAGCATCGCCTCCGTGATGATGCTGGTCGACCCGATGACCGTGCGCATGCCGCAGCGGATTGCCGCGGGCCAGTTCTCGGTCAACGGCGTGTCCCTCGCCCCGGTCGAACAGACCCTGGCCAACGCCCGTCAGATTGTCGCCTACCGCACGAAGGCCGCCGTCGACGCCATCCGGAAGAAGGCGCCGCGCTGATCGCGCCGGGCGGCCCGCTCAACCCAGCAGTGCGTCCTGCATCGCCCGGAACTTGAGCTCGGTCTCGGCGTATTCACGGTCCGGTGACGAGCCCGCGACAATCCCGGCCCCGGCATACAGGCGTGCGGTCGCCTGCTGGATCAGGGCCGAGCGCAGTCCGACGAAGAACTCGCCGCCACCGCGCGCATTGATCCAGCCCAGCGCCCCGGCATAGAGCCCGCGGGGAAAGCCCTCGAGTTCACGGATGCGCGCCACCGCCGGCTCGCGGGGGGTGCCGCCCACCGCCGGCGTCGGATGCAGCTGGGCCAGCGCATCGAGCATGCGCACACCTTCGGGTAGCGCCGCCGTGACCGGCGTGTGCAGGTGCTGGACATTGGCCAGCCGCCGGATGCCCGGCACCGCGGGAAACTCCGGCGAGAGTCCGAGCGGAGTCAGCCGGCGAACGATCGAATCAAGCACATGGCGCTGCTCGCGCAGGTCCTTCTCGCTGTGCAGCAGGCCGTCGGCGAGCGCGGCATCCTCGCTGGCCCCGGCGCCGCGCGGCGCGGAGCCGGCCAGGGCCTCGGTCTCGAGCACGCCACGGCTGACCCGAACCAGCCGCTCAGGGCTGGCTCCGATGAAACTGTCTCCGCGCTCATTCCCGACGGAAAAGGCGTAGCAGTCCGGGTATCGCTGGCGCAGCCCGTTGAGGAGCCGCAGCGGATGGAGCGCGCGGTCCGAGGCAATGTCGCGTGCACGCGCGAGGACAATCTTGCGGAACTCGCCCGCGGCAATGTGGCCGAGGCCGCGGGAAACTGCCGTGCGGTAGTCGCCCGCATCGCTCACGGCAAACACCGGCCGGCCCGGCGCCGCCTCGGCCGCGGGTGCCTGATAGCGGAAGCCCCGAAACTTCCCATGCGCACGCCAGACGCGCTCGGCGAGCTGGGCCAGATCCGCCTCGGGCGTCACCAGCAGGTTCGCTACCGCCGTCGTCACATCGCCAGCCCGCGCGACCTGCCACCGGGGCACGAAGACCCGCGCGGCCGGAAAGGCCTCGCCCGCCTCGACCTCATGCTGGAAGGCGAACGCAGTGAAGAAATGCGGGCCGCTGAAGGGCGCGGAGAGGTCGCCCACGGCCAGCGTGTTGGCCAGCGTGTGGTCAATGAAGGCCTGCACGGCGGCAAACCGCCCCGGGCCGGATGCCGTGTGCGCCACCGCCACCTCCGCCCCGGAAATCGCACTCTGGAGCGAGGGGCGCTCGGCATAGAAGTGCGGCTCGCCCGGCTCAAAGATCGACTCCAGCACCGCCAGCGGGTCCAGCGCCCCGACCGTGACCGTGATGCTCACCAGCTTGGGCTGGCCATCGCGCGCGGCCGCGTCCCGGCACTGGCGCAGGAATGAGCCCAGCGCGGCGGGATTCGCATTGGCCGTGGGATCAAGCGGCAGGATCGTCATGGGCGCAGATGGGGAATCTTCGATTTTCGAATCTGGAATTTGAATTGTTCGGCAGGCCGACCGCTCAGCCGCGAGTCGTCAGCCCCCCTTCTTTTGGCGCGCGCTTGAGTCAGAAATCCAGAATCCAAATTCGAAAATCGAAAATCAACTGGTCGGCTTCGGAAACAGGATGGCGTTGGCGGCGACCGTGCGCCCGGTCAGGCGGGAGCCCCAGACGAGTTCATCCGACCAGACCGGGCCCGCCTCGTAGCCGAGCACGCCGTTGATCTTGCGCACCGTGGACGGCATGACCGCGGTCAGCAGCGCCGCGCCGAGGCGCAGTGACTCGGCCATCGTCGCGAGCGCGGTCTGGAGCAGCGCGGCATCCTCGGGCGTGGCCGACTTGCCCAGCTTCCAGGGTGCCCGGAGCTCGATGTAGGCGTTGGTCGCGGTGATGAACGCGAAGGTGCGCTCCAGCGCGATGTGGAACTGGAAGCCCTCGCACAGCGGAATGACCTCGTCGCGCGTCTTCGTCCAGAGGGCGCGCAGCGCCTCTTCCGGCGCCGCGTCGGTGGCCGCGGCCGGAATGACCCCGGCCGCAAAGCGGTTGGTCATGTTCAGCGTGCGGTTGACGAGATTACCGAGGTTGTTCGCCAGCTCGCCATTGTAGCGGGCGAGAAACTGGTTGAGCGAGAAGTCGCTGTCCTGCCCCACGCTCATCTCGCGGATCATGAAATAACGCAGCGCATCGACGCCGTACTTGTCGACGAATTCGACCGGCTCGACAAAGTTGCCCGTGCTCTTGGACATCTTGGTGCCGTTGATCGACCACCAGCCGTGCGCAAGCAGCGACTTCGGGGGCGCGATGCCGGCCGCCTTGAGCATGATCGGCCAGTACACGGCATGGGGCGGCACCAGGATGTCCTTGCCGATCACATGGAAATCGGCCGGCCAGATCCCCGGGCGGTCCACGACCGCGGAGTAGTAGTTGAGCAGCGCGTCGAACCAGACGTAGGTGACAAAGCCGTCGTCAAATGGCAGCGGAATCCCCCACTCCAGCCGCTCGCGCGGACGCGAGATGCAGAGATCATTGAGCGGCTCGCTCAGGAACTCGAGGACCTGCTTTTGCCGGTAGCGCGGAAACACGAAGCTCTCGTTGGTTTTGAGGAAATCAATCAGCCAGTCCTGATAGGCGCGGAGCTTGAAGAAGTAGTTGGTCTCCGTGATCTCGGTGACCTCGCCATAGAGCTCGGGCCAGCTGCCATCGGGGTTGCGGTCCTTGTCCTGCAGGAACTGCTCCTGCCGGGTGCTGTAGAAGCCCTTGTACTCCGCCTTGTAGATCTCCCCCTTGTCGAAGAGCTGCTGCAGAATCTGGCGCACGACCTTCTTGTGCCTTTCCTCCGTGGTGCGGATGAAGTCGTCATTCGAGATGTCCAGCTTCGCGCAAAGCGCGCGGAATTCCTGCGAAACCTCGTCGACAAACTGCTGCGGCGCGATGCCCCGCTTGCGGGCGCTTTGCTGGACCTTCTGGCCGTGCTCATCGACCCCGGTCAGGAAGTAGACCTGGTCGCCCATCATCCGCCGGAATCGGGCAATGACGTCCGTCAGCACCTTTTCATAGGCATGGCCCAGGTGCGGCGAACCGTTCACGTAATCGATCGCGGTCGTGATGTAGAAGGTCTTCATGGACAGGGTTGGAGAACCAAAGCCACCGAGCCCGAAATGTCGAAGGTTTTGACGCGGGCCAATCCGGAGACAGACTCCGTTCCGTCCCATGAACCCCGTCCCCCGCCTGCTCGGGCTTTCGCTGGTGCTGCTGCTCGCCTTCCTGGCCGCGGCGGCCGGGGCGCAGGCGTGGCTGCGGGGTCAGGACGAGCGGCTCCGCGCCGCGGCCGTCGAAGGCAAGCGCGGGCAGCTGGCCGCGGCGGTCGCGCTCGCCGGTCAGGCCGGCCTCGATCCGGGATCGCCGGCCTACGCCGGCCAGCTCGGGGACCTGTTGGGCGGCGTGGTGGCCTTCAGCCCCGACTCCGCCGCCGTGCTGCCCCGGGGCGCTGGGAACCTCCGACTGGAGGCACCGCTGCCCGACGGGCGCACCGCCACCGTCGTATTCGCGGCGCCAGCGGGTGAGCGTCTGCTCTTTCTCTATCAGCGGGTACTCCTTGCCCTGCTCCTGCTCGGCGTGGTGATGGTCGCCGTGGTCGGCCTCATCCTCCTGGTCCGCACTGGGCGGTCGACCGAACCCGGCTCTCGCGCGCCTTGGGGGACGTCACGGGCCGAAATGGCCAGCCTGCACCACCTCGCGCGCACCTCGGTGGCGCAGGGCGCCGAACTCGCCCACGAACGCGGCGAACGCCAGCGCGCCGAGGAGGATGCCCATCTCCGACAGGTCATGTTGAATCAGGCTCTCGAGGAGAAAATCCGGATTGGCCGTGACCTGCATGACGGCCTGATCCAGTCGCTCTACGCGACCGGCCTCACGCTCGAAACCGCCCTCGCCCTCGCCGAACGTGATCCGGTCGAGGCCGGTCGCCGCGTGCAGTCCGGCATCGATCAGATCAACGCCGGTATCCGCGATGTCCGCAACCACATCACAGGTCTGGCTCCCGACAGCGTCCGCCGTCAGGGGTTTGCCGAGGCGGTGCGGCGCCTTACGGAGGAACTTCGCGCCGGTCGGGCCCTGGAGCTCGATTTGCGGGTCGACGACACCGCCGCGTCACGACTCGACGACGGCCAGATCGCCGAGTCCCTGCTCGTTGTCCGCGAGGCCGTCAGCAATGCCCTGCGCCACGGTGCCGCCACGCACATCACGATCCGCGTGCACGCCGGCGACGGGGTCATCGGCATCCTGGTTCAGGACAATGGCCGCGGCTTCCTGCAGGGACGCGGCGCCGGAACCGGCCATGGGCTCGGCAACATGCAGGCCCGCGCGCTGCAGGCCGGCGGAACCCTCCAGCTTGACAGCAGCCCCGGCCGCGGCACCCGTCTCGTGCTCACGCTGCCGATTCGCCAATGACCTCTCCCTCTGCCAACGCGCCCCGCCTCCGCCTCCTCGTGGTCGACGACTCCGAGGTCGTGCGGACCGGCCTGAGGGCCCTGCTGGGAGCAGAACCGACCTTCGAGGTGGTGGGTGAAGCCGGGACGGTGGCCGCCGGCGTGGCGGCCGCGGTCGCCCAACGTCCCGATCTGGTGCTGCTCGATATCCGCCTGCCGGACGGGACCGGGTTTGACACCTGCCGCCAGATCCTCGCCCGGGCGCCCGAGACCCGCGTCTTGATCCTGACCTCCGTGGCCGAGGAAACCATGGTCGACGACGCGATCCGCGCGGGCGCCCACGGCTATCTGCTCAAGGAGGTCAACGCCCGCGCCCTCATCCAGGCAATTCGCGATGTGGTCGGCGGCAAGTCCATCCTCGACCCAGCCATCACCGAGCGCGTCCTGAGCCTGATCCGGTCGAATGTGCCCGATACCCGCAATGCGCTTCAGCTCCTGTCGCCCCAGGAGCATCGGGTGGTCGAACTCATCGCCGAGGGGCGCACGAACAAGGAAGTCGCCGCGGCCATGGGGCTCGCCGAGAAAACCGTGAAGAATTACCTGAGCACCGTGTTCGAGAAGCTCCATGTTTCCCGTCGCTCCCAGGCCGCCGCGCTGTTCGTTCAGGGAGCCAGGCGTCGGGATTAACCGGGCCATTCGGCCCTACTCGCACTAGGGGCTATTGATGGGGACTATCGGCCCGAACGCGCCCAGACGTTTTCTGCTAGACTAGGTGCATGCTCGGCACCCTGCGCCCCTCCTCCTCCCGGCCTCAGACTCCCCAGTCTGCCCTCACGATCGTTGAGGTGATGGTCTCTCTCGGCGTACTGGCAATGCTCATGCTCGGCCTGTTCGCCTCCCTGCTGCAAAGCCGCCGGCTGACGGAGGCGAGCATTTATCAGAATTCCGCGAATACGATCATCCAAGGCTACATCGAGCAGATGAAGAACATGGAGTTCGAGGAGCTGACTCGGACGGTGATCCCGACCCGACTCGATTCCGCCACGCTCGATCCCCTCACGCCGTCCACCGTGGCCGTCATCGACCCGGATACGGTGGTGCTCGGGACGGTCCCCACGGGCGTCACGGACAACGTCAAGACGGTCGACGTCAACAATACGCCCACGATCACGACCGACGATCTCACCCTGCACATCTGGCTTTGGGTGCAGGGCATGGACAGCCCGGCCGCGGCGACCCTGGCCCAGTCCCGCGTTCTCGGCATCACGATGATCTACGTCTGGGAGCATCGCGACGGCCAGCAGATCCGCCGCTTTCTCGGCAGTGTCCGCACCATTCGCTCCTTCGTTCCCACCTTCTGATCTTTCCCGATGAACAACGGATTCCAACGCCGCAAAACGGTTCAGGCCTTCACCCTGCTCGAGGTCATCGTGGCCTCCAGCGTCTTCGGCCTGGCGATGGTCGGGGCGCTGGGGTTCTTCATCCAGGCGCTGAACATGTACCATTACGATGGCGGCAAACTGCTCGTGAATCGCGACATCAGGACCTTCACCAGCGAGATGACGGACAACGCCACCTACTCGAATTATTTCCTGCTCTTTCCTTCCTACAGCGACCTGACGCGGTCCGTCAGCGTGCAGATCGACCCGGAGGATCCCACGGCGGGTTACACGACCGCGATCGTCGACACGTCGGTCAACGACGGCTCGTCGGGCGACTGTCTGGTCTTCGTGTACAAGGATCCGAACGACAACGCGAAGATCTCCCGCCTGGTCGGCTACTTTCGCTCCCCGAGCGATCCGGACGACGAGGACAGCGAGGGACCGGTCCGGAAATTCGACATCACCATCTCACCTTCCTCGTCGCTCGCCGTCTGGCGGCTGATGCCGACCATCACTGATCCCACGGTCTACGGCGAAGTCATTGAGCTTTCCAAGGGCCTCGCCGACGGGCGTCTCTTCTTCAACTTCTACGATCGAAGCGTGATCGTGAAGGGCGAAATCATTCATCGCGGGAGCCAGACTCGCCGCGCGACCAACACCTACAACTTCACGGTCTCGCCCCGCGGCTGACCCCCTTCCCCATGCTCCGCACCTCCCGTTCCTCCGTCCGCGGCTCGGCCTTCCTCGCGGTCATCATCGTCACGTCCGTGATGCTGATCCTCGTGGCCAGCATCCTCAACTGGTCCGTGACCGAACGCCGGCTCAACTACCGCAATTCCCTGCGGCTCGAGGCCCGCAATGCCGCGGAGGCCATCGCCGAGTTCGGCTTCTACCAGATCCGCACGAAGCTCGATACCCGCTCAACCTTTGCACCCGAGGCCTTCGCGGTGGGCGCTGACGCCCCGGTCGTGCCCGGCTCCAGTTTCTTCTCGGGTGGCAACGTGAACTACGCCTCCACCCAGCTCGTCGGCGGGATGATCACGATCGTCAACACCCCAGGCTACACCAATGCCTACTTCGTGGACCCGGCCGACCAGAACAACGAGTTCGATCCGCTCAAGGGCAAATGGATCTTCCGGCGCGACATCGCGGTGATCGCCAAAGCCACCGTCACGCCGCCCACCAACCAGGGCCCGCCTATCACCTCGTACGTGAGCGAGCGGCTGTCCGTGCGCGGCGCCCCGCTGTTTGCCCACGCCATCTTCTACAACATGGACCTCGAGATCGCGCCCGGTCCCAACATGACGATCTGGGGGCCGGTCCATGCCAACGGCAATCTCTATGTGACCAAGCAGGGCAGCGGCCCGCTCAACTTCATGGCGCAAGTGACGGCCACGGGCGGCCTGTACAAGGGGTTCAAGACCCCACCTATCCGCGACAATGGATCGACGGAAGTCTCGGCGGACAATGACTTCTACTTCGTCGACCGCGCCGGGGTGACCAAGAGCCTCAAGGTCGGCTCGGTTTGGAAGGACCAGAAGATGGGCCAGTCAGCTGAATCAGACATCACGAACGGCGAATTCCGCTCGTTCGCGTCGAACACCTATAACGGCAATCTCCAGACGAAGTCGCACGGCATCCAGTCCTACAAGCCGGTCGCCCTCGGCGATTACACCGAGGACCCCACGCCCTCCAACGGAACGGACAATTCGGTCAACAGCGGTCGGGCCCTGATCGAGCCGCCCCTTGCCAGCACCGACGCCGGCTACAACGCGGAGATGGAATCGCAGAAGGTGTCACGCAAGTCCGGCCTCTACATTGCGGTCAATCCCAGTTCCACCGCCCGCAACGCCCGCAAGCCGGATGGCACGACCATCTCGCTTGCGGCCGGAGCGATCCGCGCCTTCAAGAAGGACGGAACCGAGGTCTTCCTGCCGGGCACGCCCAGCCACTCGGCCTATGCGACCGACACCGATCTGGCCACCAACACCGTGGTGCAGATCAAGCCCGACCAGATGAAGGACCTGCGGCGCCACGTATCCTCCTTTAACTACGGGGCCGCGCGATCCGGGACCAATACTTTCGCGCCAAAGGATATCGATATCATCGAGGTCGACATGAACGCGTTGAAAAAGGCCGTTGACTACACCGTCAACGCCGCCACGAGCACGACTGTTTACGCCAACTACCGTGCCACCGCGACCTCGTCGGTTGCCATCGATGCCGACAACGCAATCGAGGGCTTCAGCGCCAGCGACTGGAACGGCGCCATCTACATCGAGTCGGTCGAGGCCGAGACCCGCAAGGACTCCGGCGTGCGCCTGATCAACGGCCGCGGCCAGGTGGCCAGCAAGGCGGGCGCGGCCGGCGTGGCCGACGAGGGGCTCACCCTCGGAACCAACGATGCCATGTACATCCTCGGCCACTTCAATGCCGACGGTACCATCAGCAGTTCGACCACCGGGACCTCCAATAGCGCCCGCTACCCTGAGACCGGCGAGCGCCCCGTCGCGCTCGCGGCGGATGCGATCACGCTGCTTTCGCATCCGACCTTTGACAGCTCGGGCGTACAGACCGGCGGGTGGAATGACGCCCTCAGCGGCGTCCGCAGCACATCGTCCAACTGGAGCTCGAACTGGGCCACCACCAACCCCTCCAACTCAAATCGCGTCGAAGGCTCAAACACATCGACCGTCCCCTCGGTCTATCCCGGGGCGGTCGCAGGTTCCGCCCGTGACACCAAATTTGGCGGCGGTTCGGCCGAGATCGCCGCCGCCTTCCTCGTTGGTGTCACGCCTTCGAACAAGAATGGCAGCAATCAGAACAGCGGGGGCGTGCACAATCTGCCCCGCTTTCTCGAGACCTGGGGCGGCACGGCGGCCATCCGTGGCTCCATCGTCGTGATGTACGAGAGCCGCGTCGCCGACGAACCCTGGGGCCTACGCTACTACGGTCCCCCGACCCGCCTGTGGGGCTTCAACACCTTGTTTGGCGAGCAGCAGCGTTACCCCCCGCAGATGCCGATCGTCATGTCCTACCGCCGGGTCGACTTCACCGATCTGACCAAGGCTGAGTATGACGCCATCAAGGCTGCTCTGCCCTCGGGAGCGGGCTCGTCCGGATCCTAGCCGATCGGCTGCCCGCGCCACCACTCCGCCAGCCGGGCCCAGGCCCGGCTGCGGTGGCTAAGGCGGTTCTTGGCCTCCTCCGGCAGTTCCGCAAAGGTCTGGGCGGCCTCCGCCGGCACGAAGAGCGGGTCGTAACCAAACCCGTGACCACCCGCCGGCTCATCGCGCAGCGTGCCCTCGCATCGTCCGGAGAACACCTGCTGCTCTCCCGCCGGTGAAATCAGAACCAGCACGCACCGGAAATGGGCCCCGCGCTGTCCGGCCGGCACCCCGCGCAACACCGTGACCAGCTTGTGCAGATTGGCCGCCGCATCACCGGCCGGGCCTGCATAGTAGGCCGACTCCACCCCGGGCGCCCCGTCGAGCGCGTCCACGCAAAGCCCGCTGTCATCCGCCAAGGCCCAAGCACCCGCCGGCAGGCAGGCGTGCAGGGCCCGGGCCTTCTTGGCCGCATTGCCCTCAAAGGTCCCCGTGTCTTCAACCACCGCCGGCATCCCGCCCACCTCCCGCGCGGATCGCAGCTCCACCGGAAGTCCATCCCGCTCGGCCAGCGCCTGCAGCTCCGCCACCTTGTGCGCATTGCCCGACGCGACGTAGATTGGGATCCGGGATTCAGCGGGCGCGTTCATGCGGATCAACCCAGGCTATAAGCGGTCTCGTCGACCTGCAGCTTCTCCGGGTAGTCAACCCGCCCCCGCATCAGTTCATCATCGCCAAAGCGCTCGTGCCGGATCAAGGAGAGACGCACCGCGTTGGCCAGTTTCTCTGTGCGCAGCCCACCAAAAATTCCCTTCGCCCGGTCATCCGCGAAGAGCACCGGGGCCCGATAGACGAAGAGGTAATCGAGCTCTCGCTGCCGAAGCCACTCGCTGATCAGCTGGGCTCCGCCCTCAAAGTACACGCCCGTGATTTTTTCCTCCGCGCATTTGCGCCGGAAGTCCGCCGCGAGCACCCGCTTGGTCGGGGTCGGCATCACCCAGACATTCACCCCCAGGTCGCGCAGGCGACGCACATAGCCCATGCCGCCATGCGCCGTGGTCACCACGATGGTCTTGGTTCGGTGCTCATCCGTGTAGACCTGCGGCAGCGAACGTTCCGCGACCGTCCGCAGGAGTCCGTCGAAAACGAAACGCCACCCACACCACTCCTCGCCGCCGCGGCGGGCCGTCAGCCGGGGGTTGTCCTTGATCACCGTGGCCGCCCCCACCGCAATGCCGGGAAAGAGCCGGCGCCAGCGATGCACATCGGCCCGGGAATCCTCATGGGTGATCCACTGCGAATCGCCGGAGCGGGTCGCAATTTTCCCGTCGAGCGACACCGCCGCCTTGGCCGCGAAAAGCGGCGTGCCGGTGGTGATCCAGTGATTGAACAACAGGTTCAGGTCGGTGCACTCATCCGCCAGCACGCCCTCGGTGACCTCCACGCCCGCCGCGCGCAGCCGCGCAAAACCGGCGCCGGCATGGGCCGGATTCGGATCGGTCGCCCCAACCACCACCCGGGTGAGCCCGGCCTCGATGATGGCATCGCAGCAGGCCCCCGTGCGTCCGTGAGTCGAGCACGGCTCCAAAGTCACGTAGAGAACCGCCTGCGGTTTGGGCCGCCGGCCCAAGCGGGTCAGAGCCATGCGCTCGGCGTGAGCCTCTCCATCACGCACGTGAAAGCCCTCGGCCACGACGGCCCCATCCTCGACAATCAGCGCCCCGACCATCGGGTTGGGGTGCGTGTCTCCCCAGGCCTGCCGGGCCAGCGCGAGTGCGCGCCTGACGTAGGATTCGTGATCAGCCGCGGACATGGGGATTGGTGGCTTTTTCGTGACCGACCGTCGTGGCGGGACCATGCCCCGGGTAAATCTTGGTCGCGTCGGGCAGCGTGTAGATCTGGGTCCGGATGGAGGCCTCCAGCTCCGCCCGATCCCCGCCCGGCAAATCCGTGCGGCCAACGCTGCCTGCAAAAAGGGCATCGCCCACGAAGGCTGAGTGTCCAACGAGGAAGAGGATGTTCCCGGGACAGTGACCGGGCACATGGCGCACCTCCCAGTCCAGACCGAGCGCTGCCACCCGATCGCCCTGGGCCACCCAGCGGTCCACCGCCACCGGATCGACCTTCAGGTTCCGGCCGAGGAACTTCATCATCACGGCCGGCGATTTGAGCAGCACCTCGTCAGCCGCGTGGGCGGTGACCTTCGCCTTCGTGGCGTCAATGACGACTGCGGCATCCTGGATGTGGTCCCAGTGTCCGTGGGTGATCCACAGCTCCGTGAGTTTGCATCCGTCGGCCGCCAGGCGCGGTTCGACCAACGGCCAGATCCCGCCCGGGGCATCAATCAGCACCGCCTCGCCCCGTTCGGGCGCGGTGATCAGGTAGGCATTGGTCTGGAGGGGTCCTGCCGGCAGGACGTGCAGCTTCATCCCCCGCATGCACACAAGCTTTGCGCTGAGCCGCAATCGTGAAAGCGCGGCAGGCTGAGATCGGACCCCTCGGACTGATGGGACCGATCGGACCCAGGGCCAAAACCCGCCTCCGAAAGGCGGCTTGCCAAGCGGGAGTTCCCGCAACCAACCTCTCCCTTTCCCATGTCGACCCTTACGTTTGCCGTTCTCCCTGGCGATTACATTGGACCCGAGGTCATGACCGAGGCGCTCCGCGTGCTGGCCCATGTGGCCCAGAAGGAGGGTCTGACCCTCGTGCATCAGACTGCTGATGTCGGTGGCGCCGGCATCGACAACCACGGCAAGGCCCTTCCCGACTCGACGCTCAAGCTCTGCCAGGAATCCGATGCGATCCTCTTCGGGTCCGTTGGTGGCCCCAAGTGGGAGAAGCTCCCGCCCAAGGACCAGCCGGAGCGCGCCGCCCTCCTGCCCCTGCGCAAGGCCTTCAATCTCTTCGCCAACATCCGGCCCGGCTTGCTGTACAAGGACCTCGTCGACGCATCGCCCCTCAAGGCGGAACGCATCCCGAACGGGATCGACATCGTCTGCATCCGCGAACTCACGGGGGGCATCTATTTCGGCCAGCCCAAGACCACCACCACGCTCCCCAATGGCGAGCAGCAGGCGGTCGACACCATGGTGTACAAGACTAGCGAGATCGAGCGCATCGCGGAGGTCGCTGCGGTCACCGCGCGCGCCCGCGGCAAGCGGGTTTGCTCGGTCGACAAGGCCAATGTGCTCGAGACCTCCGTCCTGTGGCGCAAGACCGTCATCGCCTATTTCGCCGCGCGTCACCCGGACCTGCAGCTGACCCACATGTACGTGGACAACGCCGCGATGCAGCTGGCGCGGGACCCCAACCAGTTCGACGTGCTGTTCACGGAAAACATGTTCGGCGACATCCTCTCCGACGAGATGGCCGTGATCTGCGGCTCCCTCGGCATGATGAGCAGCGCCTCGCTCGGCACCGGCCTGAATCGCCACGGCAAGCCCTTCGGCCTCTATGAGCCGGCTGGCGGCACCGCCCCCGACATTGCCGGCAAGGGCATCGCCAATCCTTGCGCCCAGGTGCTCTCCGGAGCCCTGATGCTGCGCTACAGCTTCGGCTTGGACGCCCTGGCGACGCGCATCGAGGCGGCCGTGCGGAAGACGGTGGCGGTCGACGGCGTGCGCACCGGCGACATCGCCTTCGGCCGGCCGGCCGTCGGCACCCGGGCGATGGCCGATGCCATCATCGCGAATCTCTGAGCGCGACCCGCGCCCGCTACTTCCGCGCGCCGAGAATTTCATCGACCGCGCGGAGGAGCTGCAGCGGCCGGAAGGGCTTGACCAGGATCGACAGGACGCCCACTTGCGCGAGCTGGGCCCGCGCCTGCTCGTCGGCCTGACCGCTGGTGGCCAGCACCGGCAGCCAGGGTCGCCGCACGCGCAGCTGGCGAATCAGTTCGGCGCCCCCGAGTTCAGGCATCATGAGATCCGTGATGACCAGAGCAAAGTCCCCGGAGTCCGGTCGCGCCAGCACCGCCAGGGCTTCGGCCCCGTTGGATGCTGTCTGCACCCGGTAGTTTCGTGATTCGAGGACCATGGCGATGGTCTTGCGGAGGGAATCCTCGTCGTCCACCACCAGCACCCTGCGGCCATCGCCATCCGTCACGGGAAACGGTTCCTCCGCTTCGCCCGCCAGGACGTCTCCTCGATCCACGGGTAAGTGAATGTTGAACTCGGATCCCCGGGCCGGCTCCGACTTGACCGTGATGAAGCCGCGGTGGCTCCGTACGATTCCCAGCACGGTGGAGAGACCCAGGCCGGTGCCCTTGCCCGGTTCCTTGGTCGTAAAGAACGGATCGAAGATGCGCGTGAGATTAGCCGGGGCGATCCCCGCACCGGAATCCACGACGGTGAGGCGCACGAACGTGCCGGGCTCCACCCCCGGATGCCCGGAGGCCAGCTCGGCGGCTGTCACGACCGCCTCCGTCAGCGCCACGCGCAGCCGCCCACCGGTGGGCATGGCATCTCGCGCGTTGACGCAGAGGTTCATCAGAACCTGGTGGATCTGCGTGGCATCTCCCCGTACCAGGGGCAGCGTCGCCGGCACCTCGGTCTCAATCGCAATCTCCCGCGGGAACGTCTCGCGCATGAGAGCCCCCATCTCCTTCACGAGATGGCGCAACTGCACCGGCGCCCGCTCGCCGTCGAGGCCGCGGCTGAAGGTGAGCAGCTGGCGGATGATGTCGGCCCCGCGCCGCGCTGCCTGCTCAATCATCTCCACGAGATGGCGGTCCGCCTGCAGACTGGCTGCCTCCTTCAGCAGGCCGGCGGCAATCATCACGGGCGAGAGGATGTTGTTGAGGTCATGCGCCACCCCATTGGCCAGGGAACCGATCGCCTCCAGCCGCTGGGCCCGCAGGAACTGCGCCTCCAGGGCCCGCTCTTCGGTCACGTCGCGGGAGTTGACCACGATCAGCTGCACGCCATCAGCCTCGCCGGCGTACTTGCCGATGACCTGGAGGGTTCGCCAGGCGCCGTCCTTCCGCCGGAACCGGATCTCCACGAACTCGGAGGCAACCGTCTTCTGCAGCGCGCGCCCGAGCGAGGCTTGCAGTCGTTCCCGGTCATCGGGATGCACAAAGTCAAAGGCCGACTTTCCCTGCAGTTCCCCCACCGTGTAGCCGAGGATGCGCTCGACGGAGGGGCCGTGGAAGTGAAACACGCCGCGATCGTCGACCAGCGAGATAATGTCGGAGGTGTTCTCGATCAGCACGCGCAGCCGATCCTCGCTTTCGCGCTGCGCCTGCTCGGCCCGGCGTCGGGCCGTGATGTCCGTGCATACGCCCACCAGCCGGTACACCTCGCCCCGCTCGGAGCGAACCGGAAAGGCCCGGTCGCGGATCCAGCGCACCTCCCCGTCCGGGCGAACAATCCGGTACTCCTCATCATAGCTACCCAGCCGCTGCCGCGTCAGCGCCGCCTCCTCAACCCGGGCCCGGTCCTCCGGGTGGATGGCTTCCAGCCACGCCCACGGAGAATCGATCAGGGTCTGACACGGACGCCCCCAGATCACGGCGTAGGCCGGGCTCACATAGAGCATCCGATTCTTCGCCACATCAGTCAGCCAGAAAACCTCGTTGATATTCTCCGCCAGTTCCCGGAAGCGCTCCTCGCTCTCGGCCAACGCCGCCAGAGCCAGCCGGCGCTCGCGCCGGAGGTGTCCCTGATCAAGCGCCTGCGTGACCGCCTGCCCAAGACGGACCAGCCGATCCTTCATCAGGTAGTCCGCCGCCCCCTCACGCATCGCCGCCACCGCGGTCTCCTCGCCGATCGTGCCGGAAACGATCAGCAGCGGAAGATCAATGCCACTCTCCCGCAGCAGGATC
>CAYZCV010000016.1:0-42151 GCA_964476965.1 uncultured Opitutus sp. | reverse complement strand
GCCCGCCGCCAAGAGCGGCGCGACGTGGGTCCAGCTGAGCGCGAACGCGAAGATCACGATCGTCGCCAGCAATAGGTAGGCGCGCTGCATCGGCCAGGAGTTGGTGAGCATCCCGAAGACCGGGGGCATCGCGTGCCACAGACGCTCATGCAGCACCGGAATTGGCAGGGTCAGCACCAAAAGAAAGGCGGCGACGGCCAGCAACGCCCGGACCACGCCGGTGCCCCGGCGCAGGGCCACCAGGCCGGCGGCGAGCAGCAGCGCCCAGCCCGCGTAGCCCAATTGGTAGTCGCCGAGTTCAGTTCCCCCGCCACGCACGGGCAACAGGCCCGACCAACCCACCGCCTTCGTTGTGGCGGCGACCAGTTCCGACACCAGATTAGCCGGAGCCGTCTCGACGATACCGTCCCGCAACGACAGGGCCGAGACGAAGGCCCAGCCACTGAGTAAGGCACCCAGCACGGCGGCCAGCAGAAGGTTGAGCGCGGCGCCGACGCGCGGTCTCTGCGAGAGCCAACTGGCGGCCACGATCCCTGCGCAGGCGAGGCTGGTCCACGCGGCCACGGGCGGGTGGGCGAGCCAAGTGCCGGCCAGGCCGATCGCCATCCAGGCATAGCTGGCCAACGTGCGGGTCGAAAACCCCTGCGTCGCGCCAAAGAGAGCCAACACGACGAACGGCGCGGCGGTCACGGTCATGTACAGATCCATCCCGTAGGCCGGCGCGAGGAGGCCCGGCGAAAATCCGAAGAGCGTCGCCAGCGCCCATGCCAGCCAGGGCGCCGGCCGGACCGAGCAACGCAGACAGGCGTAGAGCACGAAGACGCCCAGCCACAGACTCAGGGCCAGACTCAGGTTCTGCAGCCCCCAGAACGAAAGCTGCCGGAAGGTGATCGCATCCAGCAGGACCGGCACATGAGTGAAATAGACCGCCGTGCGCAGGGGATGGACGCGGCCATTGAACGCAAATTCGCTCTGGCCGACATGGACCGGAAACGTGCCGGCGCGCGCCTGCACGACCGTGTCGGCGACCGCCAGGGAGTAGTTGGTCGCTTCGCCCGTGCCGAGGGCCTGATCGTTGATGAACGGTCCCGAGATGGCCGCGCAGACCAGAGTCAACAGTCCCAGCCGCAGGGCTTCCGACCGATCCCAACCCCGCCGACGGAGCCAGAGCAGGGCGGCTCCCGGTACGCAGAGAAGGATGATAATAATCCAGATCACGAGGAGAGGACGGGAAGGGCGGCAGGAAGGCTTCTCACTGGCCGGGCCGGAGGCAATCCGGCCTCCGCGGGAACCGGATCGGAGCAAAGGGATGCTCGACGCCTACGCAAGCGAATGCCGGCCCGTGGGGGCCGGCACTCATTCTGGGTGGGGACTCGCGGGAGTCTCAGGCCGCCGGCAGCTTCGGCGTCTCGGCGAGCGCGGCGTCGAGGGACTTGATCAGCGCGGCGATCGTCTCGTCGGTCTCGTCGCCCATGTTCGAGATGCGGAAGGTCTTGCCCTTGAGCTTCCCGTAGCCGCCGTCGATCACGAGCTTGTGCTTGGACTTGAGAATCTTGTTCAGCGCCGCGAGGTCGATGTTGAGCGTGTTCGCGAAGCAGTTCAGCGACAGGGAGCCATAGCCCTCCTTCGGGAAGAGCTTGAAGCCCTTGCCGAGAATGAAGTCCCGGACCGCTCGATTGAGGCGGGCGTGGCGGGCGTAGCGGACCTCGACGCCTTCGGCCTTGATGTCCTCCAGCTTCGACTTCAGGGCATAGATAAGGGCGATCGCCGGCGTGCTCGGGGTCATGCCGTTCTCATGGTTCTTCTGGAATTCGACCAGGTCGAAGTAGTAGCCGCGATCAGTCACCTTGGCGGCACGGTCGAGCGCACGCTTCGAGACGGACACGAGTGCGAGGCCGGGGGGCATCGCGAGGGCCTTCTGCGAACCGGTGATAAAGATGTCGATGCCGAGCTCGTCCTTCTTGATCGGGAGCACGCTGAACGAGCTCACGGTGTCCACGATCGAGATCACGTCCGGAAATTCGCGGATGACCGCCATCAGGGCCGGGAGATCGCTCATGCATCCGCACGAAGTCTCGTTGTGGATCAGGGTGATCGCATCGTAGGCACCGGTCGCGAGCTCGCGGCGGACGGCCTCGGGATCGACGGGCTGGCCCCAGTCAAACTTCAGCGCGGTGGCCTGGCGACCGATGCGGAGGGCGACATCATTCCACTTATCGGAGAACGCCCCATTCATGCAATTCAGCACCTTCTTCGTGCAGACATTGCGCAGGGCGCCTTCCATGATGCCCCAGGCACTGCTCGTCGACAGGTAGACGGGGTCCTTCGTGTAAAAGAGCGCCTGCAAGTCCGGCTGGATGGACTGGTAGAGCGCGACGAAATCGGTGCTGCGGTGGCCGATCATGGGCTTGGCCATGGCCTGCAGCGTCTTTTCCGAGACGGCGATGGGACCGGGGATGAACAGTTTGTAGCTCATGGAGAAAGGGAGGTCGGCAGATGTGGATTGCGTGGCTGCGCGGGCGTGCTGATAGAAGAGGAAACAAATCGCCAGCTGACGCCGTTCGTCAATGGCCAATCCCATATCGTCCGCATGTCCGCCTCTTGGCTCAAACGAAAGCTCAACGCCTTTGAGCTCTACGCCATCGATGTGATCACGGGCCGCCGGGAGGATTCGGGCGCGGTGGTGTTTGCCGGTTTTTTGCAGGCACTGTCCTACCTCTTTTCCGGCATCACGCAGGCGCGCCTCTGGCTCTACCGGCAGCGGATCCTGCAGGACCATCCGCTCGGGTGCCTGGTCGTGGTGGTGGGCAACCTGACGGTCGGCGGAACCGGCAAGACGCCCGTCGTGGAAAAGTTTGCCCGGGCCCTGCGCGACCGCGGGCGCACCGTCGCGATTTTAAGCCGGGGTTATAAGAGCAAGTCGCCGCCCTTGTGGAAGAAGTGGTGGTACGCGCTCACCCACACCGCCGAGCCGCCCCCGAAGGTCGTGAGCGACGGCCGGACGGTCCTGCTCAACAGCGAGGAGGCCGGCGACGAGCCCTTCATGCTCGCGCGCAATCTTCCCGGGGTCGTCGTGCTGGTGGACAAGAACCGGGTCAAGGCGGGCGCCTACGCGATCAAGCAGTTCGGTTGCGACACGTTGGTGCTCGATGACGGCTTCCAGTACCTGCCGCTGAAGGGCCGGCTCAACCTGCTGCTGGTCGACAAGACCAACCCCTTCGGCAACGGCTTTACGCTGCCCCGCGGTATCCTGCGCGAGCCTATCAAGCATCTCGAGCGCGCCAGCTATGTTTTCCTGACCAAGTCGGACGGCCAGAGAGACGCCGAGCTGGAGGAGATGATCCGCGCCCACAATCCCGACGTCGACATCATCGAGTGCGCCCACCGGCCCAAGCATCTCCAGCGCTTCGGCGGCGCCGAGCGGCTGCCGCTTGCCGACCTGAAGGGCCGGCGCGTCGGGGCCTTCAGCGGAATCGCCGTGCCGGAGAGCTTCGAGAAATTCCTCAAGGACCTGGGTGCGGAGCTCGTGTTCACCCGGCGCTTTCTCGACCACTACCGCTTCGGGTACGAGGACTTCGTCGAGATATTCAGCGCGGCACTCGCCAACAAGGTGGACTACATCGTGACCACGGAGAAGGACGCGGTCCGCATCGCCGACGACATGCCGTGCCCGGTGCCGGTGTATTACCTGCGGCTCGAGATCGAGATCATCCGCGGGGCCGCGGACTTTGACGAGGCGGTGGGCCGGATCTGCTTTCCCGAACAGGCCACGCCCGTGGTCTGAAGCCGCCCCGCCTCGCCCCCGTTTCCCGTCAGCTCGGGACCGGCGTCAAGCGGATGCTCCCGCGCCCGCGGTGGCACCTTTCGCTTGCGCGCGGGGGGCTTCCGGGCGTTAAGCTCAGGGCATCATGCTGATCGATCCCCGCTTTCACCGGCTCGCCGAGGGCCTCACCGGATTCTCCACCTCGCTCAAGAAGGGCGAGCGCGTGCTCATCGATGCGTTCGACGTGCCGGACACCATGGTGGTGGCCCTCATCCGCGCCGCCCGGGCCCGCGGTGCGCACCCGTACGTGAACATCAACCGCGCGCGCGTCAGCCGCGAGCTGATGCTTGGGGCCGAGGAGGCCCAATACGCTCCGCATGCAGAGATCGAACTCAAGCGCATGGAAAAGATGGACGCCTACATCGCGCTGCGCGGCTCCGACAACATCTTCGAAAGCTCGGATGTCCCGGCGAGCAAGGTCCAGCTGGTCTCTCGCCTGATGAAGCCCGTGCTCGACCACCGCGTCAACGACACCAAGTGGGTCGTCCTGCGGTGGCCGACTCCCGCCATGGCCCAGCAGGCCGGGATGAGCACGGAGAGGTTCGAGGACTTTTACTTCGACGTCTGCACCCTCGACTACGCGCGGATGATTCCGGGCATGAAGGCGCTCAAGGCGCTGATGGATGCAACCGACCGGGTGCACATCAAGGGACCGGGCACCGATCTCCGCTTCTCGATCAAGGGCATCGGCTCGCGCGAATGCGGGGGCGAGCGCAACATCCCCGATGGCGAGGTGTTTTCCTGCCCGGTCAAGGACAGCGTCGAGGGCGTCATCCAGTACAACGCGCCGACCGTCTATCTCGGCACGTCCTTCGACAGCATCCGCCTCGTGTTCAAGCAGGGTCGGGTGGTCGAGGCCACGTCCAACAACACGAAGCGCCTCAACGAGATTCTCGATAGCGACGCGGGATCCCGCTACATCGGCGAGTTTGCGATCGGCTTCAATCCCCACATCCGTGAGCCGATGCGGGACATCCTCTTTGACGAAAAGATCGCGGGGTCCTTCCACTTCACACCCGGCCAGGCCTACGAGGGCGTGGGCAATGGCAACAAGTCCCAGGTGCACTGGGACATGGTCTGCATCCAGCGCCCCGAGTACGGTGGCGGAGAGATCTGGTTTGATGGGAAGCTGATCCGCAAGGACGGGCTCTTTGTGCCCAAGAGCCTGCACAAGCTGAACCCCGACTATCTGCTCGGAGCGAAGAAATGATGCGGGCGCCGCGCGCCTTGCGCGCGCGGCGCGTTTCACCCGGTCCCGATGCACTCGCCTGATCGCACGCGAAGTTTTGTCCACGCGCTGCCGAAGACGGAAACGCACCTGCACCTCGAGGGCTCGCTGTCCTACGACCTGCTGACCGCGTGGGACCCGGTGAGATTTCCGCCGGATCCGGCCTTTCGGCGGCCGGACTTCCGCTTCGCCTCGTTTCCCGCCTTTGACGAGGTGCTGTTGGGTCACGCCCTGCCTTGGTTCGTCTCGGCCGAGCGCTACCACGAAGCGGCGCGGGTCACGTTCGCCCACCATGTCCGCCAGAATGTGCGCTACGTCGAGACCAGCTTCCACCTTCCGGTCTCCGGCTTCATCGGCGTGCCTGGACGGGAGATCATTGCGGCGATCCGGGCGGCGGTGCCGCCGGGCCTGGAGGTTCGCATCTTCGCCGGCATGCTCCGCTCCGACTACGTCGGACCCATGCAGGGCGTGATCGACGACCTGGAGAACTGGGACGATCTCGCCGGGGTTGACCTGCACGGGCATGAGGTGGCCCCGACCGAACCATGGACGGCGAAGGTCTGGGCCCGCCTGCGGGCCGCCGGCAAGTTGACGAAATGCCATGCGGGCGAGTTCGACGGCCCCGGGCGGGTCCGCGAGGCGATCGAGTCACTTGGCGTCACGCGCATTGAGCACGGGGTGCGCGCGATCGAGGACCCTCGCGTGGTCGCCTTGGCCCGCGACCGGGGGGTGACCTTCGACGTTTGTCCAATCAGCAATCTCAAGCTCGGGGTCTACGCTTCGTATACTGACCATCCGTTGCGCGCCCTGCTGCGGGCGGGGGTGCGCTGCACGCTCAGTACGGACGATCCGCTGGTCTTTGCCAATGACCTCATCGGCGAGTACACCGCGCTGGCCGGCGAGGCGGGCTTTTCCATCAACGAGCTTGCGCAACTCGCCCGCCATGGCTGGGAGGCCGCCCTGGTTCCGCCGCCGGTGCGCACAGCCATGCAGGCGGAAATCGACCGGCAGGTCCGGCTGGCGGGTGGGTAGGGCGGGGGCGCCTCCGCGGTTGAGCGTTGCGCGAGGAGGGGGAATCCACTCCAGTGCGCGTCCGTGTCTTCTCCCGACGATTCCTCCACGCCGTACCTGGTCCCGCCCGGGGTCCGCCGACAGCGCGCCGACAAGGTGCTGGCCGGGGCCTTCCCCGAGCACAGCCGCATGGCGTGGCAGCGCGCGTTCGCGGCCGGTCTGGTCAAGCTGGGCCCACGTGCGATCGAGCGCAGCCAGTCGGTCAGCACGGGCGACACCCTGGTGTATTCCTTTCCGGATACGCGGCCGACCGACCTGCGGCCGGTGAAGATTCCCCTCGATGTGCTGTTTGAGGACAAGCACCTGCTCGCCTTGAACAAGGCGGCCGGCATGGTCGTGCATCCCGGCGCAGCGACCGGAGAGGATACGCTGGTGCACGCCCTGCTTGCCCACTGCGCCGGCTCGCTCAGCGGCATCGGCGGCGTCGAGCGTCCGGGCATCGTCCACCGCCTTGATCGCGAGACCTCGGGGGTGATGCTGGTGGCCAAGACGGACGCCGCCCATCGTGGCCTGGCGGAGCAGTTTTCCGCCCGTTCCCTGCGGAAGGAGTACCTGGCGCTGGTCGCGGGCGTACCCTCGCTCATGAGCGGAAGCATCCGCAAGGCGATCGGCCGCAACCCGAATCACCGGCACAAGATGGGCGTGGTCGAGCCGGAGGACGGGGGCCGCGATGCCCGGACCGACTGGGAAATCGTCGAGACTTTCGGGCAGGTTGCCACACTCGTCCGTTGCCTGATTCACACTGGCCGCACGCACCAGATCCGCGTTCACCTCAAGGACCTCGGCCACATCCTGCTCGGCGACGAAGTGTATGGGTGGAAGCCCGACGCCCGGCTCAAGATCCAGCCGGATCGCGTCATGCTCCACGCCGAGCACCTGGTGGTGACGCACCCCGTGACAGGCAAGGTGCTCGATTTGCGTGCCCCGCTGCCCAAGGACTTCGCCGCACAGATGAAGCAGCTCCGGACGGTCGTCAAAAAGGCGGCGGAGGCGCAGGCGCGAAAGCCGTCCGCCAGCGCTCTGCAGGCGGCGCGGGCCAAGCCGACCTTCCACGCCCACGAGCGGCGCGACTGAGGGCTTGCCAGGTGATCGCAGATCGCTAGCGTTAAGCCATGTGGATGTCCCGTCTGGCCTTGGTCGTCGCGGTGTTGGCTGCTCCCGGTTTCGCCGCGGAGCCGAACCTGCCGGTGTTTGTAGGCGCCCCCTTGGATTTTGTCCCGACTCCGCTGGCGCAAAGCAGCCCGACGGAACTGCTCGCGCTGCAGACCACCCCGACGCCCTGGCGGAAGCTGGCAGCCCCCGTAGCGACGCGCACGGAACCGCCGGCCCGGGACTACCGCCTGACCATGGTGGAGCCCGATCCCCGCGTGCAGTCGGCGATGCCGATCGTCACCCCGGATCCGTCCATCGACTACAAGCTATGGGTCATCACCCCGGCGGAAGTCGACGGCGCCAAGTAGCCCGCAGGCAATTTCGGCTGGGCGGCCCGCACGGGTTGCGTAGGCTCGCCGCGTGGAGCCTCTTACCCTGACCCTGCCGGCCTTCGCCGTGCTGGCGCTGGCCGCGCCGCTCGTGCTCGCCGGCGAACAGATCGTCGACCGGGTGGGTTGGTTGCGACGGCTCAGTGTTCCGGCCTCCGTGATCGGTGGCCTGCTGGCGGCGGTTGCCTTGGTGGTGATCAATGGGAGCGGTGCTGCGGCGGTCACACTGGTGTCCCGAACCTCAGCGGCGGCCTGGTCCTGGCTGGTGACGATTGAGCCCCTGTGGGTCGATCGGCCCGCGGTGGGTTCCACGCTTCCGCTCATGGTTGCGTTCTTCACCTGCGTCGGCCTCAACGCATCCTGGGAGGTGCTCAAACCGGGCGCTTGGCTGGTGCTGCGCCTGCTGGGTCTTTCGACCGTTCTCGCCGTGGTGCAGAACCTGGTCGGCCTCCTCGTGGCGAAAGCCCTCGGGGTCTCGGCGCTGCTGGGTCTCGTCTGTGCGGCCCTCACGCTCACGGGCGGTCCGGGTACGGCGGTGAGCTTTTCCCCTGAGATCGAGCGGCTCGGTCTGACCGGCGCCGTCAACTTCGCCCTCGCTGCAGCCACGTTCGGCATCGTGGCCGGCGGACTGGTCGGGGGGCCGGTCGGCAGTTGGCTGATTCGACATCACCGCCTCAAGACTCCGGGCGCGACGGAAGCATCGGGTTCAGCGGTCGCACCCCAGGCGCCGGTCGCGCCTCGCTCCGGCCTGCGGCGGGACGTCCGCCAGCTGGTGGAAAATCCCGTGGCGGCGCTGGCGGTCCTGGGCGTGCTGGTGGCGTGCATGAAGGCCGGCGCGTGGCTGACGTTCTATCTGCAAAAGGCCGGGCTGTTCTTCGCCCTTCAGATTGGGGCCATGATCGTCGGGGTGATCGTGCGCAATCTGCACGATGTTGCCGGAGGGACCTGGATTCGGACCGCGACCGTGCAGGCGTGGTCGAATGCCCTGCTCGCCCTCTTCATCACCGCGGCGATGATGACCATCAATCTCCGCGATCTCGCGGCCGCGGGCGGGCCGATGCTCATCCTGCTGCTGACCCAGGTCGGCGTCGCGGTGCTCTTCGTGGTCTTTGTGACCTATCGCTTCATGGGCCGTGACTACGACGCGGCGGTGATCGGGGCGGGCCACATCGGTTTCGGACTCGGGATTACCGCCAACGCCGTGGCCAACATGCAGACGCTCACCTTGCGCCATGGCGCCTCGCCCAAGGCATTTCTCGCCGTACCCATTGTCGGGGCATTTCTCATCGACTTCACCAATGGGCTGCTGGTGACGCTCTTCCTGCAGTGGTTCGGCTGACGTCCCGTGCAGTCACCGCGGTCCCACGGACTCGGGACTAGTCCCTCACGGTGACCAGGCCTTGGCGGACAATGCGTTCGATCAGCTGGGGGTAGGTGAGGCCGGTCTTCATCGCTGAGAGGGCAAAGTCCTCATCGGCGGCGAGGATCGGATTCGGATTCGCCTCGATGAAGTAGAGTTCGTTGGCCGCGGTCAGCCGCAGGTCGAGGCGGGCATAGCCGTCAATGGTGAGCAGGTGGTAGATCCGTTTGCAGACCCCCTCGATGTGCCGCACGAGGGCCGGCTCCAGCCCGTCGGCGAACTGGTTCTGCAGCCCCCAGCGCTTCCGGTACTCCTCGTCCCACTTGGCCTTGTAGGTCGCGATCTTGGGTTCGTCCGGCGGGACCTCCCGGAAAACGAGCTCGCGCACGGGATAGACCTGCAGCCGGTGATTTCCAAGGATGCTGACGTAGAGTTCCCGCCCGTCGATGTACTCCTCCGCGATCACATCGTTGTCGTATTTCTCATGGATGAACTGCACCCGCTCGCGGAACTGGTCGTCATTCTCGACGAACGAGGCCTGGGAAATCCCGAGCGAGGCCTCTTCCTTCAGCGGCTTGATGAGGATCGGAAAGCGGAGCTGGCGTGGACGGGCAATGCGGCGCCCACGGGCGATGATGACGAAGGCCGGCGTATGGATGCGGTGGTAGCTCAGGATCTTCTTCGAGATGCCCTTGTGCTTGCAGAGGGTCAGTCCGGTGGAACCGCAGCCGGTGAAGGGGACCCCGTACATTGCGAGGATCGAGACGATGTGCTGGTCAAAGGCCCGGTTGTTGCGGAACTGGTCCGCGAGATTGAAGATCAGGTCCGGTCCGAAGGACTGCAGCTTCTGCCGCAGCAGATCGAGATCATCGTACAGCGCGAGGTGCTCGACCGTGTGACCGAGCTCGCGCAGCGCGGCGAGGACGCCGGCTTCCGTCTTCCAGTCCTCCGTTTTGAGTTCGGCGCTCAGATCCTCGTCAATCCCCGTCGGGCGGATCGCGTCGAACAACGCCAGTACCTTCAGCTTCTTCTTCATGTCACTTCGTGCGTTTGAACTTACCGGTGAACAGATAGTTCATCACCAGTGTGGTGATGTAGGCGGACACCCGCAGGTCCTGCCGGCCCTCGTGGGGATCCAGCGTCAGCCCCAGCTGGTCGCAGCGGGCAATGAGGCGGCTGAGCAGGGTGTTGACGCGGTACTTCTTCTCGTTGGTCGCACCGCAGACCGCATCCATGAGCGGACGGCGGCGCTGCCGCAGGTACGCCGAGGCCCGGAGCGCAACGACGCCTGCCGGGGCGCCCGGGAAGAGATCCCGCAGGTCGTTGTCGTAGAAGTCCGGGTACGAGTCCTCGTAGAGCTTTCGCTTCCGCGCGTAGTAGGTCTTCAGTTTCACGCCGAGGAAGTCGAAGTCCGCCACGCGATACTCGGGCTGCTGGGTCGCCGGCTTGCCGGCCAGCGATTTCATGAGCTCGTCGACGTACTCGAGCTTCTGCAGGGCCTTCCACCCCTTGAAGCGGGTGCGCCAATCGAGTCCGGGCGTCAGCCACACCGCGAAGGTCTCGGCGAAGTCCTCATCCGGGTGGCTCTGGGCGTACCAATCATCCAGGTGGACCACGTAGGAATGGCTGTAAGGCCGCGGACGGTAGAATTGGGGCGTCTCATCCGCCGACGTGCGCCCGAACACCCGCTGCCAGGTCCGCCGCCGGGGCAGCTGATACGCATAAGCGTAGGCATGGGCGGCCTCGTGGCGCATCAGGCGCATGAACCACTCCGGCGTGTCGCCCTCCACCTCGAGCATGAGGGTGCGTTCCAGCTTCCGCAGCCGCTCGTGCACGAGGAAAAACGGCACGAAGATGGCGGGAATCCCGACGGGGACGAACCACTCGTCGCCGACATGACAGGGCGGCATGAAGGCGAGGCCCTTCTCGGCCAGCTCCGCATGGAGCTGCTTGACCAGGGGCTCGACCTCGGTGCCCTCGATCTTGAGCCCGAGCTGGGAGATCTTCTTCTCCAGCAAGGCCTCGTCCCCGAGGCTGGCCCAATCGAGTGTGTCCATGCGCCGAACTATGGGGGCGACCGCAGCGGGGACAAGCGCTCCTTCCGGCGATCAGTTCTTGAGGCTCATCTTCTCCAGCCGGAAGTCAGGCTGCGCGACCAGCACCTGGGCGCGGTGCAGGGCCGCCGCCTCGTGCAGGCCCTCGTGCGCCAGGAGCAGGGCCAGCCGGTGATGGACGAGCGCCAGATTGGGTCGGCCGTCGCCGCGCGGCGGTAGGAGGGTGAGACAGCGCCGGAGGGCGGCGATCCCGCGCGCCGTTTCGCGACCCGACAGCGCGGCGCAGCGCCCGAGCTGGTAGAGGGCGAGAAAGCCGTCGGGGTCGCGGGCGAGCGCCTGGTCGGCCTCCGCGAAGGCCGCGGCGAAATCCTCCGTGGCCAGGTGAACCGTGATCAGGGCGGCGTATCCGCCCTCTGGATCGAGCGCCTTGATCAGCCCCGCGGTCGCCTCCGCCTTGGCGACTCCGCCTCCGGCTACGCGCGGAGCGTGCAGGTAGTAGGCCAGCAGACTCCAGTGGAAGATGGCGTTGCGTGGCTCCATCGCCACCGCGCGCTGGTAGGCCGCGAGGCATTTCCGGCCCCAGCCGAACTTCGCCACCAGCGGCGCGCGCTGGGCCGCGAGCCCATAGGCATCGCCCAGCGCATTGTGGTATCGCGCCACATCGGGTGCCGCTTCGACCGCACGCTGAAGCCGCTCGAGGGCCTCACGTTCGTCATCGAACCAGAGAGCAATCCGCCCCAGATAGAAGTCGAGGGTCGGGCCCGTGCCGTCCGCCCGTTCGATCTGTCGCAGCGCCACCCGGGCGTCCGTGTAACGACGATCCTCATACAGCGCCACCGCAGCGGTCAGCTCGTGCTCGACGGCCGCGGCGGAGAGCGGCAGGAGCCAGAGAAGCCAGAGCCAGGCGCACCGGCATGGCCAGATGGCCAGACTCATGCCGAGACCAGCGTCGAATTGCCGGCCTCGCTCGCCTGCGCGAAGGCGGCCGCCGCCATTCGCCGCAGCCGTCGGGTGGATAATCGCAGCCGGGCTCGGCGTCGGAGCCAGCCCTGGTTCTCGTCCTGATGACGGAAAACGCGGATTTCCTCATCCACCGCCGCGAGACTCCGGGCCCGTCCGACCTGCGCGAGCAATTGGGCTTCCGGGAGGAAATAGCCGGGGAACAGCGTGGAGAGAACCGGAACCAGCGGAATCGCCCGTCGGTGCAGGCACGACCAGAACATGCGCCGCGCGACCCGCGCTTCGCTGACTCCAGTGGTGCGACGGTAGGCCTCGGCAAGGGTCATCGGCACCAAGCTTGAGGTCGCCGTGCGCGCCGCAACTCGGGCAGGTGACGATTGTGCAAACTCCCCGAAGCCGGGTCCGCTCCGGGGTTGTCCCGGGACGCTGACTGGGGGATGATGACGGCAATGACCCCGACCTATCGCGCCGAGGAGCTGCTTTATTTCGCTCAGACCCTATTGGAGCGCTGCGGACTTGATCGGGTCAGGGCGGGGACCGTGGCGGCGATCCTGCTCGAGGGCGATTTGCTCGGCCACACGACTCACGGGCTCGCCCTGCTGCCGGCGTACCTGGCGGAACTGGAAAAGGGCGCCATGGCCGTGGCCGGAGAACCCGTGGTGGTGGCGGACGCACCGGCGGCACTGGTCTGGGATGGACAACGACTGCCAGGACCCTGGCTCGTGAGTGAGGCCATCGCGGCGGCCATCCCGCGCGCCCGCGCATTGGGAACGTGCTCCGTCGTGATCCGGCGCAGCCATCACATCGCCTGCCTTGCCGCCTACCTGAAGCCGATCGCCGATCAGGGCCTGATGGCGATTCTGACGTGCTCGGACCCGACCACCGCGACCGTTGCGCCCTTTGGTGGCACGCAGGGGGTCTTCACGCCCAATCCCTACGCGGCAGCCTGGCCGACCGCGGAAGGTCCGGTGATCTTCGATATCTCCATGTCGATCACGACAAATGGCATGGTCAAGCGGGCCCACAACGAAGGCGGTCGACTGCCCGGACGTTGGCTGGTCGATGCCGACGGAGCCGCCACCGATGATCCCGCCGTGATGGCGGCCGAGCTCCCGGGCGCGCTGCTCCCGGTTGGCGGACTGGATCACGGCCACAAGGGTTACGCGCTCGCCTTGCTGGTCGAGGCACTCACTGGCGGCCTGGCCGGGCACGGCCGCGCCGATCCCGCGGAAGGGTGGACGGCGACCGTCTTCCTGCAGGTTCTGGATCCGGCGCGTTTCGGCGGGACGGCTGCCTTCACCCGTGAGACCGGCCATGTCGCCCAGCAGAGCCGGGCTGCGCGCCCCATTCCGGGCGGCGCGCCGGTTCGACTTCCGGGTGAATCCGGCCTGCGCCGCCGCGAGCAGCAACTTTCTCAGGGAATCACGCTCCACCGCGGGATTCTCCCGACCTTGCAGCCATGGGCGGAGCGCTTCGGGCTCATGGCGCCCGCGCCGATCGGCTAGGCTCGCAGGCTTGGTCAGTTTTCCAGCAGTTCCGCCGCGATGCCCCAGCGCAGGTTGTAGAGGGAATGCTGAAAGAGCGGGACTGAGCCGGCCTCCGCGATGGCCAGAATCGTCGCCAGCGCGGCGGGAAACACGTCGGCGCGCGCGGCCGGCAAGCCCGGGACCACGCGGCGCTCGGCCAGGGGCAGCGCGGCGAGGCATTCGAGCACGCTGCGGATTTCCGCGACACCGACCAGCGCGGGCGTGTCGCGCAAGGCGGTCCCGGTCCGGGCCCCGAGGACGGCCCGGAGGGTCGTCATGCTGCCCCCGGCAAAAACCGCCGTCGCGCCGGGCAGGGAAAACGTGAAGCCGGATTCGGCCAGAACGCGGCGCGTGTGCTCCATGATGGCGGTCCGCTCGGCTGGCGGCAGCGGGCCCTGGGGGTCGCGGATGAAGCGCTCGGTCAGGCGCACGCAGCCCAGCGGGAGACTGATGGCCTGCACGACCCGACGATCGCGGAAGGCAAGGCACTCCAGGCTGCCACCACCGAGGTCGAACACATAGAAATCATGCAGAGCCCCGAGCGCCGGATCCGAGGCCAGTCCGCGCCCGATGTAATTGGCCTCCTCCTCTCCCGTGAGGAGCCGCACGGCCACTCCGGTCGCGGCCAGGACCCGCGCGCGAAAATCCGCGCCATTCCCGGCATCGCGCACCGCGCTGGTGGCCACCATCACCGTCGTCGTGGGCGCAAACGGAGCCGCGCGTTCGATCAGCTCGCGCACGGCCGCCAGACCCGCCGCCATGCCGTCCTCACTCAGCCGCGGCTGATCCCGGCTGATCCCGGCGCTGATTCGGGCATCGACGGTGTGCATCAGCAGCGAGCGGACCGGGCCGTCCGCACTGCGGTCGGCGACCAGCAGCTTGATGGAATTTGATCCGAGATCGATGATCGCGACGGGACCGGAGGTCATGGGCAGAGAGGGCGAAGCGGGGCGGGAAGCGGCTGCGGCGGGCTGGCCGGCACAGGTTACACGGTGAAATCGGCTGGAGCGATCAGCACGACAAACTCGCCCTTGAGGCTGGTCTGGCCGAGGCGGGCGCACACGTCGGCCGCGCGTCCGATCAGAAAGGTCTCGTGCAGCTTGGTCACTTCCTTGGCGATGCAGATCACGCGATCCGGCCCCAGTTGCGCGAGGATCTCCGCGGCAAACTTGTCGATGCGATGACAGCTTTCGTACAGGGCCAGCGTGTAGTCGAAGGCGCGATACTTCTCGAGGAAGGCGATCCGAGCCGCCGACTTGGCCGGGAGAAAACCGACGAACAGGAACCCATTGGTCGGCAGGCCGGCCGCGCTGAGCACCGCCGTCAGGGCGCAGGCCCCGGGCACGGGAACGACCGGCAGCCCGCGGCGGCGGCAGGCGCGCACCAGGCGAAACCCGGGATCGCTCAACGCCGGCGTGCCGGCGTCGCTCACTAAGGCTATGCTCCGACCCGCCGCCAGTTGGTCCGCGAGACGCTCGGCGGCCTCCGTCTCATTGTGATCATGATAGGCCACCAGTTCCCGGCGCAGGCCGAAGCGGGTCAGCAGGGCGCCGGTCGTGCGCGTGTCCTCGCAGGCCACCAGATCAACCGAGCCCAGCAGGGCTCGCGCGCGCTCGGTCAGGTCCGCGAGATTACCGATCGGCGTTGCCACGACATAGAGATGGCCGGGCTGCGGGAGGAGCGAGGGGTTGTCAGCAACGGGGTTCACAGGCGATCTCTTCTGTGGGTCGAGATGGGGCCGGGTTCAAACCAGAAGGCCGGCGTCGGGGCATAAAAAATCCGGTCCCGCGTTGACGGGACCGGAGAGGAATAGAGAGGGGAAGAGGACCGGCTTAGCGGCCGCCGCCTGCGCCCTGCATGGGACCCATGCCCGGGACCTGGTTTTCCCAGGAGGCGGGACGGCTCCACGGAATGGAGCTGTCAGACGGGGAACTGCAGCCGGCGAGGAGGGCACCGGAGGTGACAAGGGCCGCCAGCACGAGGCGCTTGAGGGAGGTCATGGTGGAGAAGTTATGGTCGCGAGGTCGCCGTTGTGCAAGCCGGCTCGCAAGGTATCGGGCCGGACCTGCGCAATGGCATGATCGAGGTGGACGCTACTGATGAGAACCGTGGCCACGGATTCGGTTCCACGCCGAATTTCCAGGACCTGGCTCGTGCGCGCTCCCTGCGCCGACCCGAAGCCGAGGACGACAAAGGCGCTGTCCGGACCCACGCTCACGATTGGCACGGCCGCGGGCAAGACCACCGCCGGGACCGCAGGGGAGGCTGGGTTCGCCTGTTCCCGCAGCGCCGCCAGCTCCTCCTCGAGACTCACGATGCGCCCCTGGTAGGCGGCCAGTTCATCGGCGCCGGCTTGGGCGACCTCCAGCTTGCTCAGGGCCAGGGCCTCCCGGAGTCCACCGGACTCTTTTTCGATCTCGTTGAGCCTTTGCTCGGTCTGCGCGAGGCGTCCACGGGCCTCGGCCAGTTCGCGACGGAGCTCGCTGGCGGCCGTCTCCTGCGCGGACGTGCGCGCCCGGGTTTCGGCCAACTCCGCACGAGCCGCCCCGAGGCGCTCCTCCAGGCTGGCTTGGGCCTCGCGGTTCGTGGTGAGTTCCTGCCGGAGACCGGACCGGTGACCTTCCGACTCCGCCAAGTCGGCCTGCAGCCGCGCGCGGGCGCTCAGGAGGGTTCCGGTCGCCGTCAGACCGCCAAGGGCAAGAACGAGGAGTGCCAAGGTACCGATCTTCATAAAGACCGGCAGCTTGGCCCCCAATGGCAATAACGCCAATCGTTTTCTTTAAATCTGGTACGTCGTGCTGAAAACCGGCGTCTTGGCGTTCCGCTTCACCCCGCCATTGGCCGCCAGGTGCTCGAGGATCTTGAACGCGAGCTCGGGGTCGCCGCCCACCTTACCGGCGATGGCCTCCGCGGTGAACGCCTGGCCCGCCGCCGCCTTGAGCGCGGCGGTCAGCTTCAGCTTCAGCTCAATCACGCCCGAAGCGGCCTTCTTGCCCGCCTCCACGCCGGGCTGGTGGTAGGCATTGATGCCGACCAGCGACGCATAGAACCCGACGACGCGCTCGTAGAGGGCGATCAGCATTCCCAACGTGTACGGGGTGACATCCGGAAGCGTGATCGAGACCGACCAGCGGTCCTTTTCGCTCAGTGCGTCACGCGTGCCGAGGTAGAAACCCTGCAGGAAATCACCCGAGGTCACGCCCGGTTCGACGTCCATCGAGGAACTGCGGCGGTCCTTGAGGACTTCAATGAAGGTGACGAAGAAATTATTCACACCCTCCCGCAGCTGCTGCACGTAAGCATGCTGGTCGGTCGAGCCCTTGTTGCCGTAAACCGCGATACCCTGGTTCACGACATTGCCCTTCAGGTCGAACTCCTTGCCGAGCGACTCCATCACAAGCTGCTGGAGGTAGCGCGAGAAGAGCAGCAGGCGATCCTTGTAGGGCAGGACCACCATGTCCTTCGTGCCGCGGCCGTCCGTGGCGAAGTACCACATGGCGGCGAGGAGCGCGGCCGGGTTCTCGGCTGTCTTGGTCGAGCGCGTGACGACATCCATCGCTGCGGCGCCCGCGAGCATGCCGTCGATGTCGATGCCTTGGAGCACGGCCGGCAGCAGACCCACCGCGCAGAGCTCGGAGGTGCGCCCGCCGACCCAGTCCCACATGGGGAAGCGCGTCAGCCAGCCCTCCTTGATCGCAAGCTGGTCGAGCTTCGAGCCGACGCCAGTGACGGCGACAAAGTGCTTGGCTGGAGTCAGGCCGGCCGCCCTGAAGGCGGCGGCCGCCTCCAGCATACCGTTGCGCGTTTCGGCCGTGCCGCCCGACTTCGAAATGACCAGGGCGAGCGTGCTCGGGAGGTGTCCGGCCAGCGTGCCGAGCACGTAGTCCATGCCGTCCGGATCCGTGTTGTCGAAGAATGTCACCGTCATCTTGTCCGCGCCGGGCTGTCCGAGCGCCTGATTCACGAACTGCGGGCCCAGGGCGGAGCCGCCGATGCCGATGACCAGCAGGTGGGTGAAGCGGCCCTTGGGCCCGGCAATCTTGCCGGCATGCACGTCGGCCGCGAAGCGATTCATGGCCGCCAGCGTGTCGCTGATTTCAGCGGAGAGCTCCTTGGTCGGGGCCAGCTGCGGTGCGCGCAGCCAGTAGTGGCCGACCATGCGCCCCTCGTCGGGGTTCGCAATCGCACCGGCCTCGAGCGCCTGCATCGCGGTGTAGGCGGCCTGCAGGTCCGGCTCCAGCTTGGCGAGGTAGCCGTCCGGAAACGGCATGCGGCTGATGTCGACGGACAGCCCGAGATCGGGGTGGGTGTAGAGGTACTGTTGGAAACGTGACCAGCTCATAAGGGGAAGGGGCGGGAAAAGAAGTCAGGATTCAGAACTCAGGAGCCAGAATGAAGTCAGGGTTCAGGACGAATGAGGGTTTGCCTCCTGACTCCTGAATTCTGGCTTCTGAATTCCTTTCAGCTTACAGATATTTGTCCGTGACCGCGCCCTCGGAGGCGGTGCTGACCAGCTTGGCGTACTTGGCGAGCACGCCGCGGGTTTCGCGGGGCGGACGCGGCTTATAGGCGGCGAGGCGGGCGGCGTAGTCGGCCTCCGGGATCAGCAGGCTGATCGTGTTCTTGACCGCATCGATCTCAATGAGGTCCCCGGAGCGGACGATGCCGATCGGGCCGCCCTTGGCCGCCTCCGGCGTGATGTGACCGACATCGAAGCCATGGCTGCCGCCCGAGAAACGACCATCCGTGATCAGCGCGACGTCCTTGATCAGGCCGCGGCCGGCGACCGCGCTGGTCGGCGACAGCATCTCGCGCATGCCGGGGCCACCGACCGGGCCCTCGTTGCGGATGACGACCACGTCGCCCTTGACCACGTCGCCGCGCAGGATGCCCTGCAGGGCATCCTCCTCGCCCTCGTACACCTTGGCCGTGCCCTTGAAGTAGAGGCCTTCCTTGCCGGTGATCTTGCCGACCGCGCCGCCGGGGGCGAGGTTGCCGTGGAGGACCCGCAGGTGGGTCTCCTTCTTGATCGGCTGGTCCCACGGCCGGATCACGTCCTGCTGATCCGGATACGACGGGTAGGGCGCGACGTTCTTCAGCGATTCGGCCATGGTCTCGCCGGTGACGGTGAGGCAGTCGCCGTGGAGCATGCCCCGCTCCAGCAGCAGCTTCATCATGGGCCGGATGCCGCCGAAGCGGATGAGGTGGGCCATGCCGTACTTGCCGAAGGGCTTGACGTCGGCCAGCAGCGGCACGCGCTCGCCGATGGTCTTGAAATCCTCCAGCGTGAGGTTGACGCCCGCCGAGTGGGCGATCGCGAGCAGGTGGAGGATCAGATTGGTCGAGCCACCGAGGCTGAGGCAGACCACAATCGCGTTCTCAAAGGCCTTCCGGGTGAGGATGTCCCGCGGCTTGATGCCCTTCTTCAGCATGGCCATGACGGCGGCGCCGGCGCGCTCGCAGTCCTCGCGCTTCTCCTTGCCGACGGCGAGCTGGGCACTGCTGTTGGGCAGGCTCATGCCGAGGGCCTCGATCGCCGTGGCCATCGTATTGGCCGTGTACATGCCGCCGCAGGAGCCAGGGCCGGGGATGGCAGCCGACTCAACCGCCTTCAGACCCGCGTCATCGAGTTCGCCCTTGGCGTGCTTGCCGACGGCCTCGAACACCGAAACGATGTCGAGGGGCTTCTGCTTGTCGCAGTCACTCGCGAGAAAACCGGGGAGGATGGTGCCGCCGTAAACGAAGACCGCCGGACGATTCAGCCGGGCGATGGCCATCATGGCGCCGGGCATGTTCTTGTCGCACCCCCCAATCGCCACCAGGCCGTCGAAACCCTCGGCCGCCACGGCGGTCTCGATGGAGTCGGCGATCACATCGCGGGAAACCAGGCTGTAGCGCATGCCCAGCGTGCCCATGCTGATGCCATCGGTAACGGTGATGGTGTTGAAGTAGACCGGCTTGCCACCCGCGGCCGCGACACCCTTGCGCGCGTGCTCGCTGAGCTCGCCGAGGTGCACATTGCAGGGCGTCATGTCGCTGGCCGACGAGGCCACGGCGATCTGGGGCTTCTTGAAATCGTCATCCGAGAAACCAACCGCCCGCAGCATCGAGCGGGCAGGGGCGCGATCATTGCCGTCAACAACGACGGAGGAGTGGGGGCGAAGCGGATCGGTCGGCTGGGATTTGCTCATGGAAGGGATCGAAAGCAGACCAAGCCGGGGCCGGGGCGGCAAGCGGTGTTTTCAAGGTTGCTTCGCCCCCGGTCGGCCGCATCACTCGGTGGCCCCCACGCATGGCTTTCAATCTGCAACAGGTTCTCAAGGCGCTGCTTTTCTCGTCGAGCCAGCCCCTCTCCATCAAGGACATCCAAGGCGCCTTTGCCCGCTTCCATGAGCAGGCCGCCCTTCCGCTCGCCCCCGAGGGGGGGGAGGAGCCCGCGGCCGGGGCGGACGCGGCCGCAGCCCCGGTTGAGCCCCCGGCGGAGGTCGAGACTCCGGTGGTGGAGGCACCGATCGAGGCCGAACTTTATCAGGATGTGCCCTCGCTCATCACGGCCTCCCAGATCCGCGAGGCGATGGATGCGCTCGCCGCCGAGCTGCGGGCCGCCGATGACGTGTTCCTGCTCATCGAGAGCGCCCAAGGTTATCGGATGGTGACGCACCCGCGTCATGCCCGCTGGATCCGCATTCTGCGCAACGAGCCGCCGCCCGTGAAGCTGTCGCAGTCCGCGCTCGAGACCCTCGCCATCGTCGCGTATCGCCAGCCGGTCACCCGCAGCGAGATCGAGGCGATCCGCGGCGTTTCCGCCGAGGCGGGCGTCAACAAGCTGCTCGAGCGCGAGCTGATCTACATCACCGGCCGGGCCGACCTGCCCGGTCGTCCGCTGCAGTTCGGGACGACGGACAAGTTCCTTGAGTTTGTCGGGGTCAAGTCGCTGGTCGAACTGCCCGCGTCCGATGTGCTGTCGCCGCGTCAGATCGACGCCTGGCTCCAAAACGCCATGAATCCCGCCAAGCCCGGCGACGCCGCCATGGGCCTGCCGCAGGAGGATCTGCCGCTGGAGACGGCGATGGTCACGGACCACGGTGCCGTCGTGCAGGATTTGCCCGAGCCCGCGTCGGCCGAGGCCGCGCCCCCAACCGATCCGCAGCCCCCTTCCGCCTGACCGACCATGGACAATCTCGGACCCATTCGCGCAGAGATCGACCGGATCGACCGCCAGCTCGTCGAACTGCTGAACCAGCGCCTCGGCCTCGCCGCCGAGATCGGCAAGGTCAAGCGGAGCACCGGCGGCCAGATCTACGTGCCCGAGCGCGAGGATGCCGTCCTGCGCAAGGTGGCCGCCCTCAATCAGGGGCCGATCAAGGAGGCCGCGCTCAAGGCGATCTACCGCGAGATCATGTCCGCGGCCATTGCCCTCGAGAAGCCCCTCCTCATCGCGTACCTCGGACCGGAGGCGACCAACACGCACGCCGCCGCGATGAAGAAGTTCGGCGCCAGCGTCGACTACCACGCCATGGCCACCATTGGTGACATCTTCACCGCGGTCGAGAAGGGCGAGGCCGACTACGCCGTCATTCCGATTGAGAACTCCACGGAGGGCAGCGTCCGCGAGACCCTCGACAGCTTTGTGGAGAGCGATCTCAAGATTGCCGCGCAGATCTACATCGAGATCACGCACGCCCTCATCTCCAACTCGCCCCTCGATCAGATCACCGCGGTTTACTCGAAGGACCAGGCGCTCGCGCAATGCCGTCATTGGCTCGCCCGTCACCTGCCGCATGCGCAGTTGATCGATGCCCCGAGCACGGCCCGCGCCGTGCAGATCGCGAAGGAGACTCCCGGAGCCGCTGCGGTCTCCAGCGAGCTGTCCGCGCAGTTCTACGGCGTGCCGGTCGTGACCCGGAACATTCAGGACAAGGCCGACAACACGACCCGCTTCTTCGTCATCGGGAAAAAGCCCTCGGGTCCCGTTGGCGGTGGTCGCGACATGAGCAGCTTCATCGTCTCGCTGGGCGACGAGGCCGCCGCGCACTCCGGTGCGCTCCTCAAGATGCTCATGCCCCTGGCCGAGCGCGGTATCAATCTCTCGAAGATCGAGTCACGCCCGAGCAAGAAGCGTCCGTGGGATTACTACTTCTTCCTCGATGTCACGGGGCACTATGACGATCCCGCGATGAAAGACGCGCTCGTCGAGTTGAAGCGAATCTGCCCGATGGTGAAGTGGCTGGGCAGCTATCCAGCGGTCAACTGAGTTGACCGCCGGGAGTTCACGGTGGGTGGTGGGAGGTTGGAAGCTAGTCGGCGTGAAGGCTCCGCTGGATAACATCCAACGTTCAACACCCAACGTCCAACCCCTGCGAGCTACGCGAGCAGGTACTGCCACTGGCTCTCGCGGGCCGCACGCGCGGCCTTGAGCGCGCCGAGTGCCACGTAGCGCTTGTAGTCCGCGCCGGCGAGACGGACCTTCGGCGAGGCGTAGCCTTCGTCCGCGAGGCGCTGCTGGAGCACGGTGTCGATGCCCTTGATCTGGGATCCGCCGCCGGTCACGACGATGTTCTGGAGGAGCACGGCCACCGAGTCGGACGAGGCGCGCGCGATGAGCACGCGGGCGGTCTCAATGATGCGGTCGAGGAGGGTGTTCCCGGAGCGCCCCAGGGCCTCGCCGAGCTCCAGCGAGCGCGTCTTGCCGCCAATGATGACCTCAACGTCGATCGGCTTGCGGATCGCGCCGACGTAGGCACCGGCCTCCTTGAGTTCGCGGATCCGGTGGCTCGAGAGTCCGGTGTTGGGGTACTGCCGAGTGATCTCCTCGGCGAGGATGTCGTCCATCGCGTCGCCGGCGAAGGGCAGGCTGATCTGATCCTCGGCGGTGGGGAAGTAGCCCTGCACCAGGCAGAGATCCGTCGTGCCGCCGCCGATGTCGATGAAGAGCGAGTTGGTGACCGGGTCGACATACCCGGGCTGACCGAGCCGCGCATCGTCACGATAGCCCAGCGCCGCGAGGAAGGGCTCGGGAATCAGCAGGACGCGCTCGAAGAGTCCGGTGACGGACTGACGCACATCCTCGCGGGCGGCTTCACTGGCGTTGGCGGGTACGCCAATCACGGCGCGGATTTCGGCCCGGCCCGTGGGATCGATCAGGCCGCGCAGATGCTTGAGAAAATCGCGGGCTGGCTCGCGATGGGCGATGACGCCCCGGGCCATGGGGTGGACCAGATTGGCGTGAAGCCGATGCTGCAGGGCGTCGTCGCCAAAGAGCACGCTGGCGTTGTGCGTGAGGATGCCGCTCACGATGCCTTCCTTCGCATAGCCGACCACGGTGGGCACGATTTTGCTCAGGGTGATGTCGCTGGCCCCGGCCGGGCCGGCCAGGATGCAGGACTTGTTGGTGCCAAAGTCGAAGCCGACCAGGATGACCGGGCGCACGGCCTTGGGGGCGGCGCTGGCGGGGATCACGAGGGGCGTGGCGGGCGGAAGGGAGGTTTCGGGACGATCTTTGAGGACGGTGGTCATAAGGGAAAAATTCAGGCCGCGAGGCCGGGACGTGGCTGGTTGCGGCGCGCGTCCTGCCGCAGCATCGCGTCGAGCAGGTCCGCCACCTCGGGCGTGGCGGCGCCGGTCGGATCGACGACGACTTGAGCCATGGCCGGGACACGCGGGTTCACTGCGGACGACTCGGTCGGATCAGGAGCCGCGGGCGCGTGGGTTGGCTCTGGAGCAAGGTAAGGCCGCAGGACCTCGGCGACGACCCGGGCGGCATCGACCTTGCGGCGCTCCTCATCGAGGGCGGCGGCCAGCGACTTGGCGTCCATCGGACCCAGGCCGGCCAGGACGTCGCGCCAGGCGTGCTGGAGCTCGGTCGCCACGGATAGCTCGCCCTGCAGCGCCGCGAGGTACGCGCGTCGGTAGAGCGAGCGCAGGGAGGCGAGGGGATCGGCGGGGAAGGACAGGTCCATCAACCCCGCGCTGGACCGGGGCCGGGCGCGCCGGTTCCCGCGCGCGGCCCAACTTAGCGATAACGCAGAAAGATCAGCGTCGCGACGCCGAGCACGCTGATGAGCATCAGGGTGGCAAACACCATCCAGCAGCCCCGTTTGGAGACCTGCCCCTGGCCCATCTCCTCGGAGCGGAGTCGGTCAAAGAGGGCGTCGACTTCGGCGGCTGGAACCGGAACAGCGGCTGGGGCAGCCGGCAGGCCGGCGGTCACGGCAGAGGGCGAAGTCGGCGGCGGCTGGGCGGGCAGTGCGGCTACCGGCGGCTGGGGCCCGGAAGCGCCTTGGGCGGCAGCGATTTCGCGGTCGAGCCACGCCCCATGCTCGGCGAGCAGGGCGCGTTGGCGCAGCAGTTCCTTCAACCGGTCGGCGGACACAAGGTCAGTGCGGCGGAAGGGCTTGGATCGCGCAAAACAAAAAGCGCCGGGCGAAAGCCCGGCGCTGGGAAGAGAAACGGGGAGGGGTCGGTTAGACCTTGGGGCCGACCGAGACGCGGCTGCGGGCCTTGTCGTAGGTCACCACGCCGTCCGTGAGGGCGAAGAGGGTCCAGTCGCGACCGATGCCCACATTCTTGCCGGCGTGCAGCTTGCTGCCGCGCTGACGGACGAGAATGTTGCCGGCGATGACGGCCTGGCCGCCGAACTTCTTCACGCCGAGGCGCTTGGAGTGGCTCTCGCGGCCGTTGGAGGTTGAACCTGCACCTTTTTTGTGTGCCATGACGTGTGTCTCCTAGGAAAGGGTTGTTTAGGCGGAAATGGACTCGATCTTGATGACCGACAGTTCCTGACGGTGGCCACGCTTGCGCTCGTAGCCCTTGCGCTTCTTCTTCTTGAAGACGATGACTTTGTCACCGCGCTTGTTCTCGAGGATCTTGGCCGTGACCTTCGCGCCCGAGAGGGTCGGGGTGCCGACCTTAAAGGCCGCGCCCTCACCGGCGGACAGAACGTCGGTAATCTCGACGGTGGCACCCGCTTCCGTGTTCGGGTAGCGGTTGACGATCAGAATGTCGCCCTCGGTGACAGCGAACTGCTGGCCCTGGGTTTTGATGGTCGCTTTCATAAATAAAACGTCGAACTAAGAAGTTTGGTCCGGGGGCACGCAAGGTTAATTTGCCGAAAAATGCCCTCGACAGCGAGGGGGCGGCCGGACGGGGTTCAGGCGTGGTCGCTCCCGATCGAAAAGTCCATTATAGTCAGCCCGAAATCGTTGCGTTCCATGCCCGGTCGGCGGCGGAAATCGGGCTGTGGCGCTCGGAGGAAGTGATCCTCCGGAAGATCTTCCCGCCGACGTCGGTGCTGTTGAATGTCGGTTGCGGGGCCGGCCGGGTCTCGCTGGCGCTCTGGGAACTGGGCTACCAGCAGGTGCTCGGCCTCGACTTTGCCCGGCCCATGGTCGAAGCGGCGCGGCTGCTGGCCTCCAAGCTGGAGTACGCCACGCCTTTCCGGGTCGGGGATGTCACACGCCTCGGCTTCGATGCCGGGGCCTTTGACGGAGTGATTTGGCTGGCCGCGGGAATCGACGATCTTGCGGATGAGGCGGCCCGCACAGCGGCGCTGACGAGCCTGCGCCGCATCACGCGGACCGGCGGACGGGCGGTGATCACGACCTTGGCCAATGGGGCCGATGCGCTCGAGGACTGGCCCGCCCGCTTTCAGGCGGCGGGCTGGCGCATCGATGAATCCGTGCCGCAGGCGGCGCTGGCGGCGGAGCCGGACGAGGTGACCCGCGCCTACGCGGAGGTTCACTTCTGGGTGCTGACGGCGGCGGAGAGCGCGAACGCCTAAGGTTGAGCCGCGGGAGCGGGCGCGGGGGAAGTCGGCGCGTTCGCCGGCACGCCGCCGGCCGCGTTCACCATTTCGACCGACTGGTAGTAGTGTTGGCGCCGCTTGTAGTCGGCGGGAAGGATGGAGCGTGCGAGGAGAACGCGCTCCGCGGCCTCCATCTCCATGGCGCGCTGACGCTCGAGGGCGGCCAGCCGGGCGGCCTCGCGATCCGCCTCGCTGCGCTTCTGCTGCTCGAGGGCCTCGAGCCGCGCCAGGGCCTCACGGCGGGCCGCATCGGCGGCCGCGGCTTCGCGTTCGGCCTGTTCGGCCCGCAGGCGGGCCTCGCCTTGGGCGGCGTCGCGCTCGGCGCGCAGACGCGCGAGTTCCTCTCCGGAGCGCCGTGCCTCTTCCTCCGCCCGGCGGCGAACGGCCTCGGCTTCGGCCTGCTCGGTGCGCAGCTGGGCCAGCGCTCGGGCCGATTGCTCGGCCTGCAGGCGGGCCTGCTCGGCCGCCAGGCGGTGCGCCTCCGCTTCGGCTTCGGCGCGCTGGCGGGTCTCGGCCTCGCGCCGCGCGAGATCCGCGCGCTCCGCTTCAGCACGCTGGGCGGCCAGAGCGTTTTCGGCCCCCGTCCGGTAGGCACGATAGCCAAGGAACGCGGCAACCAGGAGCAGGAAGGCAAGCAGGGCGACGACGACGTTCTTGTTCATGGCAAGGGTTAGACTCGCTCCCGGGCAGGTGGTTCGGAAAAAAGCGGCGGAAACCGGCGGGACGCGGCCCAGCGCAAGGCAGCCTAGACGGAGCATCCTCGCCCGGCAAGGGCGATGCCCGCTTTCAGGGCTTCTTGGGCGGACGCACGAACACGAAATTAGCGAGGAAACCCAGGCCCATCATCGCACCGAGGGTCCGCAGATTGCGCATCGCGCCGACCACGCTGGACAGCGGAGCCGCGGAGGACTCATGCACCCGGACGAGCAAGAGGCAGCCGAGCAGCGCGACGACCGGCTGGACAATGAAGAGGGCGTGGTAGAGCCGGAGCGGATCCATGCCTTGCGCGAGGAAGTGGCCCAGCAGCGCGCCGCCCAGAATGGGGGCGACGGCGGTCACGAGGGAGGTGACCGCGAGATTGACGCTGATCGCGAGGGTCTTCGCCTCGGCCGGGATGAGCTTCAGTTGAATGTTGAACAGCCCGAGGGTGAAGCCCGCCGACATCACGCCGCCGAAGGCCCACATCGGGTAGAGCAGATTGCGGTTGGCCGGCTCGAGAAAGCACCAGAGGAAGTTCTGGAGCTGCCAGGCGATCATGCAGAAAAGCATGACGGGCTTGTTGCCGAAGCGATCCGCCAGCGCGCCCCACGCCGGGTAGGAAAGCGCGCCCCCGATGCAGGTCAGAATAACGAGGTGGCTCACGTTCCGCACGGTCATGTGGACCTGCTCATACATGAACACGTAGTAAAATGGCCCGAAGAAGTACGCCGCAAATCCCCAGGCCGCACCGAAGCCGATGAACCAGAGATAACCCGGGGCCCGGACCAGCGCGGCCAGCTGGTCGCGCCAGGGGGCCCGGCTGTCGGTGTGCACGATGGGCGAACTGGTGCGGGTCCGGTGCTGCAGATAGACCGACACGATGCGCAGGGCGACCGCGCCAAAGAGCAGCCACTGGAAGGCCCGGACCGATCCGGCGGCATCGGGATCAATGAGATCGCCGACCAAAAAGAGAAACGCGATCAGGGCCACCTGCATGAGCCGGTTCCGCATCCCGAAGTATTTCCCGCGGATACGCCAGGGCACCCACTCCTGCACCCACGAGGTCCAGACCACGCCCGTCACCGCCGTGATCGCGGCCGAGCACGCGAAGATCAGGAGAAACCACGGTCCGCTTACGGAGGGGTCGTTCACCGGCAGGTAGGGCAGGGCAAAGGCCAGCGCACCCCAGCAGACGACCTGAAAGGAGCAGAAGATCAGCGAGGCGGTCTTGGCGGCAAAGAGCCGGTCCACAAAGGGCATCAGGAAGGCCTGGGCGAAATTGCCCCAGAACGGCAGCGAGGCGATCAGCCCATACATGTCGGGCGGGATGTGGAAAACGCCCGGCAGCAGCGCCGCGATCACAAAGTTGCCCGGCTGCAGCAGGTACACGATCGGGGTCGCGTAGAGACCCTCGATATTGCACAGACGAAGATTGCGGCGAAGCAGGGACATTGCGTGGTTGAGGCGGATCAGCGAGGACTGTGATCAAAGGGCATGGCCACGGCGATAAAAGCTAAACTCTTCCAAAACCAAAATACGGTTGCACTCGCGCGCGACCTGATTGGTACGCGGCTGGTGGTGCGAACAGCGGAGGGCGGACGGACTGCCCTGCGCATCACCGAGACCGAGGCCTACCACGGCGAGGAGGACCGGGCGTGCCACGCGCGCGTGGGGCGGACCGCACGCACCGAGGTCATGTATGCGGCCGGCGGTGTCTGGTACGTCTACCTGTGCTACGGCGTGCATGAGATGCTCAATCTCGTGACCGGACCGCGCGACCAGCCAAGTGCCGTGTTGATCCGCGGCGTGATGGGTATCGAAGGCCCCGGACGCCTCACCAAGGCGCTGGGCATCGACCGGCGATTCAACGGGCAGGCCGCCCGGCCGGCTACCGGGCTTTGGATCGAGGACGACGGCTTCCGGCCGCCCGCGGAGGCAGTCATTGCCACCCCTCGCGTAGGCGTCGCCTACGCCGGCCCGGTCTGGGCGGGCATGCCCTGGCGCTTCGTGTGGGAACGCGCGGGCGCGGCGCCGGCCAAGAATTTCGAATCTCAGATTTGAAACTCCATCGCCGGCTCGCGCGGGTCGCCGGCCGAGCTAGGGAATCGTGTGCTCCTGCAGCGAGAGGGTGGCGGTTCCGAAGTTCAGCTTCAGCTGCATGCGGACCGGCAGCGGCCGGGCGCCCTCGGAGATCCAGACCTTGATTTCACCGCCCCGCTGAAAAAGTCCCCGCGGGGGCTCCTTGTCCATCCGCGGCACCAAGCGCAGGGCGCGAAAATTGCCCATGGGCGTGCGCACCGACTCAACCTCCTCTGCGTGGAGCGTCAGCGGAAAGAACTCCCGGCCAAAGTGAACCAGCAGGTCGCGTGCATCTCCGGGCTTCAGGCCCCAGCCCCGGGGAGCCACCAGACTCGAGATGAGGTCAAGGGGGTCACCGGCCGGAATTTTGAGATCGTTATTGCGGTGCGGACGGTACTTGTCGCGGTGCAACGCCAGGCCCTTCTCGTAGTCAAAATCCGTGCGGCTCTCGGTCTTGCGCTTGCTGTCCTCACTTTGCTCGAAGGTGTAGACCAGCCGGCTCGTCTCGCGGTCGACCACGACTTCCGCTGAATCATCATAGCGGTAGATGCCACGGACCAATCCGCGGGAGGAGGTCCGGGTCGTGATGCGCATCACCGGACGGCCATTGAGCACGTCCGCGCGCGCCGCGATCTCAATCTCACCCGCACCGCCCAAGAGCCCCCAACCCACCTTGTAAAGGTAGCGCTCCCCGTCGACAAAGGCGGTGAACGGGGCGGCGTGGAGCAGGGCAGGGGTCACGAGGACGAGGAAAAGGAGCGGAAGGGCACGTCGGAGCATGGCGGGAGAGAACAATAAGACCGCGAACGCGGGCGCAGGTGCGGGGAAAGTGCGCGGATTTGAAGGACGTTGCCGTCACAAGGCGAGATCGCACTGGTTGGCCTGGCCCAGGGCCCAGGCTTCGCGACCGCGCTCGCGCAGGGTGCGGGCGAAGTCCGCGGCAAAGCCGTGCACCGTGTACACGCAGCGCGGATTCACCTGATCGACGAAGCGCAGCAGCTCCGCATAGTCCGCGTGATCCGAGAGCGGGAAGGCCGCGTCGCAGCGATAGCGGTAAATGGCCCCGGAATCGAGGGCCCAGCCGGAAACGATGGCCGTGCGCGGTGCGGGAATGCGGCTCAGGATGCCGGTCCGGGGCGACTGCGGCGGCGCGATCACCACATGACCGGCCACGTCCGCCGCGGAAAACTCCCGATAGGGCGGTAGCGCGACCCCGAGTTCCTCGTGGATGCGGGTCAGCCGGTGGGCATTGGCCTCCAGCATCACGGGGAGCCCGCTCCGTCCGATGCCGGCCAGAACCTCCTGAGCCTTGCCGAGGCTGTAGGCAAAGAGGACCGGGGTGCGGCCCTGCGCGAGCGTCTCCCGGCAGAATCCCTCCAGATCCGCCCAGACCGTGCTGGCGGGCGGCATCACGTAATGGGGACGCCCAAAGGTGGTCTCCATGATCAGAATATCCGCCTCGGTCGCTGCACAGGGCTCCGCGACCAGACCCCGTCGAAGCTTGAAGTCGCCCGTGTAGAGGAGGCTCCCGTGCTCGTCGTGCTCCAGCAGGCAGAGCGCAGACCCGAGGATGTGCCCGGCCGGCAGCAGGGTCACCGCCGTGTGCGCGTCCAGCGCCTCGGTCACCCCGAAGGGGAGAATATGCTCGGTCCGTCGACCGGGCAGCCGGGCCCGCATCAGGCGGCCGGTGGCCTCCGTGCAAAGCACTTCACGATGCCGGGCCACGTGATCGGAGTGGGCGTGCGAAACGAGCGACCGCGGTGTCGCCCGATGGGCATCGAGCCACCAGTCGATCTGGGGCAGGTAAATGCCCTCCTTGTAGTTGATCTCCCAGGCCATGAGGGACGAACCGGGTCAGCCTTAGCGCAGGCCGAGCGCCGCCAGGCCAAGCAACAACAGCAGCAGGATTGCCACCGCCAGCCAGTACCAGGGCAGTTCGCCGGCCGGTCGGCGGGCGCTTCGTTCGATCGGCTCGGCTTCGTCGGGCAGATCGACCCCATCGTAGACGGAGGAATCCCGCCATCCGGTGCGTTCGTCGGCGCCACAGTCCGGACAGGCTCGCGCATTTCGCGCCAGGGGACTTCCGCAGACGGCGCAGACCTCCGGTGCGCTCTCGGACCGGGTGCTCATGCCGCCGGCTTCAGGTACTTCCGGCGCGCCAGACGCCAGGCCGTCACGAAGAACGCCGTCAGCGGGATCGCGAGAATCATGCCGAGAATGCCACTGAAGGCCGTGCCCCAGAAAAAGATCGCGACGATGATCGTGACCGGATGCAGCCCGGTGCGGTCCCCCATGATCTTCGGAGTCAGAAACCAGCCCTCGATCAGCTGAACAACGCAGAAAACGGCGAGCACCAACCCCACGAGGGCCCAGCCCCCCTCGGGCTGGAGGAAGGCCAGCGGCAGCGCCACGCTGAGTCCGATGATCGTGCCGAGGTAGGGCACGATGTTCAGGATGCCGAGCGTCAGTCCGATGAAGAGCCCGAAGCGGAGCCCGACCACGGAAAAGCCCACCGCCAGCAGAGCGCCCATGATCAGCCCGATCAGCAGCTGTCCGCGGAAGAACGACACGACGATCGCGATGAACTCGCGCACCAGGAAAACCACGTCCTCGCGCACCCGCGAGCTGAGGAAGGGGAGGTGCGACCCCAAATTGCCCGTGGGCTCACCTTTCGAGAGCAGGAAGAAAAAGAGATAGATCGGGATGATGGCGACATGCGTCACGAATCCGAACGCCCCCAGCACGCCGACGCCGGCCGCCTTGAGCGAGGGCAGCGCCTGGCTCAGTAGGCCCTGCGCCTCGGTCGTGAAGGTATCGACGACGCGGCGGACCGAGGGATTGGCCAGCTGCCGCTCGGCCAGTGCGACCCAGTCCGGGTAGTGCAGGCTCCCATACGCCACGGCGTTATCCCAAAAGGTGGGAATGAAGCCGATGAAATCGAGGATCTGTTCAATCAGCGGGGGCAGGATCAGGACCAGCAGCCCGCCCAGCGTCAGCACGAAGGCGCCGTAGAGCACGACCACCGAAGTCACCCGTCGCAGGTGGAGGCGCTGTTCCAGGCCATCGACGACCGGCCGCAGAATCAGGGCCATGATGCCTGCGGCCGCGAGGGGCCAGAGGACGCCCGAGAAAACCCCGAGGAGCCGGGCAAAGACAAAGAAGCCCAGGACGACGGCGGCCGCGATGGCCACAAAGGCGACCACCCCGGCAGCGATGCCCACCAAGCGGCGCTGGCCGTCGGACAGGAAGCGGGAGGGTTCGGCGTCAGGCATCACGCACAACAGGAAGGGAGCTCGCCCCAGGATGCCAGCCGAAATCCAGCCTGAGGTGGACGCGGCGTCAGGTCTTCACCCCGGCCCGGGGAAACAGCCAACGGGCGAGGGCCGGGAGCAGCAGCATCGCCCCGAGCATGTTGAAGAGGAACATGAACGCGAGGAGCAGGCCCATGTCGGCCTGAAACTTGAGCGCGGAAAACGCCCACGTGCCGACCCCGATCGCGAGCGCCAGACCCGTGAAGACGATCGAGGTGCCCATGGTGGCGAAGGACTCGACCAAGGCCTCGTCATAGCTCCGACCGGCCCGGATCTTTTCGAGGATGGCCGAGCAAAGGTAGATGCCGTAGTCGACGCCAATGCCCGCCCCCAGCGCCACGACCGGCAGGGTCGAGGGCTTGAGCCCGATCTCGAGCGCAACCATCAGAGCGTAGGCCAGGTCGGACACGATCACGAGCGGCAGCACCACACAGATGGTCGCCCGCCACGACCGGAAGGAAATCAGACAGAGCGCCACGACCGCGGCATAGAGCCAGACCATCATGGGGATCTGCGCCGCCGCAACGACCTCGTTGGTGGCGGCCATCACACCCGCATTGCCCGTGGCCAGGCGGAAGCGCACTCTCTCTGTGCCGTGGGCCTCGCGGAAGGCCTTGACCGCGGCCACGACCGACTGGAGCGTTTCGGCCCGGTGATCCTTCAAATAGATCATGACCGGGATGACGCTGCCGTCGGCATTCAGGAGCCCGCTTGAGGTCTCGACCGGCGAAACCGCCTGGGCCAGCGCCTGCGGGTTGCGGGGAATGATGCGCCACTTCAGGCTGCCCTCATTCCAACCGGCATTGATGGTCTTCGCGTAGTCGGTCAGGGCCAGCGTTGACTGGACGCCTTCAATGCCGCGCAGATGGGACGCAAAGCGGTCCACGAGGGCCATCACGTCGTGATCGATCACGCCGTTCGGCACCGTCTCCACGAGCACCGTGAGGGTGTCGGCGCCGATGGCGAACTCGGACGTGATCACGGCCGTGTCGCGATTGTACCGCGAGTCGACCCGCAGTTCCGGGACGCCGGCGTGCACGTCGCCGATGGGAACCCTGCGGGCCTGCACGAGACCCAGCACCCAGAGACCGAGACAGACGGCAATGATGAGCACGGAGCCCCGGCCGGTCGTAACCGTCACCAGGCGCCGCCACGTGGGCTGAAGGGCAAAGCGGCGGAAATTCACCTGCCGGCGGAAGTCGGGCTTCATCCGCGTCCACGAGAGGAGCAGGGGCAGAAAGAAGCGGTCGGTGAAGATGATCAGCGTCACGCCCAGGCTGGCCGTGATCGCCAGCTCCCGGATGATCGGGATGTCGATCAGGTAAATGGTGAGGAAACCGACCGTGTCCGTGATGATGGCGACGGTCCCCGGAATGAAGAGATTGCTGAAGGAGGCCCGCGCCGCCACGTACTCGTTTCCGCCCACGTTGTATTCGTAGCGGAATGACCGGAGCATCTGGGTCGCGTGACTGAGCGCGATGGCGAAGACCAGAAACGGCACCAGCATCGACAGGGGATCGATGCCGAAGCCCAGCAGATTGAGCAGTCCGAGCTGCCAGACCACCGCGCAGGCCGAGGTGAAGAGCGGCAGCAGAGTCAGGATCAGCGATTGCGAGAAATAGAAGAGCAGCAGCGCGGAGATGGCGATGGCCACCACAAAGAAGAGAAACACCCCCGTCGCCCCCTCGGAGATGTCGCCGATGACCTTGGCGAACCCGATGATGTGGATGTCGATCCGATCCGATCCGTGGCGCTCCCGGATCGTGGTCTCGAGGGCCTGCGCGACCGCGGTGTAGTCCAGTTTGGCGCCCGTCTGCGGATCGACCTCGAGGAGCGAGGCGATCACCGCCGCACCGGTGAAGTCGGAGGACACCAGCATGCCGACGCGCCCGGACTTGATGATGTTCTGACGCACCTGCTCAAACCCCTCCGGCGTTGGCGCGAAGCCCTGGGGGATGACATTGCCGCCCTGCAATCCGTCCTCGACGACCTCGAGGTAGCGAACATTGGGCGTGAAGATCGACTGGACCTGGGCCCGATCCACGCCGGGCAGGTAGAAGGCCTCATCCGTGACGGCCTTGAGCGTGGCAAAGAATTCCGGCGTGAAGATGTCGCCCTCGCGCGCCATGAGGGCGATCACCACCCGGTTGGCGCCGCCGAACTCGGTCTGGTACTGGGTGAAGGTCTGGATGTACTCGTGATTCGACGGGAGCGACTTGTTGAAGCTCGCATCCACCCGGGTCCGGGCGGCAAAAACGCCGAGCACGACGGTGACCAGCAGGAAGAACAGGGTGCAGGGCACCCGGTGGCGGAAGACAACTTCCTCGAGGCGCGCGAGGGTCGGCTTCATGGCGAGGGCAGGCGAGTGACGCCCGATTCGCCCACCACCAGGAGACCGCCGGTCCGCAGCTCAAGCAGCTCGGCCACCGCCGTCGTGTGGGCGGGGGCCCACGCCGCGAAGGTCTTGCCGCCGTCGGCGCTGACGAGGAAGGTGCGCGCCTGACCGGCCACGACGATGGCTCCCGAGCGGAGCTGCACGGCGGTGGCGAGTAAGCCGGTCTGCTCGGTGCTGACATCCTGCCACGCGTCCCCTTGGTCCTCGCTGCGGAAGAGGCGCCCCCGCAGGCCGTGCGCCAGCACGCTGCCATCCGCGAGCGGAAGAAAGCCGAAGAAGGATCCCTCATAGTCGGCGGCGACCGGTTCCCAGGTTTCCCCGGCGTCGGTCGACCGGAGCAGGGTGCCGGCCTCGCCCGCGATGAAGAGCGCTCCGTCGCGCGTCCGCACGATGCGGTTGAAATGAAGATCATCCTCGCTGATGCGGCGCGGAGACCAGGTCGCCCCGGCATCGCTGGTCGTGAGGAGCAAGCCGTAGGCACCGACCGCGATCGCGTGCTTTGCGTCGATCGCGCAGACGTCGAGGAAGGAGGCCTCCAAGCTGGTCTCCCGGTGCTGCACCGTCCAGGTGCGCCCGCCGTCGGTGGAGTGCAGGATCACGCCGTCATGACCCACGGCCCAGCCGACGGCCGCATCGGCGAAGGCGACCGCCGTCAGGGTCGCCTGCACCGGGGCGGGAGAGACGGCCCAGTTGGCGCCGTCGTCCGTCGAGCGCAGAATCGCCCCCCGCTCGCCCACGACCACGAGGGCATCGCCGCTATGCGCGGCATCCAGGAGCAGGCGGGAGGCTTCGGGCGGCGCGGCTGCGGCCGTGAGGGCAAGGCCGAGGGCGACAACGGCGCGCAGCATGAGCCGGTCGCTTAGCGGACGCCGTCGCGGCGGAGGGAGTCGGGACTGTAGTCCGCGGGCGTACGCTTCACATTGAAATCGTACATCCGGCCCTCGTTATCCAGGCCGATGGCGAGGTAGCGGCCGGCGGCGAGATCCGTGTGGACCTCGAGCGTGCTCCAGAAGGTCTGCGCATCATAGTAGTTGATGCAGTGGGCCTCCGAAACGCGCCACATCTCGCCGCGCGAATCATACTGGTCCACGGCCAGAATTTGCCAGCTGTCCTCGTCGACGTAGAAGGTCCGGCGCGGGTAAAGGTGGCTGGCGCCCTCCTTCAGCTTGGCCTCGACGACCCAGACGCGGTGGAGTTCATAGCGGGCGAGATCCTGGTTGATGTGGAGGGGCTTCAGGATGTCAGCGTAGCGGACCTGGTCGGAGTGCAGCTTGTAGGAGTTGTAGGGAACGATCATCTCCCGCTTGCCGACGAGCGTCCACGTGTAGCGGTCGGGCGCGCCGTTGAACATGTCGAACTGGTCGCTGGTGCGCATGCCATCCGACGCGGTGCCGGGATTGTCATACGACACCTGCGGGGCGCGGCGCACGCGGCGCTGACCGGGATTGTAGACCCACGCGCGGCGCGGCTCCTTGATTTGGTCGACGGTCTCGTGTGCGATCAGGATCGTGCCGGCAAGGCGGGCTGGCGCGGTCACGGCCTGCTTGAAGAACACGAGGGTGTTGTCCAGACCCACCTCGGTGATGTCCTCGCGCGCGTAATTGAAGAGGAATTCGTCCTCGAACTCGACGAGGTTATAGCTGCCGCCGCGGCTCGGCATGGCCTGGCCGATCTGGCGGGTGGCGGCGACGCCGCGGTAGCGGGTGAGGTGATTCCAGAGCACCTCGAGGCCGTCCTTGGGCAGGGGGAAGGGCACGCCGACGATGGTGCCGGCAACTCCATTGCCACCCTCGGTGAGGCGCGCGGTCGGGGCGTTGCGGCGGGTGGCCTCGTAAACGCGCTCAGGGGCCGAGGCGCTGCGGCGCGTCGGGTAGACGATCATCTTGTAGTCCGGATAGGCCTTGAGCAGGGACACGGCGCCGGCGGTGAGCCGGGACTCGTACTGGCCCAGATTGGCCGCGGTGATCGTGTAGAGCGGCTGGTCGGCGGCGAAGGGATCGGGATGATGATCACCGACCTTGTAGCCGGCCGGCGGGGTCGTGAGGCCACCTTCCCAGGCCGGGATGGTGCCGTCGGCATTGCCGGCGCGCTCCGCGCCGAGGGGGGTGAGGTCACGGCCCAGTCGCGCCACCTCGGCCTCCGAGGCGGCGGCGTGGGCGAGGGCGGCGGTGGCGAACAGCAGGGCGGAAGAGGAAATCAGTTTCATGACGTTCTCAGAAGGAGTACTTGAGCGTGGTGGCGAAGTAGTCGCGGTCCGCGAGGAGGTTGTGGCGACCGGCGCCGAAGAAATCGACGTAGCGGATCTCCATCGACCAGGCGTTCTGCCAGGTCAGCTCGGCCGAGACATTGATCGATTTGCGACCCTCGATGAAGTTGGCGAGCGGCGAGGGCGTGTTGCCCGAGACATCGTGGGTGAAGGCCAGTGTCGGCGTGAGGTTCAGCCCCGCGAAAAGATTGGTGTAGTCGAGCCGGGCCACCACCTGGTAGCCCCATGAGAAGTCGTCGGCAAAGGCGGAGAGGGGCGTGCCGGGGAGCGCGCTGCCCGTGCCGGCCATGGCGGCGGGATTGCCGCTTGTGTAGGTCGCGGCGCCTTCGAAGCGCAGGACGTCCTTGGACGGAAGATCCGGCACCCAGACGCCGCCCGCCTCACCCACGAGGGTCAGCTGGCTGGCCCCGAGCATGGGACCAAAGACCTTGGTCAGCGTGTTCTGGGCGGTCCAGACATCGAGGCGGCGGAAGCCGGGGATCTCCCGTGCGTACTGCCCGAGATAGTTGCCGATCTGGTTGTTGGCGCCGAAGGCCGGATTGAGCGCGGAGAGCGCGGCGAAGAGCACCTCGACGTCGTCGACCTGGAGGGGCGTATCCATCTTGTACGACACCTCGCCCTGCCACGCGACACCGAGCCGGGTCAGGTCCGTGTTGAAGCTCGCGCCAATCATGTTGGTGCCTTCCGGGAACTCGGTGAAGTAGCGACCGCTGGCGGCCGCCGTGAGCAGCGCCACCTGGCGGGCGCCGGCGATGGCGGCCTGCGTGGAAGCGGCCTGCAGCGTGGCCAGTTGCACCGGGGTGAGGGCGGCCGGGTTGGTCTGGGACAGCACGATCAGGCCCCATACGGCGTCGGCCTGGGCGGCGGCATTGGCGGCCGGGAGACCGGCGCTGATGAAGACGGCGGTCAGCGGCCCCGTGAGATTCGTGTTGATCGGACCCGTCGGCGTGCGCGCGCTGATCAGCGGGACGCGGCTGTGATACTTGGCAAAGTACAGGCCGAACTCCGTGTCATTCAGGCCAGCCGCGAGCGTGCGGAGGGCAAAGCCATACTGGTTGAGATCGCTGCCCGTGCGGTCGGGCGCACGCGGGATCGCGCCCAGGGCGTTCCGGTCCGACAGGGCGCCGAAACCGAGGTACACCTGGCTGCCGCCGCGGCTCGCGAAATCATTGGTCGAGAAATAGGTCCCGGCCGGCTCGATCTCCGTGCGCCGGAATTCGAGCAGCCAGAACGCCTCGAGCGTCGTGCGATCGGTCAGGCCGATCGAGGCCTTGACCATATTGACCGGCAGGAAGGCCTCGCGCAGTTCGGCGCCGGGGACGCGCAGCTTCGACACGTCGACCGGATTGACGACGTTGAGACCGTTCGGGATGAAGGTGCTCTCGCCCAGGCTCAGCACCTGGCGGCCGATGCGCAGATCCACCGGACGGCTGCCGACCTCGAAGCGGTACAGTCCGTAAAGATCGAGGTACTCGATCCGCTGGGCGACCCGCTCGCGGGCCTGCTCGGTCAGCGGCTTGCGCTCGCGCTCCGAGTCGGCGTTCTCCCAGTCGTAGAAGTAGGTGACGCGCGTGAAGAATCCGAAGTTCTCGCCATACTGGAGCTCGAGGTCATGCGTGCCCTTGAAGACCTGGGAGGCCCAGCCCTTGCGATAATTGAGGTTGCCGTCATCCGTGTTCACCGAGTTGGCCAGACCGCCGTTGGCGACGCCGTAGAACCGGCGATCCGGGTCATCGAGGCGATAGAGCCCGCCGAGCGAGAAGGTGGAGTCGAAGCTCCCCGTCAGGAGGCCTTGCTCGAACGTGATGGCGTGGAGCGGCGCCGAGGCGAGAGCCAGTGCGAACGCGAGGAGGGGACCGGATCGGCGGACGCCGGGGCGCACCGCGGATGAAGGATGGGTGTTCATGCAGGGTTGGGATGCGGATACGCCACTCCGGGGCGGAGGGCTGGTCGCGATGGGTCAGGGGTAATCTGACACCGCAACTGTCGCGGAAACGTAACGAATATCCCGGGCCGCGCACAAGGCGAATCCGGATGGGCGGAAGTACGAAGTTCCGAGCCTTACGATAATTATGCGTTTAGGGCCTTGCACCTGCTGGAAATTGCATACGGTGCTGGTTGCCACCATGCAGGCCGCGACCCACATCCACGTCAAAGGCGCTAGGGAACATAACCTCAAAAACCTCGAGGTGAAGCTCCCGCGCGGACGACTGGTCGTGATCACCGGCCCGAGCGGATCGGGCAAGTCGTCCCTCGCTTTCGACACCATCTACGCCGAGGGTTATCGCAAATACATGGAGTCGTTGTCGACCCAAGCGCGGCAGGTGCTCGAGCAGCTCAAGCGTCCGGATGTCGACTTCATCCATGGTCTCTCACCCGTCCTGGCGATCGAGCAGCGTACGGGCGGATCCTCGCCCCGCACCACCATCGCGACCGTGACCGAGATCGCGGACTACGCCCGCCTGCTCTGGGCCCTGCACGGGGAACAGCGCTGCCCCAAGGACGGCGGCCGGGTCGTTCGGCGTTCGCTAGATGACAATGTCGACCGCGTCTTCGCGTCCGCCCCGGGCGAGCGCATCATCCTGCTCGCGCCATTCATGCGGGCCAAGGCCAGCGTGCTGCGCGACGAGTTGCCCCGTCTGCGCCAACGGGGCTTCCAGCGCGTGCGCATCGACGGCGAGGTGCGCAACCTCGACGAGCCCAATCTGCTGCCGACCGGGGCCCGGGAGTTGACGGTTGAGCTGGTGGTCGACCGCCTCGTCGCCTCGGCCGACCAGCGCAGCCGTCTGGCCGATTCCCTTGAACTCGCCTTCCGCGAGGGCGGCGACCGCGCGCTCGTCCTCGCGCAGGCCAACGCCTCCGCGCCCTGGCGGGAGCTGACGCTCAGCCAGTCGCTCGCCTGCGAACTCTGCGGCGATGTCTTCGAGAAACTCACGCCGCGCCATTTTTCCTTCAACCATGCCGAGGGCGCCTGTGGCACCTGCGGCGGGCTCGGCCGCAAGCTCCGTTTCGTGCCCGAACTCGTCGTGGCCGATCCCGCCAAGAGCGTGCGCGAAGGGGCGATCAAGCCGTGGCGGCTCGGCGGCCGCAACCTCATCATCAAGCACAACGCGATCCTGAAGCAGCTGGCCGAGCAGCTGCCCTTCGACGCGGAGACGCCGTGGAAGGATCTGCCCGAGACGGTGCGGGAAACCTTGATGCACGGCGCGGGCGAGCGCCTGTTTGCGTTCAAGGCGCGGCGCATGCGCGAGGCCAAGTCCGGGACCTTTCCGGGGGTTCTCAGCCTGCTCGACGAGAGCTGGCGCGCCACCTCAAGCGAGGGCTTCCGCGCCCGGCTCACCACGTTCATGATCAGCGGGACCTGCCCCGAGTGCGCCGGCACGCGGCTCAATGCCCGCAGTGCCGCGGTCCGCGTCGCGCTGCCCGGGGCGGGTCTGGTCGTCGACGAGACCACGCTGACATCGCTGGGCATTGATCGCTTCTTCAAACTCGACGTGGACTCGGCCCACGGGGTCGCCGCCGCGCTGGCGGAAGCCTTCGGCGGGGATCCGGCGCTCAAGGAAATCGTCACCGGGATCGAGCAGCGCCTGCGCTTTCTGCGCGAGACCGGGCTGGGCTACCTCACGCTCGACCGCGATTACGCCACGCTCTCCGGGGGCGAGGCCCAGCGCGTACGGCTGGCCACGCAGTTGGGCATGGGCCTGATGGGCGTGATCTACGTCCTCGACGAACCGAGCATCGGCCTGCACCCGCACGACAACCAGAAGCTCCTCGAAACCCTGCGCGAGCTGCGCGATCGGGGCAACACGGTGCTGGTGGTGGAGCATGATGAGGACACGATGCGGATGGCCGACGAGATCATCGAGCTCGGCCCCGAGGCCGGCACCGAGGGCGGGAAGATCCTCTTCCAGGGCACGCCCGAGGCCCTGATCGCCGCGCCCCGCGGGGCCAGCCGCACCGGCCCGTATCTGGCGCGCAAGATGGCCGTCATGCGCGAGGCAAAGGCCAAGGAGCCGGATGGCGCCTACCTGACCGTGCGCGAGGCGCGGGAGCACAACCTGCGCGGCATCGATGTCCGCTTTCCCGTGGGTCTGCTGACCTGCGTCACGGGCGTGAGCGGCTCCGGCAAGAGCACGCTCGTCAATGACATCCTGGCCGCGGCCGCGGCCCGCAAGCTCAACGGGGCCAAGTCGATTCCCGGCAAGCACCGTCACATCGAGCACCTCGATTTTTTTGAGAAGCTGGTCCAAGTCGATCAGGAGCCGATCGGCCGCAGCCCGCGCTCGAACCCGGCGACCTACACCAAGCTGCTCGACCTGCTGCGCGATCTCTACGCGCAGGTCCCGTTGGCCAAGGTCCGCGGGTACAAGGCGAATCGCTTCTCCTTCAATGTCCGCGGCGGCCGTTGCGAGCGCTGCCAGGGCGATGGGGTCATCAAGTTGGACATGCAGTTCATGGCCGACGCCTATGCGCCGTGTCCGAGCTGCGGCGGGCAACGCTTCAATCGCGAGACGCTGGAGATCCTCTTTCACGGCAAGTCGATCGCCGACGTGCTCGACCTGACGGTGCGGGAGGCGACGCAGCTTTTCCGGAACATCCCGCGCGTGATGGACAAGTTGGAGACGCTCAACGCGGTCGGACTCGGCTACCTGAAGCTCGGCCAGTCCGCGACGACCCTGTCGGGCGGCGAGGCGCAGCGCCTGAAGCTCTCGCTGGAACTGAGCAAGCGCGGGCAGGGCGGGGTGCTCTACATTCTGGACGAGCCGACGACGGGCCTGCACTGGGTCGATATCCAGAATCTGATGGACCTGCTCTTCAAGCTGCGGGACCAGGGCAACACGGTGATCGTGATCGAGCACAACCTCGACGTGATTCACCTGGCGGACTGGATCATCGACCTCGGCCCCGGCGGCGGCTCTGCCGGTGGCGACCTCGTCTACGCCGGCCCGCGCAAGGGGATCGACGCCTGCGACCGCTCCCTCACCGGCCAGGCCCTCAAACGCTGGGCTTCCGCTGCAAGGGGGTCAGGCCGCTCATTGTTACATTAGAGCCTTCCGCAGTTCGCACAGGCGTGCGCGAACGGCGCTTTCGCTGCCGAGTCGCAACTCCCGCGCGAGCCAGCTGATGGAGGCGCCGCACTCGCCGCGAAGGTCGAGGGCGAGACGCAGTTTCCAGTCCGCACCCTTGCGCGCCTCCACGGCCTCGACTTGCGTCCGGCGGCGCGCAGCCAGCAACTGCTCCAACGTGCTGCGCCACCGCGCTTCACGGAGAGCCGCGGCTTCCGCCGCCGCCAGACCGGTGACCAACGTTTCGCTGGCTAGGTCCTTCGCAAGCGACCGACGCCAGTCATTCGAGCCAATCGCCCAGCCAGTCGAGAAGCCGTCAAATCCCATCAACTTCTGTACCTCAAGATTCGCGGCAAGATCGACGAGATACTCAACGTAGCCGTCCCAGCCGGCTTGGTTGTCCTGCCAGCCGCGCCCGGCCAAAGAGCCCGCTGCCTGCAGGCCCGCAAAGCTCGTTCGGCTCACAAAGCGGTTCAGGCTGCTCCACGGAAACTGCGCGACTTCCTCGGGCGGAACCAAGCCGGCTCGGACGGGGTTAAGGTGAACGTAATCAACCACCCGGGCCATGACGCGATAATCCTCGATGGCGAGCGCCTGGAACCGTCCTTGAAAGAGATGCCCCCTTTCATTGCGGAAACGATTGAACCGATTCGCCACCGTACAGAGCAGCCAATGCATGCCCTGGGTGAGATTGGGCTCTGGAGTCTCGAGCACTAAGTGGAAATGATTCCTCATCAGAACGTAGGCCTGCAACTGCCACCCGTGGCGAGCGACGGCCTCCTCGAGCGTTCCGACAAATGAATGAGCCGCTCCCTCCGCGGCGAAAACATTGCGACGGTAGTTACCTCGGTTGATTACATGATACAGCCCGCCGGGAGTCTCGTGCCGCAGTTTTCGCGCCATTCCTCGATCTAACCTAACCTCCTAGACTGGGCTACTGCGGCAGCCCCCTGTTTTCCTGTAGATCACCCGCGGACCGCGGTCGGCTCACGGGTGGCTCGCGGCCTTTAAATGTAACAATGAGCGGCC
>CAYZCV010000015.1:0-43030 GCA_964476965.1 uncultured Opitutus sp. | reverse complement strand
CCTCGAAGGATTCCGACTCGTGCCAGCAGCGCTGCTGGACCTCGCGGAGCTTCGTGACGAACTCCTTGTCCTCGGGGTCGGCCTGGACCTTGCGGCCGTACTTCCAGAACTTCTGCTGGTAGTCCTCGACCTGCTCGCAGAAGTCCTCGACCACCTTCTGCTTGTAGTAGAAGCGGGTGTAGAGGCGGTGCAGGGTCTGGAGGTTCTTGGCGAAGGTTTCCTCGAGCTTCTTCTTGCCGCGCGGGTTCTTGGCGGAGAGCTGGCGGAACAGGTCGTCGTTCTCGTCGTGGAGTTGCTTGAGCTGTTCGCACTGCTTCGGCAGGATCTTCATGTAGCGCTCGCGGCTCTCGATCTTCTTGTCGAGGATCACGCGGTCGAAGCGCTCCTTGCCCTTGATCAGCTTGTCGGCGAGGTCGAGATAGCACTCGGCGGTGAAGCCGAAGAGGTGGAGTTGTTTGGCGACCTCGATCTCGGCGTCTTCGATCCGCTTGGAGATCTCGACTTCCTGCTCGCGGGTCAGCAGCGGGACCTGGCCCATCTGCTTGAGGTACATGCGGACCGGGTCGTCGAGGATGTCGTGCTGCGACGAGCGCGTCTCCTCCTCCTCGGCCTCCTCCTGGCGCTGCTTGTAGTCGTCGACCTGATCCGGCTCGAGGATCTCGACCTCGAGATTCTGCAGGATCGAGATGATGTTATCGAACTCCTCCTGGTTTTCGACCGACTCGGGCAGCGCCTCGTTGATGTCGTCCCACGTCAGGTAACCCTGTTCCTTCGACTGGCGGATGAGCTGGCGGATGCGCTCGTTGACGCTTCCCGTTGCGCCTTCGGCAGGAGCGCCCGCGGCAGGCGGATTCTGCGCGATGACGGCCTCAACGGCTTCGGACTGGGCATCTGCGGGAGCAGCGGACTTGGCTTTGCGCGGCATGGTTCGTTCGGAGAAAAAGATCACGCCGCATCCGGCAGCACGAGAGGCTGACGGAGCTGGCGTTGAAGATCAGAGCGTTCTTTTAAGAGTGAAAAAGGGTCAACCGTACTGTCCGTCTGGTGGTTAGCGAGTGCAAGTTCTATTTCCCTCAGCCGGGGCTCAAGCGCTCGCGTACGAATCTGTTGTAAACCCTCAATAGCCACCTTCTTAGGATCGTCGAGCGTTGGTGGAGCGAAGAGGAGGGAGGCAACGAGGGACTTCTCCGCCTCGGTCTCGAGCAGGGGGTCGAGGTGTTGCGTGCCGGGCCACGCGCCTTGCTCGAACTCGGCGAGGAAGCGGTTCAGGAGAGCCCCGGCCGGGTGGGAGGTGTCGATCCAATCATGCGGGACCACATGGCTGAGGGCCCGTCCGATGGTCTCGAAATGGAGGCAGATCAGCAGCAGGTCGTGTTCAGGCGGGATGCCGGTCGTGGCGGGTTTGGGCTCGGCCGCGGGCGGCGAGGGCGCAGCGTTCACCCGCGGGCCGCCCTGACGAAGGAAGACTTCGAAGTCGCGTAGCAGGGCGGCGGGCGGCAGGCGCAGCGCTTGCGCCGCTTCGAGAATGAAGCCGTTGCGGGCCACCTCGGATTCCGCGGCGGCCACAATCTCAAACAGGGCGCGCGCTGCGCGGGCCTGCTGCTCGGGTGTCGCTTGGGCCGCGTCGGGCAGGATCGCCTGGCTCGCGTGGGCCATGGCCGAGCGGGCGCTGCGCCGGACTTCCTCATAGCCCGCGAGGCCGCGCTCCAGAAAGAGCAGGTCCGGATCAAGCTTCTCTGCGCCGCTCAGGGTGAGAAACCGGATTTCCAATCCCGCCTTCAGGGCCATGGGCAGGAAGCGCAGCGCAGCCTTCTGGCCCGCGGAATCGCTGTCAAAGAAGCACTCCACCTGGGTGTGGTAGCGGCGGAGCAGCACCAGCTGTCCGTCCGTGATCGACGTGCCCTGCGGTGCAATCGCGGTCTTGAGTCCGACGCTCCAGGCGCGCAGGGCGTCGAGCTGGCCCTCAACCATGACGAAGGGCTTGCCCTCGCCGACCTGAGTGCGCGCGCGGTCGAGATTGAAGAGGAGATTGCCCTTCGTGAAGATCGGGGTCTCCGGCGAGTTCACATACTTGGCCTCGCGCGCGGGATCGTCCGCGGGGGTCAGGTCCGTCTGGCGGGCGGTGAACGCGACGACGCGCCCCTGGTGGTCGCGGATCGGGATCATCAGCCGCCCGCGGAAGCGCGGCTTGAGCGAGCCCAGCGAGAGAATCGAGCCCTCGCGCAGGAAGAACAGGCCGCACTGGCGCAGCGCCTCCTCGGAGAACTTTCGCTTGAGCAGCACGGCGCCCAGCGAGTTGTCGGCGGGCTCCGCGACCCCGATCTTGAACTCATCCGCCAGCTCCAGCGCGAAGCGGCGCTTGTCGCGCCAGTATGCGCGCATCCAGTCACCCGCCGGCCCGTTCGCCTTGAAGAGCTGATGATAGTGCTCGGCCGCGACCTCGTGCAGGTCGAAGAGCTCCTGCCGCAGCGAGCGTTCCTCGCGGGTGGGGCCGGCTCCATCCTCGTACTCGATGGGGACAGCGAAGCGCTGCCCGAGCGCCTCGATCGCCTCGTTGAAATTCAGGCCCTCGGTCTCGCGGACAAAGGTGATGATGTCGCCCGATTTTCCGCAGCCGAAGCACTTGTAGACGCCCATGTCGGGATTGACGTGGAACGAGGGCGATTTCTCGTTGTGGAAGGGGCAGAGGCCCTTGAAGCGCGACCCGGCTTTCTTGAGGGTCGCGACCCGCGACACCACGTCCACGATGTTCACGCGACTCCGGAGGTCGCGGATACAGGTGGGTTTGATCATGGGCATGGCGGGAGCGCCCTGACAGGACGGAGATTGGACATTTGGGCCGCCCTGTGCTCTGTCAAGGCCGGCTCAATCGGGAGGAAACATTCCTTCGCGAATGGGTTCTCATCTTCCATGCGCCTCGCTTTCTCCCGCTTCTTTTCCCCGCGCTCCGTGGCCGTCCTGGCGCTCGTCGCGGCGGTGGTCTCTCCCGTCCTGCGCGCCCAATTGCCGCCGCCGGCTGCGCCGGTCCCGATTTGGGAGTCGACCTTGCCGACTTACGAGCTGGCCGACTATGCGCGCGAGGTCGAAATCCTGATCAAAAAGTACGAGGATTCGCTGGGGAAGGCGATCGTGCCCGGAGAAAAGCGCCGCGTGGGCCTCAAGATCTACACCGACTCGGGTCCCGGCCTCGCGACGCCCGTGCCGCTGGTGAAAGCTGTGATCGCCGCACTCGAGCGGCGCGGCTTTACCCGGGAAAACATCTTCCTGGTGGGACTCAACCAGCTGCGCCTGCGCCTCACCGGCTTTCTGCCCTCCCTCGTTTCCGGACGCACCCCCTTTGAAGGCCATCCGGTGTACGTTCTGGAATCCGGACGCTACTACGACCCCGTCTGGTTCTACGACAGCCCGCTTCCATCCCGCTTCGACCCGGTGTTTGCCGAGAAACAGGTCGAGGGCATTGATGGAGACACCAGCGTGGAGCAGGACCGCAAGAGCTTCCTCGCGACCCCGCTCTTTCTCGAGGCCGATTTCTGGATCAATCTCCCGGTCTATACCGATCATCCTGTCCTCGGGGTGAACGGTGCCTTGGTGAATGCGACCCTCTGGAACGCGTCCAACACGGCCCGCTTCTTCCGTTCCCCGGCCAACGCCCCCGCCGCGGTGGCCGAGATGAGCGCCATCCCGGAACTCCGCCAGACCTGGCTCTTCACGATCGCCAGCCTTGAGCGCTACCAATTCATCGGGGGGCCTTACTTCAACTCCCTCTACACCCGGTCGGAGCCCCGCATGTGGTTGAGCTCTGACCCTGTGGCGTTGGACACGCTCATGCTCGGTCGGATCAATGAGTGGCGAAAGCGGACGGGCTTCCAGCCGGTTTCGGATGAAATCCGGACGCTGGAGTTCGCGGAGATCCTCGGAGTGGGCACGAAGAGCACGCTCGACACGCGCTTCGTGAAGGCCGCGCCGTAAGGCCCGGAAGGGCAGCAGGTTTTGGCCAGGGACTACGCGGATCCGCCCGGATTTGAACGGCGTGAACCTTCGCGTCCGGGGCCCTGGTTCGATCTCGATCCGTGTTTATCCGCGTCCATGCGGGGTTGAAGCTTCGGATTCTCTTCGGCTCCTTGTAAAAATGCCCTTGTCTCCCGGGCACCGCTGCGTCCTTTTCGGAGCTGCATGACGTCCGCTGCTTACCTCCCGATCCTGATCCAGGTGATCCTCGCCACCGGCGTGGGTCTGGCGATCCTGACCGTCAACCGCGTGCTCGCCCAGCGGGTCCGGACGAAGAATGCGATCAAGGACTCCGCCTATGAATGCGGCGTGAAGTCCGAGGGCGTCATCCACACCCGCTTCTCGGTCAAATTCTATGTCACGGCGATGCTCTTCATCCTCTTCGACATCGAAGTGGTGTTCCTGATTCCGTGGGCCTTCATCTACCGCGATTTCCTCGCCAACAACATCGCGATCCTCTCGCCGATCTTCTTCTTCCTCTTCGTGCTCGTGCTCGGGCTCGTCTACGAGGTGAAGAAGGGTGCGCTCGAGTGGGAAAAGTAAGGGTGGTCCGCGCCCGCAACGTGTCCGGTCCACGCCCTGAAGCAACGCCAAGCACCCACGGCTGATCTGGAATTTCCGGTGCGGACCGGAAGGACGTCGGAAGATCGAGCCCGGAAATTTTAACCGATGCGTCTCGATAAAATCATCGCCCGCGGGCGCATCATTGACCTCCGGAGTTCGGACATGCGCGGCGCGCTGGACGAGCTGCTGAATGTTTCGATCGCGAAGTTCCCCGACCTGAAGCGCGACGCGCTCCTCCGCGGCCTGCTTGCCCGCGAGAGCACGATGACGACCTACCTCGGCTTCGGCGTGGCCCTCCCGCACGTGCGCGTGCGCATGGACCGCCGGTATGTCCTCGCGATCGGCCGCAGCCGCGCCGGGATCCGTCACGACGGGACCAAGGACGACGAGCGCGCCCACCTCGTCCTGATGCTGATCGCCGACGAGAAGGCGCGCGACTACCTGCAGGTCCTCGCGGCCATCGCCCGGCTCGTGAAGGAGCCCGATCTCGTCAAGAGCCTCCTCGAGGCTCCCAGCACCGACGACCTCTACGAACGGCTGATCGCCGGCTTCGGCGGCATTCTCTCGCGTCCGGTCCAGGCGCAGCAGAACCGCATCAACCGCCTGATGATTCGCGAAGCCGACCGCGTCGCCCGCGGGGCCGACTGCCAGGCGATCTTCGTGTTTGGTGACACCTTCATCGGCGGCCTCGACCCGGGTCCGTGGTTCCCGAAGACGAAGACGATTCTCGTCACCCGCAACCTGGTCGAACCCGGCGACGATCAGCGTGGTTTTTCCGAGGTGATCCAGGTCCGGTCCTTCTCCCATCAGCGCATGGCCCAGCTGCGCAGCGCGATCCTCGTCGCCCTGACCCGCGGGATCATTACCTTCACCGACCGCATCTGCTGCGTGGGCGGCATCAGCGGGAGCAACCAGTTCGACACCGTCGGTGTGGTCGATGTCGAGCGCGAGTTCCAGACGCTGCTGACCGGCCACTCCGACCTGCTGCCCGAGGATGTGAAGCCCGAGGTGCTGGAGCGCGTGCTGGCGGTCGCGACCGAGCTGGCGGTCGAGGGCCGTGAGGGGCGTCCGGTCGGCTGTCTCTTTGTGGTGGGCGACACCGCGCACGTGGAGAAGCTGGTCAAGCCGCTGGTGCTAAATCCATTTTATGGATACAAGGAGGAGGACCGCAACATCCTCAATCCGTTCATGGACGAGACGGTCAAGGAGTTCTCCTCCATTGACGGTGCGTTCGTGATCCGGGGCGACGGTGTCGTGGTCTCCGCCGGCAGCCTGGTGCAGGCGCCCGACTCCGATTTTCTGCTGCCGGGAGGCCTCGGCAGCCGGCACGCGGCTGCCGCGGCGGTCAGTGTGGCCACCCAGTGCATCTCGATCGTGGTTTCATCCAGCACCGGCCAAGTCACGCTCTTCCGCCGCGGCGTCATGCTGCCGATGACGGAGAAGCGCATGAGCGCGAGCGGGTGAGACGGACGGAGTCCTTGCCCCCCAAGGGACCAGGAACGCAGCAAATCAGGATTTGGCCGGAATGGACGTCGGGCATCGGGCATCTCACGGGTGCCCTGCGGTGAGGCGCCTCCGATCCGTGGTCCGTGGTTTCCCCGGTCTGATTCCGTGATTGCGTAACGTACGGGCGCCGCCGTCGTCTTAACGCCCAGCGCCCCGATGCCCCCTTCTTCGCCCTCTGACGCCCGCACCGCCCGTCTGCCCTGGCTTCTCCTGCTGTTCATTGGCAGCGGGTCCGCCGCCCTGATCTACGAGATCGTGTGGTTCCAGCTCCTGCAGCAGGTGGTGGGCGCGTCCGCCGTCTCGCTGGCGGTCCTGCTGGGAACCTTCATGGCTGGCATGTGCCTGGGCAGCCTCTGGTTTCCCCGGCTGGTGCCGACCCGCTTTCATCCGCTCAAGGTGTATGCCGTGATCGAGGTCCTGCTGGCGCTCTTCGCGCTGGTGGTGATGTATGGCATGCCGGTGGCCGAGCGCGCCTACCTCGCCGCCGCCGGCCACGGGCTGCCGTCGATCGCGCTGCGCGCGCTGATTTGTGTGATTTTCCTCCTGCCGCCGACCTTGCTCATGGGCGCGACCCTTCCGGCCGTGGCTCGTTGGGTGGAGTCAACGCCGCGCGGGGTTTCCTGGCTGGGCTTTTTCTATGGGGGAAACATCGCGGGCGCCGTCACCGGCTGTCTGCTGGCGGGCTTCTACCTGCTCCGCGTGCACGACCTGGCGACGGCCACCTTCACGGGCATGGCGCTCAATCTCGCTGTCGCCGTTATCGCCCTGCTGGTCGCGCGCGGTACGGTAGGCGGAACGGCCGACGACGCGCCTGACCGCACGCCGGTCAAGCACGCCGGCAGCCTGTACCTCGTGGTCGCGATTTCCGGACTGTGTGCGCTCGGGTCGGAGGTGATCTGGACCCGGCTGCTGTCCCTGCTGCTGGGCGGGACGGTTTATACGTTCTCGATCATCCTCGCGATGTTCCTGACCGGGCTCGGCCTGGGCAGCACCGTCGGCTCCTTTCTCGCGCGCTCGGTGGCGCGACCCGCGTTGGTGCTCGCGGGCTGCCAGATCGCGGCGGCGGTGGGGATGGTGTGGACGGGCACCATGATCAATCGCTGGCTGCCGGCCTGGCCGGTGCAGGCCAACCTGACCTCCGATCCGTGGATGCTTTTTCAAATGGATCTGGTCCGCAGCGCGCTGGCCGTGCTGCCGCCGGCGGTCGCTTGGGGAGCCACGTTTCCGCTGGCCCTGGCCTTCCTCGCCCGGCGGGGCACGGAGCCGGGCCGCCTCGTCGGCCGGCTCTATGCGGCCAACACGGTGGGTGCGATCCTTGGCGCCACAGTCATCGGCCTGGTCCTGGTGCCGGCGTTTGGCACCCAGCACACGCAGCGCTTCCTGGTGCTGGCCGCGGTGGCCGCGGCCCTGATTCTTTTGCTCCAGAATCTGACCGTGCGGCAGGGCGTCCCTCTGGCCGCGATGCTCGCGTTCTTCGGGGTGGGGTTTGCCTGGCTCATCCCACCCGTGGCGGAGGGCCTCGTCACCTATGGCCGCTACGCCTCACGCATGGATTTCAAGCCGGTCATGCTCTACATGGGCGAGGGAATGAATTCCTCGGTCGCGGTGACCGAGCGGCCCGCCATGGACACGGGCGTGTATCGGAACTTTCACGTCAGCGGCAAGGTGGAGGCCTCCACCGATCCCTATGACATGCGCCTGCAACGCATGCTTGGCCACATGCCGGCCCTGGTGCATCCAGCCCCCAAGTCGGTCCTGATCGTCGGCTGCGGCGCCGGGGTCACCGCCGGCTCCTTCATTGTGCATCCCTCAGTGGAGCGCATCGTGATCTGCGAGATCGAGCCCCTCATTCCGGGCGTCGTGGCCACCTACTTCAGCAAGGAAAACCACAACCTGCTGACGGATCCCCGCGTCGAGATCGTCTACGACGATGCGCGTCACTACATCATGACGACGAAGGAGACCTTCGACGTCATCACGTCCGACCCGATCCACCCCTGGGTCAAGGGCGCGGCCTCGCTTTACACCAAGGAGTACCTCGAACTCTGCCAAGCCCGCCTCAATCCGGGCGGGGTGATCGGGCAGTGGGTCCCGCTGTACGAAAGCAGTTCCGAGGTCGTGAAGAGCGAGGTCGCCACCTTTCTCGAGGTCTTCCCGGAGGGAAGCATTTGGGGCAACCAGATGGATGGCTCGGGCTATGACACCATCATGCTGGCCCGGCGTGAGCCCATGCGCCTCGACATTGATGCGCTCCAAGCCCGCCTGGAGCGGCCGGACCACGCCGGCGTGCGCGCTTCGATGCATGCGGTCGGCTATTCGAGCGTGTTCGACTTGTTCGGCACCTTTGCGGCGCAGCGTTCCGATCTGGACCTCTGGCTCGCGGGTGCGGAGATCAACCGCGAGTCCAATCTCCGCCTGATGTACCTTGCGGGCCTCTCGGCCAACCTGCAGATGGCCGATACGATCTATCGCGAGATCACGTTCGGCCGCCAGTTTCCCGATGACATCTTTGGACCTTCCACGGAAGCGGGGCGGACCCGCCTGCGGGAAATCATGGGGCCGTGAGCCGCCCCCGGGGCATCCATCCCGTTGGCGGGGCATCTCGATGCTGATCGGGGACTTCCCCGTCTGTGGCCGCTCAGTGGCGCAGGAGGCCTACTTTGGGGTTGCGCCGGGGCGGCGGCCGGCTTTCCTCTGACCCTTCAATCCTTTAAATCACCATGCAAGAAGTCGTCACCCTGGAATGCACCGAGGCCAAGAAAGAGGGCAAGCCCGCCTCCCGCTACCTCACCAAGCGCAACAAGAAGACCGTCACGGAGCGCATTGAGAAGAAGAAGTACAATCCGCACCTCAAGCGTCACACCCTCCACAAGGAGATCAAGTAACTCGTCACGAGTCACTTAGCTGACTTTCGGCCGGATCGCCCTGCGGTCCGGCCTTTTTGTTTTTGGATCAGGACGATCCCGGGCTGACTCAGGACGACTGACCGGAGGCCGCCGCGGCCGCCTTGGCCTGGGCCTGCTGCATCTGCTGGTGCTGTTGCACATGCTGGACCTGGGACCGACGGGCGGCCCGCCAGCCCTCGCGATGCTTGCGAATCCAGTCGAGCAGGGCCCGTTCAAAACCGATGTCGTAACCCAGGCGCTCCGACTCGAGCCACTTGTGGCGCAGGATCTCCTCCCGCTCGGCGAGGAATTCCTGATACAGCGACGACTGCTTCACGAAGTCGCGCGAACTGGGGGATTCAGACGGCGGGTTCGAGGAGGACATGGCGACCACAGGGAGGGGATAAAGGGGAACAGGGGCGTCAGGCAAGATTCAGATGCTTGCGGCCCTCGGCCGTGATCATGTCCGGTCGCCAGACAGGCTCCCAGACGAAGTCCACGCGGGCCTTGCTCACCCCGGGCAGGTCGAGCAGTCGCTGCTGAACATCCCGGGAAATCGCGTGCGACATCGGGCAGCCGGGGGAGGTGAGGGTCATCCGCACGGACACCTCGTTCTCCGCCCCGTCCTGGCCGTTCAAGTCGACCCCGTAGACCAGGCCCAAATCGACGATGTTGACGGGAATCTCAGGGTCTACGCAGGTGCGCAGGGCGGAGACGACGTCTTCTTTCGTGAGCGCCATGGTGGTCGGTGGTCGTACCGTAGGTTCGAGGGGAGGTCTGTCAATGCCCGGAACGCCGCGTACGATGCACTTTGCCAGCTGACGCAAGCCGGCGGCGTCAGGCGGCCGGGCGGCCGGGCGCCGGCTTCGCCAGACGGGCCAGCAGGGCCTCGGAAATGTCACGAAAAACCGTCCCGGCCAACCCCTCGGGATCGGTTACCGTGACCGGTTTCCCGGAATCGCCGCCGGCGCGGATCGCGGAAATCAGGGGGACCTGGCCCAGGAGCACGGTCCCCAGGGATTCGGCAGTCGCCGCGCCGCCGCCCTCGCCAAAGAGGGTGTGGCGCTGGCCGGCCGGATCGACGAAGTAGCTCATGTTTTCCGCGACGCCCAGCAGCGGAACATTGACCTTCTGGAACATCAGGCCGCCCTTGCGGGCGACATTGGTCGCCGCCGGCTGGGGCGTGGTCACGATCACCGCGCCATCGAGCGGAAGCGTCTGCACGAGCGAGAGCTGCGCATCACCGGTTCCCGGCGGCAGATCGACCAGCAGCACGTCGAGTTCGCCCCATTGGACGTTCTGCACGAATTGCTGGATGGTCTTCATGATCATCGGCCCGCGCCAGACGACCGGGGTGTTCTCGTCGACCAGGAAGCCCATGCTCATGACCTTCACGCCATGCTTTTCCAGGGGCATCAGGTTGTCGCCCTGCACGTTCGGACGCTCGCCGTGGAGGCCGATCATGAGGGGTACGCTGGGGCCGTAGATGTCGCAGTCCATCAGCCCGACGCGGCCCGGGCGACCCTGTGCGGTCAGGAGGCGCGCGAGGGCGCAGGCGAGATTGACCGCAAACGTGCTCTTGCCGACACCGCCCTTGCCGGAGGCGATGGCCACCGCGTGCTTGATCGTCTTGGGCGCGGCGCTGTTGCCCCCCAGATTGCCTCCCCCCGCCGCGGGCGCCTTGGCCGGTGCCACGGCGATGTCGACGATCGTGGCCGTCACGCCGGGCAGGGCACGCAGGCACTTTTCCACCTCGGTCTTGAGGTGCAGCGGGATCTTCGGGTCCGCCGTCGTCAGCGAGAGGGCGACCTTGGCCGTGCCGTCGGCGAAGGCCGCGGTTTTCACGAGCCCGAAGGACACGATGTCGCGGCTGAAGCCGGGATACTTTACTTGCTTGAGGGCTTCCTTGATGGCGTCGGGCGTCACGGGTGTCGGGTTTTTTGGAACGGAAAGGTTTTTACGTTGTTAAGCAGGGAGAGCCTGTAAATAGAAATGCCGGAAGCATAACCCTCTTTCCTCCGATGCACAAACGTCTGATTTTTATTCTCGGTGCGGCCCTGGCCGGCCTTCTTACGGCGGTCTCGTCTGTTTCCGCTCAGGTTCGCGAACTGGGTCCGATCGACATCGCCACCGATGTGAAGACGATCTCGATCAAGGTCACCGGCAGCCCGGCTGAGATCGACCAGCTGGCCAACATCGCCTTCAACGCCCACGGCCGCTATCGCCGGGTCGCCTCGGGTCAGGCCTTCGACCTTCGCTTCACCGCCGTCGCCGCCAATCAGGTTCGCGTGGAGGTCCTGCGCGGCGCGACGCCCGTCACGAGCCAGGTGGTCACCGGCACCAGCCAGCGCAACGCGCTGCTCAAGGCCGCGGATGTCGCCGTCAAGGCGACCAGTGGACTCAACGGTTTCTTCGCCTCCAAGCTCGCCTTCATCAGCGAACGCACGGGCAAGCAGGAGATCTACACAGGCGACCTCTTCTTCGGCGAAGTGAAGCAGATCACCCGCGACAACGCGCAAGCCATGACCCCGCGCTGGTCGCCCGATGGCAATCGCATCGTCTACACCTCGTTCTACAAGTCCGGCTTCCCCGACATCTTCCTCATCGACCTCGCGACGCTGCAGCGCACGACGTTCGTCAGCCTCAAGGGCACCAACAGCGGCGCCCGCTTCAGCCCCAACGGCCAGCAGGTCGCCCTGATCCTCAGCGGCGAGGGCAATCCCGAGGTCTACGTGGCCAACGCGCAGGGTCGGAACATCTCCCGCCGTACGCGCACCGCGGCCGTTGAGTCCTCGCCGAGCTTCTCCCCGGATGGCTCGCAGCTCGTCTTCACCTCGGATTCAGCCGGCGGTCCCCAGCTCTACGTCATGCCCGCGGGCGGCGGTTCGCCCCGTCGTCTGGCGACGAATATCAGCGGCTACTGCGCCGAGCCGGACTGGAGCCGGGGCAATCCGAACATGATCGCCTTCACGATTCGTTCGGGCCGCGGTTTCCAGATCGCCACGCATGACCTCTCGGGCAAGACGCCGACCAAGGTCGTGTCCAAGGCCGCCATGGACGCGGTTGAGCCCTCCTGGCTGGCCGATGGCCGCCACCTCGTCTACACCGCCCGCGCCGCCAACACCCGCGCGCTCTACCTCCTCGACACCGAGACCGGCAAGAGCACCCGCATCAGCCCCGAGGGCATGGGCCAGACCTCCCAGGCCAGCGTGCTGGCGCCCTGATCGCCTGAATCGTTTTCGCTCTTCGTTCTCCGGTTTGAATCGGAAATCGAGAGAACGCGGAACGATTGAGAGAACGAGAACGAGTCGTTCGTTACAGTCCGCAAAAAAGCCGCACCGGATTCCGGTGCGGCTTTTTGTTGAAACGGATCGAACCGATCGCTCAGGCGATGGCGGCGACGTAGTTCGCCTCGGCGGCGTCCCAATCGACCACGTTCCAGAAGGCCGTGACGTAGTCCGGGCGGCGGTTCTGGTAGTTCAGGTAGTAGGCGTGTTCCCAGACATCGAGGCCGATGACCGGCTTGCCCTCGATGCCGGCGACGGCCTTGCCCATCAGCGGGCTGTCCTGGTTGGCCGTCGAGCCGATCGCGAGCTTCTTGTCCGCCCCGACCACCAGCCAGGCCCAACCTGAGCCGAAGCGGGTCGCGGCGGCCTTGCTGAAGTCTTCCTTGAACTTGGCGAAGCCGCCGAGTTCGGCGTCAATCGCCGCGGCCAGCTTGCCCTTGGGTGCGCCGCCCTTGCCCGGGCCGATCACGGTCCAGAAGAAGGCGTGGTTGCTGTGACCGCCGGCATTGTTGCGCACGCCGCCGCGGATGGCCTCGGGAACCTGGGAGAGATCCTTGATGAGGGCGTTGACGTCGAGGGCGAGCAGCGCGGCGTGATCCTTGAGCAGGTTCGTCGCGTTGGTGATGTACGCCTGGTGATGCTTGGAGTGATGGATCTCCATCGTCTTGGCATCGATGTGCGGGACGAGGGCGTCGTAGGCGTAGGCAAGCTTCGGGAGTTCGTAGGCCATGGTGGGATGAGTTTGGGTTGACGTGAAAGAGGGAGGAGAAGGTGCCCGTCGGTGGCGGAGCCGTCAACCGCGGACGCCGGTTTGCCTTGCCGACCGGTCGGACACCGCGGGGTTCCATCCGGGACTTGCGGCCGCGCGGGCTGCCCGCTTGGCTCCCCCCGCATGAACCCAACGGCCGACGAGGCGGCGATTCTTTCGATCGAAAGGCCGCATCGCAATCTCTGGATCTACTACGTCCTCTTCAGCCTCATGATCCTGCCGGCGGCTCCCGTCCTGCTGATCTACCACTGGTTCCGCTACCAGACCCTCCGTTACCGCTTTGGCGATGAGGGATTGTCGATGAGCTGGGGCATCCTCTTCCGCCGAGAAGTGATCATCCAGTACGCCCGCATCCAGGACATCCACCTTCGCTCCAACGTGGTCGAGCGGTGGTTGGGCCTGGGCCGCGTCCTGGTGCAGACGGCCAGCGGCAGCGCTTCGGCGGAAATGACCATCGAAGGCCTGAAGGAGTTCGAGGCCGTGCGCGATTTTCTATATGGCCGGATGCGCGGCGTGAAACATCCGGCCTCTTCCGCGCCCGCGCCGGCCGCGGCCGCGCAAGCCGGCGCCGATGCGGAGCTGGCGGCGACCCTGCGGGAGATTGCGGTGGAACTGCGCGGACTGCGCGCAGCCCTGACCCCGCCGCCGCCGCTGCCCGAGGAGCCGCCGAGGGCCGACCATGTTTGATCGGCTTCGCCAGTGGATTCTCCATGTCCTGCGCGTGCCGCCGGAGCCGCAGGCTCCCGCCGGCGCGCCGGGCTCGCTCCGCGTGTTTCGCGCGGGACGGAATTTCTACCGCCTGCGTGTGCTGGCCTGGGCGGCGACGCAAGCGGCCACGTTGGTGGGTATCCTATTTTCCCTTCAGTTTCTTCGCTGGTTGGATGCGGATATCTCCGCCGCGCGGGCGCTGCAGGCCCAGCCGACCCCAGCGGTGGTGCAACCGGCCGCCGAACCGCCCGAGCCCGCCGAGGCCGTCCGCCCTCCGCGCAAGTCACGCGATCTGCGCCCCGATACCGGCCGGCTAGCCGCGCGGGCGGCGCGCTTCCCCGAATGGACGATGCTGCTGGTCAAGGAGGCCGAGGGGATCGCCATCATCGGCTTCATCGTGCTCATCCCGGCGACGTTTGCCGCGGTGCGGCTCGACTACGACTACCGCTGGTACCTCGTGACCGATCGCAGCCTGCGCATCCGCACGGGCATCTGGAAGCTGCAGGAGATCACCATGAGCTTCGCGAACCTCCAGCAGGTCGAGATGTCCCAAGGCCCCCTGCAGCGCCTGCTTGGGATCGCCGATGTGCGCGTGACCTCGGCGGGCGGCGGTGGCGGCAAGACGGAGGGTTCGGGCAAGGATCACGATTCGATGCACGAGGCCGTGTTTCATGGGGTTGATAACGCGGTGGAGCTCCGCGACCTGATCCTCGATCGGTTGCGACGCTATCGCGAGGCTGGCCTGGGCGATCCCGACGATGCGTCGGCGCATCCCGCGGCCGACGTCGCAGCGGTTCCCGCCGGAGACGCCCTGGCCGCAGCGAAGGAAGTCCTGGCCGAAGCCAAGGCCCTGCGCGCGACTCTGCGCGGGTGATACCTGCGGCGCGAAGGCGAGCCGGTGACCTCAACGGAGCCAAATTTGGCGGTTGGCCACGAGAATCGTAAAGAAGCTGTTGGCGACTGAATCCTTCGCTGCGCCTCTAGGCGCTCGGACGGGCTTCGAATTCAGTCCACCCCTTTTTCGTGTTTTTCGTGGCCATCCTCCGATCCGTTTCCGCGGCCATCCGTGGGCTTCTCCGTCGGAGGAGGTGTCTCAACGGCACGGATCCCGGCTCAGGCGTCCGGCTCGGCGCGCTTGAGCTTGAAGAAGGCCTGCAGAAGTTCGCGGCACTCGTTCTCCAGCACGCCGCCGACCGTGAGTTCACAATGATGATTCACGCGAGGCAGCGCGTTCAAGTCGGTCGCGCCGCCGAGGCAGCCCATCTTGGGGTCGGGCACCGCATAGCAGACCCGCTTGAGCCGCGACATCAGCGTGGCGCCGGCGCACATGGGACAGGGCTCCTTGGTCACGTAGAGGGTGCAGCCCTCCAGCCGCCAGTCGCCGAGCTTGGCCGCGGCCTGGGTGATCGCGAGGATCTCCGCATGGGCGGTCGGATCCTGGGCGCCTTCGACCTGGTTGTGGGCCGCCGCGATGACCTCGCCTCCGCGCTCAATCACGCAACCGATGGGCACCTCATCGCCCCGCCAGGCGTCAATCGCCTGGTTGTACGCAAGGCTCATGTAGAAGACGTCGTCCCGCACCAATTGGGATGGGAAGCGCTTCTCGAACGGGCAGGCAGGGGGGGGAGGGGGCGTCGCGGACATGGAGGAGGCGTCGAGGAAATCCTTGCTAGGGGCCGCAAAATGAGGCTTATGCGTGGTCTTTACGCACCACAATTGGATACCACACGAAAGAACTAAATGGCCCGCCGACCGCTTCCTATGCCAGAATCCGACGGTAAATCGATCGAAGTAGAAGGTAAGATTGTGGCGGTGCTGCCGGGCACCATGTTTCGGGTCCAGTTGTCCAACGGGCACACGGTGCTCGCCCATATCTCGGGCAAGCTGCGGAAGAATTTCATCAAGATTGCCGCGGGCGATACGGTGAAGATGGAGATGAGCCCTTACGATCTCGAGAAGGCGCGCATCACGTATCGCATGAAGGATACGAACCCCGCGCCGCGTCCGCCGCCGCGCCGGCGCTACTGAGCGTTCACCGCCCCTTCGCCGGATCGCTCCCATGCGTGACGAACCGAGCAGGGCGGCCCCGGCCTTTGCCGGTGATATCGACGAGTTTGTCAGCTTCCTGAAGCTGGAGCGCGGATTGTCCGTGCACACCTGGCAGGGCTACCAAAGCGACCTCGACCAATGCGCCGCCTTCGTCGCCCGTCAGGGCGCCAAGGACTGGCGCACCGTCGGGGGCGACCAGATCGGAGCGTGGATCCGCTCCCTGAGCGGCGACGACTACACCGTGGCCAGCCTGGCCCGGAAACTCACCGCGCTGCGGGGCCTGGCTCGGTACCTGGTGCGCTCGCGGCACCGATCCGATGATTTCACCGAGCTCCTCAGCGGCCCCAAGCTCACCCGGCGGATCCCGGGTACGCTCTCCGCCAGCGATGTCACCAAGCTCCTCGCCGCGCCCGCCGGCGGCGATCACTTCGCGTTGCGAGACCGGGCGATGCTGGAGCTGTTCTACTCGAGCGGCCTTCGCGTGTCGGAGTTGGGCGGACTCCTCCTGCAGCAGGTGGACCTGGAAAACGGCTTCATCCGCGTCTTCGGCAAGGGCTCCAAGGAACGCGTGGTCCCGGTCGGTCGCCAGGCCTCGTCGGCCCTGACCGACTACCTCACCTCGGGCCGCCCGCACTTCGTCAAGCCCAAGACCGGCAGCGCCCTCTTCCTCAGCGAGCGGGGCGGGCCGCTCTCGCGCAAAACGCTCTGGGTGATCGTCCAGAAGTACGCCCGGCGCGCCGGAATCAACCAGCCGGTCAAGCCCCACCTCTTGCGACATTCCTTTGCGACCCATCTGCTCGCCGGCGGGGCGGACCTGCGGGCGATTCAGGAGATGCTGGGGCATGCGAACATCTCCACCACACAGATTTACACCGCGGTCGATGAGAAGCGCCTCGTCAGCCACCATGAAAAATTTCACCCGCGAAACCGCCCGGCTACGTCGTGAGTGGCCGGTCATTCGGGCCGGCGCGGAGAAAGCCGTTGACCATTGCCCACGCGTCCCCGAGATGGATGGCTTTATCGTCTGTGAGGATCACGCCTAACCCATCAGCACGCTGCCCGGTCGGAGTCCCGGGCGATTCCATGCGAGGTTTTCTCCGCCCAGTCTCCGGGCTTACCTGCTCATGAGCGATCGGATCACCCACGAATGCGGCATCGCGCTGGTCCGGCTCCTCAAGCCGCTCTCCTACTACCAGGAGAAGTACGGCACCCCGCTGTGGGGCTTCACCAAGCTCTTCCTCCTGATGGAAAAGCAGCACAACCGCGGCCAGGACGGCGCGGGTGTGGCCTGCGTGAAGCTGGATGTGCCCGCCGGCGAGCCCTTCATGTTCCGCGAGCGGTGCGTGAAGGCCAACCCGCTCGACAAGATTTTCAAGACGCTCCTCGGCCAGTACAACGAGAAGCTGGACAACGGGACCATCCACCCGGAGTTCGCCGACACGGTGAAGCGGAACTTCGATTTCGGCGGCGAACTGCTGGTCGGACATCTGCGCTACGGCACCAGCGGGGGCTACAACATCTCGTCCTGTCACCCGTACTTCCGCCGCTCGCCCTGGCCCACGCGCAATCTCGCGCTCTGCGGCAATTTCAACATGACGAACACGGAGGAGCTCAACCGCTCCCTGATCGCCATGGGCCAGCATCCGATCTTCGCGACGGACACGCAGGCGCTGCTCGAGAAAATCGGCTTCTTCCTCGATGAGGAACACGAGGAACTCTACCGCACGCTCCGCGCCCAGGGGCTTCCGGGCGACGAGATCTCCCGCGAGATCAGCGAGCGCCTCGACCTCGGCCGCGTCATCACCCGCTCGGCCCAGAAGTGGGATGGCGGCTACGCCCTCTGCGGCCTGATCGGCAACGGCGACGCCTTTGTCGGCCGCGACCCCGCGGGCATTCGCCCGGTCTGGTACTTTCAGAACGACGAGGTCGTCGCCTTCGCCTCCGAGCGCGCCCCGCTCATGACGGTGTTCGATCTCGCCGCCGAGCAGGTCAAGGAAGTGCCGCCGGGCCATGTGATCGTGCTCAAGAAGAGCGGTCGCGTCACCGAGACCCAGTTCACCGCGCCGCTGCCGCGCTCCTCCTGCTCCTTCGAGCGAATCTACTTCTCCCGCGGGAACGACGTCGACATCTACAAGGAGCGCAAGGCGCTCGGCGGCCGTCTTGCCGACCAGGTGATCAAGGCGATCGAGGGCGATTGGGCGCGGACCGTATTCGGCTTCGTCCCCAACACCGCCGAGGTGGCCTACTATGGCCTGATGCACTCGCTGCGCGAGCGGCGGCGCGACGAGGTCAAGACCGCGATCCTGGCCGCATCGAAGGCCGGCACGCTCGACGAGGCCATGCTCGATGACCTCATCCTGCGCAACTGGCCGCGCGGCGAGAAGGTCGTGTCCAAGGACATCAAGCTGCGCACGTTCATCGGACAGGAGAGCATGCGCAACCAGCTCGCGAGCCATGTCTACGACATCACCTACGGCTCCGTGCTTCCGGGCGATAACCTGGTCTGCGTCGACGATTCCATCGTGCGTGGCACCACCCTGCGTCGCTCGATCCTGCGCATCCTGTCGCGCCTCAATCCGCGGAAGATTGTCATCGTCTCGACCGCCCCGCAGATCCGCTACCCCGACTGCTACGGCATCGACATGTCGGAACTCGGCAAGTTCATCGCCTTCGAGGCCGCCGTCGCGCTGCTCAAGGAGCGTGGCAAGGCCAGTCTGCTGGAGGAAGTCTACCTGCTGTGCCGCGATGCGGTGAGCAAGGGCGACTCCACCAACCACGTGCGAAAGATCTACGAGCCTTTCACGCCTGAGGAGATTTCGGCCCGTATCACCGAGCTGGTGCGCCCCAAGAACATCGAGTGGACGGGCGAGATGGAGGTCATTTTCCAGACCATTGAGAACCTGCACGCGGCCGTCCCGGATCACTCGGGTGACTGGTACTTCACCGGCAAATACCCGACGCCCGGCGGCTACCGCGTCGTGAACCAAGCCTACGTCAATTACTACGAACAGGCCGAGGGGCGGAGCTACTGATCAAAATCCGAAGGACGAAGCCCGAATGACGAAACGTTCCGTTCGTTTTTTAATTTTAATTCGTCATTCGGGTTTCGTCCTTCGAGCTTTCCTTTGAAGCGCCCATGTCTCTTTCCTACGAATCCTCCGGTGTCCGTTACGACCAGCTCGATGCCTTCAAGCGCGCCTGCCAGAAGGCCGCTCGCACCACCGCCGGGCTCCTCGCGGATCATGGCTATGCCGAGCCGGCCAGCACGCGCGGCGAGAGTGCCTACCTGATCGAGGCCAAGGACCATTACCTCGCCCACGTCGAGGAGGGACTAGGGACCAAGAACCTCGTCGCCGATGCGGTCTACGCGCAGACTGGGGAATGCTTTTACCGCGAGATCTCAATCGATACCGTGGCCACGATCGTCAATGACCTCGTGACCTGCGGTGCGCTGCCCATCTCGGTCGCGATGCATGCCGCGGTGGGCGACTCCGGCTGGTTCACGGACGAAAAGCGCGTCAACGGTCTCGTCGAGGGCTTTGCCGAGGGCTGTCGCCAGGCCGGTGCCGTCTGGGGCGGCGGTGAGACGCCGACGCTCAAGGGCCTGATCGAACCGGCCACCATCGTCCTCGCCGGCTCCGCGGTCGGCAAGATCGAGCCCAAGAGCCGCCGCATCACCGGCGAGGTGCGCGCGGGTGACGCGATTGTCTTCCTTGCCTCGTCTGGCGTGCAGACGAATGGGCTTTCCCTCTGCCGCCTCATCGCCGACCGGCTGCCCGCGGGCTACCAGACGCCGATCGGTCATGGGGATCAACGCACCTACGGCCAGGCCCTGCTCGCCCCGTCGGTCATCTACGTGGCCTTCGTCCGCGAGTGCCAGCGTCGCGGACTCGACCTCCGCTATGTCGCGCATGTCACGGGCCACGGCTGGCGTAAGCTGATGCGCCTCGAGGAGCCCTTCATCTACGAGATCACGGACCCGCGTCCCGTGCCCGCGCTTTTCCAATTTCTGATGGAGGCCGGTCCCATCACCCTGCGCGAGGCCTATGCGACGTTCAACATGGGCGTTGGCTTCGCCGCCTATGTGGCCCCGGCCGATGCCGCCGACACGGTCGCGGCCGCGAAGGCGGCGGGCTATGACGCGTGGGTCGCCGGTGCGGTCAAGAAGGACGGAAGCCGCAAGGCGGTCACGATCCCGTCACTCGGCCTCGAGTTCTCCGGCGATACACTGCAGGTCCGCTGATCCCGGCGGGCTTGGCTGGCCTCGTCGGGGACAGACCGATGCGGACAACGGGCTCACGCCGCATACCGGCTCCTGATTGCGTCAGCGGGAGAGCACCACGAGGTATTTCACCGGTCCCGTGCCGCCGCCGATCAGGCCGTGCAGACGGTTCGGGTCGAAGATGACGCCCTCGCCCGCGCGGAGCACGTGGCGCTCGGTCTCGATTTCGAACACCGCCTCGCCCTCGAGCACATGCACCGCCTCGTAACCGCCGTGCTGGTGGGGTGGGTGAGAGCGCACCCCCGGCGCCACTTCGGAAATGTGATAGTGCAGGGGTTCGCCCTGCAGATTTGTGTCCACAAGGCAGCGGCCAACGCCTTTAGCTCGCTTGTCGGTGAAGATCATGGCCCCGTCATGGCGCGCTCTCCCGGCGGTTTCAATGGAATCTCCTTCGCTCTCCTCGCTCTCACCCGCCACGCACTCCGCAGCCGAGGTCGTCGCCCTCCTGGGACTGCAGCCACTCGACAAGGAGGGCGGCTGGTTCCGTCGCACCGCCGAATCCAGCCTGCTGCTTCCTGCGGCCGCGCTGCCCCCCACGTATCAGGGATCGCGCCGGGCCTACTCCGTCATCCAGGCGCTGTTCACGCCCGAGGGATTCTCCGCGCTGCACCGATTGGCCAGCGATGAAATCTGGTGCTTTCACGCGGGCGATCCGCTCGAGTCCCTCCGTCTGCATCCCGATGGTCGCGGTGAATGGGTCTGTCTCGGACTGTCGCCGCAGGCCGGCCAGCGGATTCAGGACATCGTCGGCGCGAACGTCTGGCAGGGAACCCGGCTGGTGCCCGGCGGCCGTTGGGCGCTGGTGTCCTGCACCGTCGTGCCCGAGTTTGTCTGGTCCGATTTTGAGCTCGGTGACCGGGCCGCGCTGGCGTCAGCCTATGTGGCCTTCGCCGACGGCATCCTCGGGCTGACGCGGAGCCACCCGCCGGCCGGTCAGCGCTGAGAATCAGGTTGCGGGCGCGCCCGCCGAACGCACGTCGGACTCGATCCGTCCATCCTTCAGCGTGATGATGCGATCCGCGCGTTCGGCTAGTTCGTGATCGTGCGTCACCATGATGACCGCCTTGCCCGCCTCGCGCGTGAGGGCGCGCAGGAGGGCGAACACCTCGTTGGCATTGCGGCTGTCGAGATTGCCGGTGGGCTCGTCGGCGAGCACCAGCAGCGGATCATTGGCCAGCGCACGCACAATGGCCACGCGCTGCTGCTCACCGCCGGAGAGCTGGTGCGGGCGCTTGGCGAGTTTGTCGCCCAGACCGACGCGATCGAGCAGGGCCCGCATGCGTGGTTCCTCACGCTCCGCCCGCCCGCTGCCCGCGACGCGGCAGGGCATCAGGGCATTTTCCAACGCGCTGAATTCCGGCAGCAGGTAATGGAACTGAAAGATAAACCCGAGCCGCTCGCTCCGCACCCGTGCCGCCTCGTCAGGCTCGAGGCGGCTCGCGTCCTGCCCGTTGAGGATCAGGCTGCCCTCGCTCGGCGTGTCCAAGAGGCCGAGCAGATTGAGCAACGTGGTCTTGCCGGAGCCCGATGAGCCCACGATGGCGAGGAACTCGCCCGGGCTCACCGTGAAGCTCACGTCGGCCAGTGCACGCGTCTCGATCTCGCCGGTGTAAACCTTGCCGACAGCCTCGAGCACCAGCAGCGGGGAAGGGGAGGCAGGGGTGCTCATTGGCCGCGAATGACCTTGATCGGATCGACACGCGACGCGCGCCAAGCCGGATAGAGGGAAGCGAAAAAGCCCGTCGCCAGCGCGAGGCCGTTGCCGATCATGAAATTGCCCAGGGTCAGTGCGATCGGGAAGAGATCCGAGGCCTTGCCGGTGGTGGCCGAGATGGTCTTGAGGCTGCCTAGCCAAGCCAGCAGCCCGAGCGAGGCCAGCGTGCCGAGCAGCGCGCCGATCAGCGAGAGGATCAGGCCCTGGAGGGTGAAGATGCGCAGAATCTGACGCGAGGAGGCGCCCATCGCCTTGAGGATGCCGATCTCGCGGTACTTGTTGGTCACGGCCATCACCATGAGCGCCGCAATCGCCAGGCCGGCGGAAAGGGTGGTGAACGCGACGATCATCTGGGAGGAGCCCGACTGCGCCCGGAGGCCGCTGAGCGTGCGCTCATTGTCCTGCATCCAGCTCTCAATTTTGAACGGCAGCTGCTGCCGGAGCTCGGTTGCGACCCGCTCCGCCTCGAAGACATCCGTCACCTTGAGGCCGAAGCCCGTGATGGCATTGCCGATGCCGAGGAGGGACTGCGCATCGCGGGCCGGCACGAACACGGCGCCGCCGTCCACGGAGCCGAAGCCCGTGTCAAAGATGCCCGCCACCGTGACATTGCTGACATTCCCCTCCGCGCTGAGCAGGCGAACCCGGTCGCCGAGCGAGACGCCGAGGTCGCGGGACAACTTGAGGCCGATCGCCGCCTCGCCGCCGTTCAGACCGTAGAAACGGCCGCTGACCAGATTGCTCTGGATGTCGACGATGCGATTGTAGTCCTCCGGCACCACGCCCAGCAGGCGGGCCGGGATGCGCTTGGTCTCGCGCGAGATCACCGCGCTGCCCTCGGTTGAGGGGACCAGCGTGAGCAGGTCGTCACGCACGAGGCTCTGGATTCGCTCCAGCCAGGGCTGCCAGCCCTCGATCTTGCGCTGCCGCTGCTCGAGCTTGGCGACGCGTCCGACCGCGAGCGGATCACCGTTGGCGGCTTCGCGCTCCCAGAGGGCCTGAGGCTGACGCTCCTCGGGCATGATGCGCACATGCGCGATGGAGTCCGTCACGTTGTTCACGATGCGGACCTGGAGACCGTTGATCAGCGAGGAGATGAAGATGATCAGCGTAACGCTCGTCGCGACCACGCCAATGGTCAGCAGCGTCTGCCCGCGATTGTACGCGAGCTGACGGAGCGCGACGGAAAGCGTGAACGGGGCAGCCAAGGGGTGGGGCGCTTACGGGGTTTCGGTCAGACGGTAGGTCCGGCCCGCGGTCACGCGGGCCGCCTGCCGGGCCACCTTGTCGCTGGGCGCAATCCCCGTGAGGGCAATCGCGGTGGGGTTCTCGCCCAGCACCGTGACGGGAACCCGCTCGAACTGGTCGCCCCGCGCGACCAGCACCGATGTGCCCTCGCGCGTGCGCAGCAGGGCCGAGGGCGGCAGCGTCGTCGCCTTCGGGTAGCGACCGACCTCGACGTTCACGTCGACCGTCATGTTCGGCAGCACGAAAGCGGGCAGGGTGTCCGGCTTGAGGCGGACCCCCACCACGCCGCGGTCCCACTCGACGCGCGGGCCGATCTGCGTGAGGCGCGCTTGAAAGGGTTGGTCTCGAAACGCCGGGGCAATGATGGTGGCGGGCTGGCCGGTGCGAAGGCGACCGACATTGTTCTCGTCGGTCTCGGCGTACACTTCGGTCTCGGTCATCTCGGCGAGCAGGTAAAGGGCGGTCCCCGGTCCGACGCTCTGGCCGGGTTCCACCGAGCGACGAGTGATCACGCCGGCGAAGGGCGCACGGACGAGGCGCTTTTCCAGTTGGCGATCAAGCAGACGCACCGTGCTCTCGTCCTCGGCGAGGCGGGCGCGGGCCGCCGTTTCGGCGGCACCGAGGCGGGCCGCGAGGCTGGTGGCCGCTTCCAGCTCGGCCGGGCTGTTCACTCCGGCGCGGGACAATTCCTGTGCGCGGCGCAGATCCTTGGTCGCCTGCTCAGCCGCCAGCACCGCGGACTGGACATCGGCCGCACTGGTGTCGCGCCGCGCGAGCGCCTGCTGGCGTTGCGCTTCAAAATCGACCAGCCCGACCCGCAGGAGAGGCTGCCCCGCGGTCACCACATCGCCTTCGCGCACGAGCGCCTCCTCAACCATCCCGGAAACTTCGACCCCCACAGCAGCCTCGCGCACGGCGCGCAGGCGTCCGCTCACGACCACCAAGTCGACCACGTCCTGGACCACCGGGCTGATGACTTCGGCGGAATCCGGCCGCGCGATCCGGAGGGCGCCGGCGGACAGGATCACGGCCAGCACGAGGATCAAGATCCAGCGGCGGCGGCGTTTGGGGGGAGGGACGGGGGGCATGTCAAAAGAAGTACGGGCCAGGGTAGGTGGCGGTTGCGCGGAACGCGGTGGGTTTGAGGAAGATAGCGTGGAGGCCCGGGGATCAAAGGTCGATCCTGTCCGGTGGGCAGGTTGCTCCCGGCCGAGCTGGCCGTCGCCTTCCCTTCATCCGGCGGTCGAATCCTAAGGGTCAGCGGCCCCGGGGGCCTGACGTCGGCCGTTCACCCGCGGCAGGTGACCATTCGTGAGGAAATGCCTTCGCCTTGCGCCCCGGACGCCTAACCTCGGTCCCGTCCCCGACCCATGTCGAACCCGACCGCTCCCACCTCCTCCAGTCCGCTGGCCCGCCAGCACCTCCTGTTTCAACTGGTGGCGTGGTCCTTCTTCTTCGTGGTCGATGTGCTCATGCTCACGACCTACGACGGCGCGTCGTTATCCAAGATCCTCCGTCTGGCCGGCGGCGTGGTGATCACGGCATTGATTTCGGAGGGCATTTGGCAGGCGGCCAAGTGGATCGATTGGGACGCGCAGGCGTGGCTGCGGCTCCCTCTGTTCGTGGTCCTCGCGTGCCTCGCGGGCGGCGTCCTCGCGGCCAACCTGGTGCTCCCGCTGGAGCAATGGCTTGCCGTCTCCGGACCGGAGCCGCGACCGCCGCCCTCGCGCTGGTCCGCGCTGGCCGTGTTTCACAGCATGATCCTGCTGCTCTGGTCCGTGTTCGCCACGGCCTTCTACTTCTATGACCGGGCCCGCCAGGCGGAGCTTGAGCGGGCGGACTTCGCCGCGGCGGCGCGGGAGGCCCAGCTGCAGAGCCTGCGACTGCAGATCAATCCCCACTTTCTGTTCAACAGCTTTGCCACGCTTCGGGCCCTGGTGGAGATCAACCCGGAACTGGCGCGCGATGCGATCACCCGCCTCTCCGGCATGATGCGCTACGCCCTTCAGGGAGCCAGCGCCCGCACCGTCGCGCTGTCCGAGGAGCTTGAGATGGTGGATTCCTACCTCGGCATCGAGGGCCTGCGTCTGGCTGACCGTCTGCGCGTCGGGCGCGACATCGCGCCCGATGTCGGAACGCTGCGCGTCCCGCCACTTTGCCTGCAAACCTTGGTTGAGAATGCCGTGAAGTTCGGCGCCGCCAATCGGCGGGGCGGCGGCGAGGTCACCGTCACCGCCCGCCGGGACGAAGGCCGGCTTCTCCTGCGCGTCACCAATACGGGCGTGATGGATGCCCCCTCGGAATCCACCGGATTGGGCCTAGCCAATCTGCGCGCTCGGCTGCTTCATCTCTACCGCGGCGCCGCCTCGCTGGATCTGCGGGCGGACGGGCCCGACCGCGTCGTGGCCGAACTTCTCCTCCCTTTGACGCCTCCCCCCGCATGAAGACTGTCCTGATTGACGACGAAGAGCTGCCGCGTCGCGAACTTCGTCGCATGCTGGAGCGCTATCCCCAGATCGAGGTCGTCGGCGAGGCGGCGGACGCCACCGAGGCCCGCGCGGTCATCGCCCGCGAAAAGCCGGATCTGCTCTTCCTCGATGTGCACATGCCCGAGGAATCCGGGCTCGAGCTGCTGGCGACGCTCCCGGTCATCCCGCGAGTCATCTTTGTCACCGCCTACGACCAGCACGCCCTGCGTGCCTTCGAGTTCGGTGCGGTCGACTACCTGCTCAAGCCTGTCGAAACCGCCCGCCTCCGCAAGGCGGTGGAGCGTTTGGGCGCTGAAGCGCCCGAGGCCGAGCCCGAGCCGGCGGATGCCGAGTCCCCCGAGATCATCCCGCTCACGCTTGATCAGAAAGTCCTGCTGCGCGACGGCGACCGCACCTGGTTCGTGCCGGTTGCGTCCATCCACGGCGCCGAATCCTGCGGCGCGTACGCGAAACTCTGGCTCGAGCCCGATACCCCGGTGATCCATCGCTCGCTCGCCTTCCTCGAAAGGCGGCTGCCGCCGACACTCTTCTTCCGGGCCAGCCGGACCGAGATGGTCAATGTCCAGAGCGTCACCGCGGTCGAGCCCTGGTTCAGCGGCGGGCTGCGCCTCACGCTCAAGTCCGGGCGACAGGTCGAGGTGTCGCGCCGGCAGGCGCGGGCGTTTCGCGACCGCACGCAGCTCTGAGGGTCGAGCGGGTCGGAGTGCTCGGACCGATGGGACTTATGGGACGGATAGGACGGATGGGACGGATGTTCGGGAACCGTTTATAGGTCATATCCGTCCTCTCCTTCCCATCCGTCCTATTTCCGTCAAGCGCTCAGCCGCCAAAGCACTCGAGGTACTTCAGACCCGACCCCGTGTTGAAGACCACCACGGTCTCGTCCGGCGTGATGGTCTTCGCCGCGAGCAGATGCTTGAGCGCCGCGTAGCAGGCGCCGCCTTCCGGCGCGGTGAACACGCCCTCGGCCGAACCGACCTCGCGGGTGCAGGCAATCATCTCCTCGTCGCTGATCGCGATGGCACCGCCGCCGGATTTGCGCAGCAGGTCGAGCATGATGAAGTCACCCACCGCCTTCGGCACGCGCAGGCCGGAGGCGCGCGTCGCGGCCCCGAGGTGCTCCGCGGCGAACTTCTCGCCGGCGTTGAAGGCGCGGACGATCGGCTGGCAGCCGTCCGCCTGCACGCTGTACATGCGGGGCCGTTTCGAGCCGATCCAGCCCATCTTCTCCATCTCGTCAAAGGCCTTCCACATGCCGACGAGGCCGGTGCCGCCGCCGGTGGGGTAGAGGATGGCATCGGGCAGCGTCCAGTTGAGCTGCTCGGCGAGCTCGTAGCCGAGGGTCTTCTTGCCCTCGACGCGGTACGGCTCCTTGAGGGTGGAGACATCAAACCAGCCTTCGGCCTCCTTGCGGCGGGCCACTTCGGCGCCGCAGTCGGTGATCAGGCCCTTCATCAGCGTGACATGCGCGCCCATCTCGCGGCACTCGATCACGCAGGCCTTCGGGGTATCGAGCGGCATGAAGAGATAGGCTTCGAGCCCCGCGCGGGCCGCGTAGGCCGCGAGAGCGCCGGCGGCGTTGCCGGCGGAGGGGGCGGCGACCTTCTTGGCCCCGAGCTCCTTCGCCATCGTCACGGCCGCGGTCATGCCGCGCGCCTTGAAACTGGCCGTCGGATTCTGCGCCTCGTCCTTGATGTAGAGGTGCTTCATCCCGTGCTTCGCGCCGAGGCGCGGCGCAGGCAGCAGCGGTGTCCAACCTTCACCCAGCGTCACGATGTTCGCCTCATCGTGCACCGGCAGAACCTCGCGATACCGCCAGAGCGACTTCACCCGGGTGCGCAGCGCCTCCTTGGTCAGCGTGCGGGACGCCGCCACCAGATCGTACTGGGGGTACAGCGGCTTCGCGCATTTCGTGCAGAGATTCTGGAGCTTGCGGTGGTCGTGATCCGTGCCGCAGGCGGTGCAGGTGAGTTTCGTGAGGTACACACCCTGAACCTAGGGCCTTGGCCGGGCCTCGGAAAGGCCGGATTTTAGTGCTCTCCTTTTATAAGGGGAGCCACATCCTGCTGTTATGGAAAAACGTCGTTTCGCCGAGCTGGGCCTGTCCCCCGAGCTGCTCAAGGCCGTGGACAAAATGGGCTTTGAGGAAGCTTCGCCCATTCAGACCGCCGTCATCCCGGTGCTCCTGACGGGGCGAGACGTGGTGGGCCAGTCCTCGACCGGCTCAGGCAAAACAGCGGCATTTGGCCTTCCGGCAATCGAGAAGGTCGATCCGGCCCTGCGCGCGGTGCAGGTCCTCATCCTCTGTCCGACCCGGGAGCTGGCGGTCCAGGTGGCCGAGGAGATGGCCAAGCTCGCGCTCTTCAAGCGCGGCGTCCACGCCGTTCCGATCTTTGGCGGCCAGTCCTATGAACGCCAATTCCGCGCCCTCGCGGCCGGCACCCAAGTCGTCATCGGTACCCCCGGGCGGGTCATGGATCACATGGAGCGCGGCACCCTGCGCCTCGACAAGCTGGCCATGGTCGTCCTCGACGAGGCCGACCGCATGCTCGACATGGGCTTCCGCGACGACATCGAAAAAATTCTCTCGGCCGTCCCCGAGAAACGCCAGCTGCTGTTCTTTTCGGCGACCATGCCGCGCGCTATTCAGGACCTCATCGGCCGCTACAGCCGCGACCCGGAGTGGATCCGCATCGAGTCCCACGCCCAGAACGCTCCCCAGGTCGACCAGGTCTACTTCGAGGTCGACCGTCGCTCCAAGATCGAGGTCCTCACCCGTCTGATCGACATCCACGATTTCCGCTACGGCATCATTTTCTGCAGCACCAAGATCATGGTCGATGAGCTCGACGAGCATCTGCATGCCCGCGGCTATGCGGTGGATCGTCTGCACGGTGACATCACGCAGGCCCAGCGCACGCGCGTCATGGACAAGTTCCGCCGCCGTGGCTTCGAATTCCTCATTGCCACCGATGTCGCGGCCCGCGGTCTCGACGTCGACGATCTGGAGGTCGTGTTTAACTTTGATCTGCCCAACGACGCCGAGGACTACACCCATCGCATTGGCCGCACCGGCCGCGCAGGCAAGTCCGGCCGCGCCTACACCTTCGTTTCGGGCCGCGAGATCTACAAGCTGCAGGGCATGGTGCGCTTCGCGAAGCTCAAGATCCGGCGTGAGAATGTGCCCTCCCTCGACCAGGTCGAGGAGGCCCGTGAGAATGTCTTCTTCGAAAAGCTCCGCGGCACCCTCGAGGCCGGCTCCTTCCGTGCTCAGGACCGGATCGTCGACCGCCTGCTCGAACAGGGCTATGCGAGCACCGACATTGTCTCCGCGCTCATCCACATGATGACCTCGGCGCCGTCGGCTCCGACGCCTGAACCGGCCAAGACGGCCCCGGCCTACGCGCCCTCCGCTCCCGCACCGTCGTCCGCCTCGGCACCCGCCTGGGTGGAGAAGCGCAGCGCCCCGGCCGCCAAGGGGCCCGCCGCCCCGGCCGCGCCCGGTTCCGAGGATGGGTCCGACTCCGCTCCCGCCGCCGTGGCCGCGCGCAAGGCCAAGTTCGACCGCTCGGGCCGGACCGGGCGCGAGCCCGGCTTCACCACGATCTTCCTCAATGTCGGGCGCAAGCAGCTCGTCACGCCGGCGGACATCGTCGGCAAGATCGCCGGCGTTACCCGCCTGCCCGCGGGCGTCGTCGGGGCGATCGACCTCCACCAGCGGCACTCGCTGGTCGACGTCTCCTCGGAGCACACCGCGAAGATTCTTGAGAAAATGGCAGGCGTCCGGGTCAAGGGCGAGGCGCTCAAGCCCGCCATCGCGACCGACGCGAATCGCGCCGAGGAGTGAGCGGGACGCAGGCCCGTCATCTCAGACTTGAGATTTCAGATTTGAAATCGCTCGAGTGACGGCTGCCGTCACTCGAGCGTCACACCGGGCCGCTTGACACGTCTCCGGCGGGTCATTACGTCGAAGTCCCGAATGGAGGCTGTGCTTGATCAACCTGTGCTGGTTCTCAACCGCCTGTGGCAGGCGGTGAATGTGATCGGCGCCCGACGCGCCTTTGCGCTGCTCGCGCGGGGACACGCCGCCGTCGTCCACCACCATGCGGACGACTTCCGGGTGTTCTCGCTGTTGGACTGGATGGATTTCTCCCGGAGCAACCCGCCGGTCGACGCTCTCGACGCGGTCCACACCCCGCGCACCGTCATCCGGCTGCCGCGGGTGATCCTGCTCACGTGGTTCGACAAGCTCCCCTGCAAGGAGCTTAAGCTGACTCGCAGCAATGTCTTCGAGCGCGACAAGGACACTTGTCAGTACTGCGGCAATGTCTTTGAGCGCGAGGACCTCAATCTCGACCACGTCATCCCGCGCGACCGCGGCGGCAAGACGACTTGGGAAAACATCGTCTGCTCCTGCGTCCGGTGCAATTCCCGCAAGTCCAACCGGCTCCCGCACGAGGCCCATATGCGGCTCATCCGAAAGCCAGTTCGCCCCAAGTGGCGGCCGGTCATCACGCTGGTGCTGGGCAATCAGCAGCGTGAACGCTGGAAGGATTTCCTCGATCTCGCCTATTGGAACGTCGAGCTCGAGGAGTGAGTCGCCGGCGGACCCGCCTCATGGCAGCTTGGCCACCGCCTGCACGCCAAGGTCGGGCTGGTCGATGAAGAGCCCGTCAACGCGGGCTCCACGCAGCAGCAGATCGAGCAGCGCCTCGACGGTCGGAAACCCAGTCGGCAGGGCGTCCGATCTCACGGTGTAAGGGTGCACCACCATTCCGAGCGCTTGCGCTTCGCGGACGAGAGGCGTCAGCTCCGGGAGCCCGTCGGCTCCCGCGCGCGCCAGGAGGCCCAGCGAGGGCCCAATGCCCTGCGCGTAGGTGGCAACCTGCCGGAGGCCCTCCGGGGTGAGCAGTGGGGCCTGCGCCTCATCGGTGCCGATCAATTGAACCAGCCGGAGTTCGGTCTTCAGCTCGGTGCGGAGCCGGCGCAGGGCGGCCGCGTCGAAGCATTGCACAAAGATGGGATCCGCGGCGCGGTTGAAGCCATGACGGCCCAGCTCGGCCAGCAAGGCGGCCCCGATGTCCCGGCCTTCCTGCTGATGCCAGGCCGGCTCCTTGAATTCCACGTAGATTCCGGTTTCCCGTCCGGTCGCCCGGTTCAGCCCGGCAATGAGCGTGATTTGCTCAGCCAGCGTGCAGAGGCGAAACGAAGCGCCGCTGGCGGGAAAGCGGCGCGGGAAGACCGGCTGGCCCGTGGAAAAACTGAACCGTTCGCGGACCACCAGGGTGGCGAGCTCGGCCCAGGTGAAGTCGATTGCGTAGTAGCGCCCGTCGGGACGCTTGCGGTCAGGGAAGCGCGTCGCGACGTCGGTCGTCGTGTCGAGATGGATGTCGTGGAGAACCACGAGAACCCCGTCGCGGGAGAGGACCACATCCTGCTCAATGAAATCCGCGCCAAGCGCGTGAGCGTAAGCGGCCGCCTCAAGGGTGTGTTCCGGCAGGTAGCCGGATGCCCCTCGATGGGCGATGACCAGCGGCTTCGCGAACAGCGGGGCGGCCAAGGCCAGCCAAGCGAGGAGGGCAGGGACGAGGAGACGGACTCGGCGCATGGCTGCAGACTGGCCCGGCGCGCGTTCGGGAACAAGCCGCGTCACTGGATGGGCGTGAAGGTTCACGCCATTGTCACCTGCCGGGATCAGAACCGTACCGACGCGCTGCCGCCGTAGAGCCGGGGCTCGCCGCGGATGAAGGTCGGAATCCCGTAATTGGCCCCGAAGTTGCCCGCGTCGACGAGGTAGTCCTGGTCGAAGAGATTGTCGGCGAAGGCCGACAATTCCCACCGGCTGGTCTTGGAACGCCACGCGGCGCGGAGGTTCACGACGCCGTAGCCGTCCTGACGCAGCGTGCCCCCGAAGCGCGTGTTGTCGTCGTCAAAGAAGTGCTCCGACTTGTACTGGTAGACCGGCGTGACCGTGAACGTGCCGCTGGCGGTCGAGGCCCAGGTGAGCGTCGAGCCGAAGGCGAAGGTGTGCTCGGCGGTCAGGCGGAAGGATGAGCCGGCGTAGCGCTGGGGCTGGCCGTTGTCATCCGTGTCGTCGAAGGTCGCGTCGGTGTAGCCGTAAGTGGTGAAGAAGCTCACCGTGTCGTTGACGCGGCCGCGCAGCGCCGCCTCGGCGCCGAGGCCGGTGGCGTTGCCCGCGCTGACCAGGATGAAGCGGGCGGCGTTGGCCGGATCGCGCACCGCCGTCTGGAAATTGGTGTAGTCGTAGCGGAAGAGCGACGCACTGTAATCGAAGCGGCGATCCTTGGATCCGCCCTTCACGCCGACCTCGTAATTCCACAGAATTTCCTCCTCGGCCTGCGTGACCGTGGCGCTGTCGATGATGATGCCGGCCGGGAGTCGGCCGCGGGACGCGCTCGCGTAAACGCTGAGCTGCGGTGAGACCTCGTAGCGGCCGATCAGGCGACCGACCCAGGACGTGTCGCTCAGGCTGGCCTCTCGGTTGCCGTTGGTCGGCGCGAAGGCAAAGTTCGGCGTGGCTCCGAGCAGAAACCCAAGGGTACTCGCCACCGGAGCGCGCCGGGCCTCGTAGCCGCTGGTCTGCTTTTCGAACGAGACACGCACGCCCGCGGTTACCTCGAAGCGATCACTGACGGCATAGGTGCCGTCCGCAAAGAGATCCGTCGTGCGCTTGTCGGCGGAATTGACGTACTCCTCCGTGTGGTAGGCCTTGAGCGGGGCGTTGGCGAGGAGGGCAAGACCCGAAAGGCTCGGCACCGCGGCAAAGGCGGCGAAGGTCGCGGGCAGCCGGTCCTGCGCCACGAAGGGATTCATCGCGGGCACGGCGAAGTTGACCAGCGCGGCGGGTACGCCGGCCGCGAGCAGGCCGCTGCGGAACTCGCCTGAGAGGAAGGGCCAGACCTGGCGCTCGTCGGTGTAGAGGGGAACGCGTTGGTCGCTGTCCTCGGCCACGTAGCTGGCCCCGAAAAAGCCGGTGAAGCGGCCGCCGGTGTCGAAATTGAGACGCACCTCCTGGCTGAAATGATCGCCCTGCGAATCGTCGGCGAGCTCCAGCAGGTACAGCCGGCTGCCATCGGCATCGAATTGCTCGATCGAATCGTAGGAGCGCACGCCGGTCGTGGCGGTGAGCGACCACGCGTCGTTGATCTCCTGCGCGACAATCGCGGTGGCTCCCCAGACGGTGCGGTCGATGGAGAGCGCGCGGCCGCGATTGAGGTCGGCAGGCAGGAAGGGATCCGTGTCGCCGGCGCGGGTGGGGATGACGCCGCTCTTGAACGCGGTGCCGGGCGGGTTGTCGCGCTGGAAGTTGACGATCACGTCCACCGTGGTGCGCTCGCCCGGGAGCCAGCGCAGGGACGGGCGCAAGGCGAGCGTGTCGCGCCCATTGAGATCCGAACCGTCCGCCAGATTGTCGACCAGGCCGTCACGCTGGCGGTAGCTGAAGGCAAAGCGACCGAGCAGCGTGCCGCCGCCGAGCGCCCCATTGGCAAAGCCGGTCGCGCTGTAGGCGCCGTGATTGCCGAAGCCGGCGGTGAAGCCGGACTCCGTGGCGGCAGTCGGCTTGCGCTGGATGATGGAGATCGCGCCGACTTCGGCGCCGCGGCCGAAGAGGGTGCCCTGCGGCCCCTTGAGCACCTCGACGCGCTCGAGGTCAAAGAGCTCGGTGACGCTGCCCGTTGCGCGATTAATCGACACGCCGTCCTGGAAAATGGAGACCCGCATCTCGGCGCGCGGATCGGTGCTGTCGGAGGTGACGCCGCGGATGTTGATCCCGGGGTTGTTGGGCGATTGCTCCTGGATGAACACGCCGGGCACCAGGGGGGCAAGGTCCTTGTAACGCTCGATGCCCGCCGATTCGAGAAAGGTGCCGGAGTAGGCGGTGAGCGCGATGGGGACTTCCTGCACCGACTGCACGCGCTTCTGCGCCGTGACTTCCACGGCCTCGAGCTCGATCACGCCCGGCGTGAGGGGAGTCTGGGCGACGAGGCCGATCGGGGCCAGCACGAGGACAGCGACCGGACGAAGAGACAGGGAAGTCGGCATGGGCGAAGAAAAGGGACGGCGGTGAGCGTCAACGAGCCGCACGCAGCCGTCAATCCGCGCGGGTGCGCGCGGCGGACGATTCGTGCGAATGCGGACCGGTCTGGACGCGCTTCCTCAAATCGCATGCATCCGGCATGAAGCGTACACCCCAGAATTCGAGGTCGGCCTCACCGGCTGCCGCTTTGCCGTAACAAAAGTCCGATGATGGCCGCCGCGAGGAGATCGATGAACACCACGCCGAGCCGCACCGGCAGAGGGAGACGCAGGGGAAGGACGAGGACGACCACGGCACTGAGCAGCAGAAAGCCGACGGCCGCCACGAGCATGACTTTGCGGCGTGCGTTGGCGATCACGGCGGGATCGCGATCGGGAGGCAGGGAGGAGGAGGCCATGAATCAGTGGCGTGCGATGGGTAGCTGGAGGCGCAGCGTGGTGCCTTCGGGGCTGGTGGCGAGAAGGGTGATGTCGCCGTGATGGCTGAGGAGGATGCGCTTGGCAATCGCCAGCCCGAGGCCGGTGCCGTCAGGGCGACCGGAAAGGAAGGAGTCGAAGATGCGGTCGCGGATCCCCTCGGCAATGCCGGTGCCCGTATCCGCAATGTCGATCAGCGCGAACTCGCCGCCGCTTTCGCGCACCTCGGAGGTGCAGCGCACCGTAATGGTGCCGCCCTCGGGCATCGCTTGGGTGGCGTTGATCAGCAGGTTGAGCAGGACCTGCTGGAGCTGGCCCTTGTGCACGTCGACGATGAGCAGCTTTTCCGGTGGCTCGAACTTCAGCTGGATCTTGCCCTGGGCGAGTTTGAGCCGGATCAGGAGCAGGGTGTCCTCAATGATGTCGGTCACCGGCCAGCGCGAATGCAGGCTCGACGGCGCCTTGGCGAACATGAGCACCCGCGAGACGATCGCCTCGAGCTGGTCGATCTTCTCGCCGATCACGCGCACGTCGGTGCGACGCGGGTCGCCTTCGGGGAAGTCGAGCCCGAGATAGCTGAACAGCAGCTTGATCACCGTCAGCGGATTGCGGATCTCGTGCGCGATCTCGGCGGCGAGCAGGCCAAGGGTGGTGAGCTGCTCGTTCTTGCGCAGGGATGCCTCGCTCTGGAAAACACGCGCGTAGAGCCGCGCATTCTGGAGCGCAACGGCGCCGAGGCTGGCCAGCGCGCTCAGCAGGCGCTTCTCATCATTGTTGAAGCGGTGAACGGTGTCGGTGAAGGCGGCCAGCACCCCGATGACCTCGTTTTCGTAGATCAGGGGCGTGGCCAGCAGCGAGCGGAGGGCCGGGTCGCGGGGCAGGTCGACCACGTCGATGAATTCCGGCGACTGGATATTGGCGTACTCGACCTGTCGGCGGGTGTGAATCGCGGCGGAGACGAGGCAGGAATCGAGGGGCATCGGTCCCGTGTGAGCCTCGGCCAGGCCGTTGCTCGCGAGGGAGGCGAGCTGCACCGAATCGCCTGGCGCCTCGCAGAGATAGAGGGCGCAGGCATGCGTCTGCGTGATCCGCCGGGCGTCGCGCGTGATTGTGTTGAACAGTTCCTGCGGCTCGAGCTTGGTCACCAGCGACTGGCCCGCCGCAATCAGCGACTCCAGCTGGCGCGCCTTGTCGCGCAGCTGCTGCAGTTGCCAGAGGCGGCGGATGACGGACGTGGCCTCCTCGGTCAATCGTACGAACAGCGCGAGATCGTTGTCGGCGAAGCCACCGACCCGGTCGCTGTCGACATTGATCACGCCGAGGGTCTGCCCGCCCGGCTCCAGCATCGGCGCGGCCATCTCGCTGCGCACATCCGGGCGCACCACGATGTAGCGCGAGTCGAGCCGGACATCCGTCACCAGCTGCGGCCGACCATGGAAAGCCACCCATCCGGTGATGCCCTGCCCGAGGCGGAGAGACAGGTCGGCATTTTCCGCCGGCATGCCTTGGTGGACCTCGATTTCCAGTTTTCCGCTGTCGGGATTGAGGAGGGAAATCGACCCGCAGGAGGCCCCGAAGACGTCGATGACCACGGCGAGAATGGCCGCGAGCGCCTCGCGGGGCTCATCGGTGCGACCGACCAGCGAAGCGACGCGGTAAAGCGCCGCATGCGGGTCGATCACCCGCGCTGAGGGCGGCGAGGCCGGGTCGGGCATGGCGGCATCAAGGGACACGGAGCGATCCTTGGGGTTCGCGGGCGCGGTGGCCAGAACTCTCCGTCATGGCGGAGTGGGGAGTGGTGACTGCGGATTGAAGAATCCCACGGACCCTCCTCGGTCATGAGGGCCGATCGTTTCACGCTGGAACAACGTCGGCCGATGAACGTTCCGACAGTCCGCAATCCGCATTCCGAAATCCGCAATCCCTCAGGCGGTGGCCGCGGCGCGTTGCGGGGGGGTGATGACGGCCGTCAAGGCCTCGCGAAGATCGCGGAGCCGGTAGGAATCGGTCACGGGCGCATGGGCCTCGTCCTCGATGTAGAACGTGTCGATCGCGATGCCGCGCTCCGTGCCAATGCGGGCAAAGGTGATGTCAAACCCGTGGGTACTGATCGTCTTGGCGAGCCGGAAGAGCAGGCCGATTTGATCGTGGGCCTGGATCTCGACGATCGTGCGCTCCATCGAGAGTTCGTGGTACACTTCGACCGTCGGAGGGAAGGACGACTGGAGGGTCTCGTTCGAGGCTCCCAGGCGCGAGCCCGCGTGCTTCTGGGCCTGGGCGATGATCTCGGGCAGCAGGTCCTTGTTCGTGGCCAGCGCCTCGTTGACGGTGCGGGCGAAGACCTCCTGCGCCTTGGCGCTCTGGACGACCCCCCGGCCGGGTTCGACCACGTAGAAGGTATCGATCGCGATGTGATCGCTTCGCGAGATCACCTTGGCCCCGAGAATCGAGAGACCTGCGACGCTGAAGGCGCCCGCGAGCTTGTAGAACAGGCCGGCGCGGTCCCACGTGACAATGTTGACCACCGTCAGGGACCGGTTCAGGTCGTCCTTCCACTCGATCACGGGGTGCAGCGAGCTGACGGAATCCGCTCCGGTGATCGACTGCAGCAGGCGGTTCACCATCTGGATGTGGAGCGCAATTTCAGCCGTGTCCGTGTGGATGAAGTAGCGTTCAGGCAGCAGATTGAAGTGCGCCGTGATCTCGTCCGGGCTGATGCCGGGAATCTTTTGGGAGACGAGTTCCTGGAAGGTCATTTGCAGGCGTTGGGAGTTTTGGGTGGCAATCGCCTCGCCATGGATCAGCCGGTCAAGGGTCGCCCGGTAAAGGGACGTGTGCAGGGTATCCTTGTAGCCGTTCCAGAGGTTGGCCGAAGTCCCGCGGGCGTCGCAGAAGGTGTGCACGTAGAGGTAGCGCAGGAGATCTGCGTCGGGGACCAATTCGGCAAAAGCGCCTGCAGTCGCGGGGTCATCTACATCCCGCTTCTGCCAAAAGCGTGCCATAATCAGATGATTTTTGATGATAAAGGTGACTATCTCGCGACTGGAGGCATCAATTTCCAGTCGGGCGAGCAGGGGGAGGGCGATGTCGACCCCGCTCTCGGCATGGCCCTGGATGCCCTTGGCCTTGCCGATGTCGTGCAGCAGCAGGATCAGGTACAGCAGCACGGGGTTACGCGTTTCGTGCAGGGTGGTGCGGTACTTGAGCGTGATCGGCTCGGCCTCGGTGAAGATCCGGTCCAGTTCCCGGATGGTGTTGAGGGTGTGGATATCGGCCGTGTACCGATGGTAGAATTCGTGCTGCACGAGGCAGGTCAGCGCATCGAATTCCGGGATGAATCGCCCCAAAACCCCCAGCTCATGCATGAGGTGCAGGGTGGGGAAGACCGCTCCGGCCTCGTCGAGGATGGCCCGGAAGCTGGTGTTGGCGTCCTTGGACTCGACCACCTTGCGGGTGATCAGCGGTAGGGACTCTCGGATCAGGGTCTGCAGGGCGAAATCGGGCCCGGCGCCGAGTTGCTGGCAGTGGCGGAAAACCCGGATCATGCGCGCCGGCTCCGATTTGAAGACGTCGGGGCCGTCCGCGGACAGCTCGCGCCCGCGCAGGATGAAGCCGTCGATCCGCTTGCTGCGTTCATGCCGGCGCGCCCGGATCGCCTCGCGGAAGGAAATCTTCTCGTCCGAGGTCTGGGCGAGGGTCAGGGCGAGGCGGTTCTCCACCAGCTTCGAAATCCGGTAGATGGTCTGGGCTGCGCGGTAATAGTCGCGCATGAACAGCTCCACGCGGGCGAGGAGCTTGGGCTCGGTGTAGCCGAGGCCCAGCGCGATGCGGGGTTGCGCTTCCAAATCAAGGACATCGGTCGCCCGCTTGCTGGAGAAGTGCAGCTCATTGCGGACCTGATGGAGGAAGTCGTAGGCGCGGTTGAAGGCCTTGAGCTCGTTTGGACGCAGGTAGTTCAGGGCCACCAACTCGTCGATGCGGTCGATCGCCAGCTTCACGCGCGCCATCCAGACGGTGTTCTGGTAGTCGCGCAGGCCTCCGACGCCGTTCTTGATGTCCGGTTCCTGCAGGAAAACCGTGTGCCCGAACTTCGCCCGGCGCGAGGCCTGGTCGTCCAGACGCGCCGCAATGTAGGCCCGCGGGTTTTCCGTCGTGTAGAAGGCCCGGTAGGCGGGCGCGAAGGTCTCGTAGAGCACCTGCGATCCGGCGATCAGTCGCGATTCCAGCAGCGCCGTCTTGGTCTGGATGTCCTTGCGCGCTTCCGCAAAGACCTCATCGACCGTGCGGGTCGAGTGACCGACCTTCAGCCCGCAATCCCAGAGCACGTAGAGAATCTCGTTCGTCAGGTGCTCCTGCAGCGGCTTGACCTCGGCCGCCTTGGCCTTGGACGGATAGAGGAACATCACGTCGATGTCGCTCAGCGGACTCAGTTCGCCGCGGCCAAAGCCCCCCAGCGCAATCAGCGCAACCGGCGCCGGCAGCTCGCCGTGCTGCCGGACATAGCTCACCGTCGCATAGTCGAACAGGTGGGCCAGCATGACGTCGACCATCGCCGCCCGCGCCTGCACGACCTCGAGGCCGGGCGCACCCGCCTCGTGCCGCATCTTGATCATGGCGCCCTCAAGCCGCAGGAAGGCCTTGCAGGCCGCCAAACGCTTGGCCACCGGGACTTCCCCGGTGAACTGGAGGCGCTCGCGCGCATGCTTTTGGGTGCGACTGATCACGGAAACCGCCGATTGAAGGCGATTCCGGCGTCCGCGCAAGACCGGCGCGGACGGGAGGATCGGAGGATAGGACCTATAGGACGGATGGGACTTATGGGAAGGATGGCTTTCCGAGCCAGCGCCATAGGTCCCATCCTCTGCCCTCCGATCCCAACCCCGCACTTGCCAGCCGCCGCCCCGGGTGGTTCGCTCGCCGGTTTCCACGATTTACCATGGCTGAGATCACCAAGAGCTACGAATCCCGCGACGTCGAAAAGAAGTGGTATGCCGCCTGGCAGCAGGCCGGCGCCTTTGCGGGCAAGGTCGTCGCCGGCCGTGAGCCGTACAGCATCGTGATCCCGCCGCCGAATGTCACCGGCGTCCTGACCATGGGCCACGTGTTGAACAACACGATCCAGGACATCCTCATCCGCCGCGCCCGCCTCGAGGGCAAGTCCGCCCTCTGGATCCCCGGCACCGACCACGCCGGCATCGCCACGCAGACCGTGGTCGAGCGCGAGCTGCGGAAGCAGAAGAAGACCCGCCACGACTTCGGCCGCGAGAAATTCATCGAGAAAGTCTGGGAATGGCGCCACGAGAAGGGCGGCATCATCCTCGAGCAGCTCCGCCGCCTCGGCGCCTCCTGTGACTGGGACCGGACCCAGTTCACCATGGACCCGGCCTACTCCGAGCGCGTCCTCGGCGTCTTCGTTGAGCTCTTCAAGCGCGGCAATATCTACCGCGGCAAGCGCATGGTGAACTGGTGCCCGGTCTCCCTGACCGCCCTCTCCGACGAGGAGGTCATCATGAAGCCTGTGAACGGCACGCTCTACCAGGTCCGCTACGAGCTGGTCGACCGCCCGGGCGAGTTCATCACGGTCAAGACCACCCGCCCGGAAACCATCCCGGGTGATGTGGCCATCGCCGTCCACCCCGAGGATCCGCGTTACACCGCCCTGATCGGCCGGAAGGTCTGGCGCCCGCTCAACCGCACCCAGATTCCGATCATCGCCGACGCGGCGGTGGACAAGGAGTTTGGCTCCGGCGCCCTCAAGATCACGCCAGCGCACGACAAGGTCGACTTCGAGGTCGGCACGCGCCACCAGCTCGCCCCGATCGATGTGCTCAATGCGGACGGCACGCTGAACGAGCTCGCCGGTCCCGGCCTGGCCGGACTCGACCGCTTCGCCGGCCGCAAGAAGGCGGCCGAACTCCTCGCTGAGGTCGGCGCCCTGGTGGGCGAGGAGGCCCACGCCAATAATGTCGGCTACTCCGAGCGGGCTGACGTTCCGATCGAGCCCCGTCTCACCTGGCAGTGGTGGCTGCGTTACCCGAAGATCGAGGAGGCCAAGGCCGCCGTGCGCGATGGCCACATCCGTTTCCACCCGGAGCGTTGGTCCAAGGTCTACCTGCACTGGCTCGAGAACATCCAGGACTGGTGCATCAGCCGCCAGCTCTGGTGGGGCCATCGCATCCCGGTCTGGTACCGCAAGGGCCTCGACCGCGACCGCCTGACGCCCGCCGACATCGCCGATCCGACCAAGGTCCACGTCTCCCTCGCCGGCCCCGCCGACCCGGAGAACTGGGATCAGGAAGTCGACGTGCTGGATACCTGGGCGTCCTCCTGGCTCTGGCCCTTCGCCACCATGGGCTGGCCGGACCGCGCCGAGATGGACAAGGCCGGCTTCGACGCGTTCTACCCGACGTCCACCCTCGTCACCGGACCTGACATCATCTTTTTCTGGGTCGCCCGCATGATCATGGCCGGCCTTGAGTTCGTCCGCCCGGGCGAGCCGATCGAGCGCCGCATTCCCTTCCGCGACGTCTACTTCACCGGCATCATTCGCGATGCGCAGGGGCGCAAGATGTCGAAGTCCCTCGGGAACTCGCCGGACCCGCTCGACCTCATCGCCAAGTACGGCGCGGACGGCCTGCGCTTTGGCATCATCTCGATCGCGCCGCAGGGCCAGGACATCCGCTTTCAGGAAGACCGCATCGAGAGCGGCAAGAACTTCTGCAACAAGCTCTGGAATGCCGCGCGCTTCCGCCAGATGAGCGGCCCGGCGGGCGACAACTCGTCGCTCGAGGCCATCATCGGTCGGCTCGACGCGTCGAAGTTCGACGCCGACGATCACGCCATCCTCGACCGCATGCTCTCGACCACCCGCGAGGTCGACCGCTGCTTCGCGCAGTTTGAGTTCAGTGCGGCCGTGCAGGCCCTCTACGGATTTTTCTGGAATGACTTCTGCGACTGGTACGTCGAGGTCTCCAAGTCGAAGCTCCAGGCCGAGGATACGAAGCTCAACTGCCTCGCGATCCAGGACCTCGTCCTGCGCCAGACGCTGCTCATGCTCCACCCGGTGATACCTTTCATCACCGAGGAATTGTGGAATCAGCTCGGTTACGGCGCGGCGGGCACGTTCATTCAGGACACGCGCATCGAGAACGCCTCGCACATCGCCCACGCCCACGCCATGCGCGGTCTGCCGATCGACCTCGCGGCCGCCGCCTCGGTCGGTCGTATCAAGGAGACCGTCTCGCGCACCCGCGCCCTCAAGGCTGACTACAACCTCGCGAGCCGCCGCGACGTCCGCTTCTTCGTCCTCGCGGAGGACCGCGAATGGGCCCTGGTTGAAACCAATTCCGCCAAGATTTCCCGGATGGTCGGCGCCTCCGAGATCTCCCGCCGCGCCGCCGTGGAGGGCGCCCCCGCCGTGGTCACGCCACTCGGCACCTTCTACCTCGATCTCGCCTCAACCGTGGACACCGCGGCCGAAAAGGTCCGCCTGACCAAGGAACTCGAGTCCCTCGCCAAGCACATCGCCGGCACCGAGGCCCGCCTCGCCAATGAGGCCTTCGTCAGCAAGGCACCCCCGGCGGTGCTCGAGGGCGCCCGCAAGCAGCTGGCCGACCTCCGCGCCAAGCAGGCTGAGATCGAGCGACTTGTGAAGGCACTCTGACCGGGCGCCCCCGGCCGTCCGGTCGCGCCATCAGGCCGGCTCCGGGTATGAGGGTAACCGTTGATCCTGAAGCGATTAAGTCGGGAACGGAAGCGCTCATGGCTTGTTACTTTACTTAGGACATAAATAAGGTATGTTTTAACTCATGTCCGGTATCCTCTCCCCTGTGTCCAGTGACCTTGAGTCGGCCTCGGCTGAGGAGCGAGTGCGCTGGGCGCTGGAGAAGTACGGTGACGGTCTGGTGCTGACGACGAGCTTCGGAATCCAGGCGGCGGTCATGCTGCATCTGGTCACCCGGATCGCTCCGGCGATTCCCGTGATCTTCATCGATACGGGATATCTGTTCCCTGAGACCTATCGCTTCGCGCGGGACCTGACTGCCCAGCTTCGACTCAATCTCAAGACCTATGTCCCGGCCACGACCGCCGCCCAGCAGGAGGCTCTCCACGGCAAGCGGTGGGAGGCCGGTCTTGAGGGGCTGAAGGCCTATAACTTCGTCAACAAGGTCGAACCCATGGACCGGGCGGTCCGTGAACTCGGGGCCACCGCCTGGCTCGCCGGCCTGCGCCGATCCCAAGCTTCAAGCCGTGCGGTCCTGCCCGTGGTGCAGGTCCAGAACAAGCTGGTCAAGATTCACCCCATCCTCGATTGGGACAACCGACGCGTTCACCGCTACCTGACCGAACACGGCTTGCCCTACCACCCGCTTTGGGAGCAGGGGTATGTTTCGGTGGGAGACTGGCATAGCACGTCCAAGCTCGAACCCGGCATGTCGGAGGAAGCGACGCGCTTTGGCGGACTCAAACGCGAATGCGGTCTGCACGAACCTTCGGGCCGCGGCGATTTCTCGATCTAGACTTTAGCGATTTCGGCTGTTTTGGCGCCGTTCGACCCTATTTTTGGCCTTTCTTAGCCGAAAACAGCCTGAATTAGGGCGATTTTCCTGAAGGGAGCCCCGTGCGGTGGCAGGTGTTCGTAAGTGATCGCTTGGCCCCTCTTCGAAAGCTGCTCACCGGGCCTCCTCACCCAAAGGTGGATTGACGAGAAAACAGTGATATTTGCCGCCTAAATCACGGAAAAATGCCCCAAAAATCATCAAATCCTGCCCAAAATCCACTGATTTTGCCGAATCGCCCCGATTGGCGAAGGCCAGGCCCTGAATTCAAGGTATCGATCTCGGATCCGCGCCTCGAAATCAACGGATCAGGCGAAATCAAAACAGCCGGAATCAGGGTAAATGAGGTCGTTTTCGGCCAAAAAACGCCGAGATTTCGTCTAAATCAGGGGATTTTTTCAATTCTTGGCCCTAGCGCTGTACGGCGTAGCGCAGAAGCTGGGTGCTCCCGCCGAGGTGACATCCGAAGCAGTGCTCGCCGCTGTCGT
>CAYZCV010000014.1:1219-43122 GCA_964476965.1 uncultured Opitutus sp. | reverse complement strand
TCGACCGGGTGTTCGGCCTGATCACGAAGGCCAAGGGCCTGGAGGAGGCCAAGCGCTACGCCGAGGCCGCGACCGCTTATGGCGAGGCCTTCAATCTCGACGCCTTCTCCGCCACGGCGCAGCAGGGCGAGGCCCGGGCGGCGCGTCTCCAGAAGGAGACCCAGTTCAACACCGCCTTCACCGCGGCGCAGGAAGCCTTTGGCCGGCGCGAATGGGCCCGGGCGATCGCGGAGGGCGAGAATGCCCTTAAGGTGTATCCGGACAAGAAGGACGTGGCCGACATGGTGAAGTCCGCCCGCGAGAACGCGCATCAGGATTCCGTCGCGGCCGCGCTCGCCAAAGCCTATGGCCACGAGAACGCCTACGAATGGGTCGCCGCCCGCGAGGCCTATGACCAGACGCTCAAGCTCTCTCCGGACCATGTTGACGCGAAGGATGGCTATGCGCGGGCCGGACGCGTGATCCGCGCCCTGCTGCAGTACGAGCGCCTGATCGATGAGGCCCGCGAGCGGGCCGACCGTTCCGATTTCCAAGGTGGCATCCGCTCATTCAACGAGGCGATGACGGTCAAGCCGGACTACCTCGTGAACACGGACGAGGTCGAGCAGTTGCGCGCCCTCCTCATGGCCCAGAGCCAGCCGGTGGACGTCAACTTCACCTCGGACGGCAAGACGTGGGTCTCGATTTCGAATTATCGCATGCTCGGGCAATTCTCGAACACGAGCGTCAAGATTCTCCCGGGTGACTACGAGATCATCGGCCGGCGGAAGGGTTATCAGGATGTGCTGCTGCTGCTCCAGGTTCGCAGCGGTGCCCAGCCGCCCACGGTGGCGGTGACCTGCAATCTCAAGGCGGACAAGTAATCCTCGCTCGCGTCATGACCCTCAGCCCATCCCCCCTGCGGCTGGCCGCCGGTCTGCTGCTGCTCCTCGCCGGCGCCGGCCTCTCGGCCCAGTCGACGTCCAGCCGCCCCGCGAATTCGGCGGCCAATGCCAACGCTCCGGCCACGCGCCCGGCGGCAAGCCGGCCCGCGAACCCGGTGGCGCGGGCCGTCATCCCGGACCCTGATTTGTTTGATGGTTCCGACCTCCCGGCGGAGGCCCGGCCCGATAAGGGCATGCTCGCCGAATTTGAATTGCCCGGTTCCGAGGAGCGGCCCGAGTCGATGGAAGCACAGAAGCAGGGCGAACAGCAGGGGCAGGGAGGCGGCGGTGGGCCCCAAGGCGAGCAGTCGGGCGAACAGCAGGGCGGAGCCGGCGGCGAAAAGCCCGAGGGCGCCGGTGATCCCAACGCCAAGGCGGAGGGCATCGCGGTGGCCAAGCTGGAGGTCGACGAGAATTCCGCGCCCCAGCAGGCCGCGCCACCGCCCAAGCCGCGCGAAGTTTCGATGGGCGACAAGTCCCAGCAGATCTCGACCGCGGTCGCGCAGCAGAATGTCGTGGGTTCCCAACCGGCCCAGCAGGGCGGCGCGGCCCAGAATGTCTCGAGCTCGCAGCAATACGAGAAGGGCGCCGCGTCGGGTAAATCCTCGGGCAACAACCAGAACAAGGGCCTCGAAAAGGGCCGCAACGTGCCTGCGGGCCTGTGATCGGACTCCCGTGAAAATGCCCCGTTTCCTTGTTCGCCTGGCGGTCGTGATGCTGGCCTCTGCCCTCGCGGCGGCCGCCAAGACCCTCATTTACCCCGTCGAGGCCATCCCCGATTTGTGGAAGCTGGATGCGCCCGCCTTCCGCGAGAAGTACGCGGGCATCAATGTCACGGGCATGGGCATCGGGGACGAGGGCTGGTACGTCCGCTACCGTCATACAAATCTCGCCTATTTCTTCGGCCCGATCGCGGACCGCGAGGAGGCGCGCAAGCACATGTGGGAACTGGAGCGGGTGCGCGACGAGGTGGTCGCCAAGCGGCCGGCGCTTGCTGAGAGCCAGGTCGACATGGTGCGATTCGACTACTCCGGGGTCTATGGCAGCGGCGGCAACACGCCGTTCTCGGGCGCCGAGTCGGACGCGCGCAATGGTCCCGGAGGTGATCTCGACGGGGACGGCGTCGCAAATTCCGAGGACGACGACATGGATGGCGATGGCATTCCCAACGCCCAGGACGGCGATGCCGATGGCGATGGGATTCCCAACGGGGCGGACGACAATCAATTTGGCGGCAGCCCCGGCGATCCTGCCATGGCTCCGAACGGCGATCTCGACGGCGACGGCATCGTCAACAGCGAGGATGGCGACATCGATGGCGACGGGGTTCCCAACGGCCAGGATGCCGAGCCCATGCAGGCGGGCGGCGGTCAGCAGGCCGATGGCGTCAGCGGCGCCTCGGGTGACATGGACGGTGACGGCATTCCCAATTCGCAGGACGGCGACATGGATGGTGATGGCGTCCCGAATGCACAGGACAGCGACTCGGATGGGGACGGTACCCCCAATGGCCAGGACCCCAATCCCTTTGGTAATCCCGGTGGCCAGCAGGGCGGCGGCCAGCAAGGCGAGCAGGTTTCCCAAGCCGGCCAGCAGGGCAGCCAGCAAGGTGGCCAGCAGGGACAGAAGATGGGTCAGCGCTCCTCCCAGCAGGGCCAGCAGCAAGGGCAGCAGGGTCAGCCCAGCCAGCAGCAAAGTCAGGGCGGCCAATCCGGCCAGGGTGGCCAGCCGGGTCAACCGGGCCAGCCCCAACAGCAACAGCAGCAGGGCCAGCCGAGCTCACCTTCCGCCGATCCGATCCAGATGATCGTCGGCCTGCTGCGCGGCATGCTGGGACTTTGAGCATTGCGGATTTCGGAATGCGGAGTGCGGATTGAATCCGATCTGCGCCTTTCGGCGGGAAAGTGAAGACTGGTTTGCGGACGGGCGTACCCGCTTACCCGCCGTGCTTGCGGTCATTCCGCAATCCGAACTCCGCATTCCGCACTCGTCAGAGGTCGCTCACCGCCACGAACGCGCCGCCGTGCTGGTAGGTGATCTCGCGCATGAGATTCGCGTACTTCAGGCCGGTGTTGCCTGCCGAGAGCTGATAGCGGACGGCGGTGGGGAAGCCGATCGCATTGATCACGATCTTCCGATTGCCGGCCGCGTCGGCGGGATTGAGTTCGTCGAGGCGCCGGATCACGGCGTCGGCGGTGCCGGTGAATTCATCCCCCATGATGTAGATACCCATCTTCATGTTGGGGTTGTCGGGCTGGAAGAGGCGGGTGATGGCCTGATAGATGCCCGGCACGGGATTGCTGTTGCTGAAGATGTCGTAGCGAAGCAGGGCCTGAAGCAGGCCGGCGCGAACTTCCGGGCTGTCCGGGAGCCACTCACCCCGGGTGCGGCTGAGCACAAAGCGGCCGTCCGCATCGAGGATCTGGATGCCATCGACCGTGGGGTAGGAACTCAGGACCTGGTCGATCTTCGGCACGATGACCGGCCAGAATTCGCCCGTGTTCGGGTCGCGCATGCTGCCGGACGTATCGATCACGAAGACCAGGTAATTGCTGCCGACCGGGATGCCCACCGGCGTCGGCGGGACGTCCTTGAGTTTCAGCTCGGGCTTCTTTTGCAGCGCCGCGATGTTTTTCTTCATCTCGTCGATCTCGACGAGCAGGGCCTTCTTGCCCGCCTCCTGGTAGGAGATCTGCTGATCGAGATCATCGAGCATCTTCTGCAGCGAATCCTGCTGGATGATCTGGGCCATGATCTCGGCGCGGGCGCTGGCCTTGGCCTGGAGGTCCTCACGGGTGGTCCGGTATTCGGCCACGGTGGCAAGGCGGGCCAGGAGAATGCGCTGCAGGGTGTCCCGGATCTCAATCATCGCCTGGTCCTTGGACCCGATCGTGAGGACAAACAGCAGGATGATCGCCCCGAAACCGCAGCAGATGCAGTCGAGGAACGAGAGGGAGAAGAGGGTGACGGAACGACGGTGGATCACGTGTCGGGCCAGGATTTGGACGGACTGACCAGGGCGCCGCGGGTGTTATTCGCCAGCTCCCAGAAAAGGGCAGGACCCGCGGGATCGCCGCTAAAGGGAAAGAGGATCGTGCTCACCGGAATGCGGGGAGGAAGCTGGCGCACGGCGATCTCGAAGAATCGGATACGCTGGTTTTCCCCCACCTCGCCCTCGCTCAGCATGGAGTCGCTGCGGGTCGGCAGACCGTCCGTGATCAGCACAATGCTGTCCGGTAGGGTCGGCAGGTAGCGCACGGTCGAGAACACCCGCTCGAGATTAGCCGCCCCCTTGGGCACGACCTGCCGGAGCCGGGTGAGGACCTCGGTGATCGACTGCTGGTCGCCGGGACTGATCCAGTCGTCGGGCCGGGATTGGAGCAAGGGCGTGACCTCGTCGTTGAAGAGGAGAATCTGAAACTTCGACTCCGGTTCAAGGCTCGCCAGCAGCCACTCGAGGGAGCGCAGCGTGCGCTGCCACTTCGGCGCCTCGCGTTTCTTGAAATCAGGGTCCGCGAGGCGGGCGCTGGCCCCCTCAATGGTTTCATCCAGCATGCTGCCGGAGGCGCGGACGATGAAGAGCACGTGCTCGCCCTCCATGCGGATACCCGTGAGGTATTGCCGCCGATCCACATTCGGAATCGAAATCGCGGGAGGCTCCTCCTGGGTGGGAATCGCCTGCTGCTCCTCCAGCAGTTTCGCGAGGGCGTCCTTGAGGGTTGAAACCTGCTGCAGGAGGAGCTGGAGCTCGTTCTTGCGCTGCGACAGCCGGGTTTCCTTGTCCGTTGATTCCTCCCGCAGGCCATCGAGATTGAGATCCTCGATCGCGAGGGCCTTCGTCAGGCGCTCGATTTCGATCTTCTCATCCGAGATCTCCCTTTCCATGGCCGCGATGCGATCGCGCATGTCCGTGAGGTCGGCCTCGGTGAAGTTCGTCTTCTGGCCGGTCGTGAGGATGAAGAGCAGCATCACGGCGCCAAAGCCGCAGCAAATGCAGTCCATGAAGGACAGGCTGAACACCTCAACTTCTTTGCGCTTCTGCCGGAGCATGGGAGGGAATCAGACGGGGATGCGGCCGCCGGACGCGGCCGGGCAGGAAGCGAGCAGGATCTCCGTGGTCTGCCCCGCGCCGGTCAGGCACAGGCGATCACCCGCGACCAGGTCGACCGGGGCTGTCGTGAGGCCACTGGCTGGGAGCTCAATCCGCACGCGGGACCCGTCGCGGGTCACGCGGACCGCATAGTCCCCGACGGCGTCAAAGCTTTCCGGCAGGGCGACATCCACCTCGCTGTGGGTGTGCCGGGTGCCAATGACGAGCCCGTTGTCGCCGATCGGCCGGCCGATGCCGTCGACGATGACATGGGACGGTGAGGGGCGGCCCTCGAGATGGAGGGGGCGCACCAGATTCGCCTCGACCGGCAGTTCATGGTCGGAGGCAAGGGTGATCGGCACCGCTGCCTCGACCGGCACGTCCGCAAGATCCGCGACCGCGGGATAGCCGTCCCCGAGCTCGGCCGCGCCCAAGGCGGCGGCGCCTGGCCGCAGGCGGATGATCCGGGTGAATCCCGCGGAGCGCAGTTTGCTTTCCAAACCTTCCAGTCGCGCCGCGCGATCGGTCAGCGAAACCAGGCAGCGCGCCGGGCTGATGCCCTGATCATGGGCCACGCCGGCCACATTGGTTACGAGGGTCTGGTCGAAACCTTGGAGGTCGGCCGCGAGCTGCGCGCGCGTCACCGGCATCTGGTAGGAACGCCGGCCCGTGTTGATCTGGTAAAGAAACTCCTTCTCGAGCCGGCCCGGCCCCAGGAGGAAATCCTTGGTCTGCTGGTAAAAGGCCTGTTCCAGGCGGCGGTCTTCGTGGATGTCGAAGGCGGTGTGGCGCAGGAAGCGATTGCCCATCGCATTCTTGAGGTGGCGGAGGATGGGGGCGTAGCCGGTCTGGGGAATGTGGTGGTAGTGGCGCCGCACCAGCTGGGTTTCCTGCCGATAGATCGATACCTCGGCGGCGTGGAGGTGAACGTCCACGTGGACGACCGGGCTGCCGCGGGGCAGTTCGCGGGCCGCCGCTCCACCGAGGGCGGCGCAGCCCATGTCGATGATGCGCACCAGGGGGAGCTTGAGTTCGCTCGCCATGCCGAGGAGCAGCCCGATGGTCTGCTCCTCCGTGGCATTGTCGCGCAGGTAGCGACCGGGGACCGCCAGCACGATCTTCGCGGGCGAGCCGCCGCGGGCGGCGACGCGCTTGGCGTAGTCAGTGAGGAAATAGTAGGCGAGTTGGGAGAAGGAGAGGGGCGCGCCGTTGCGCCCGGTCAATTCAGAGGCCTCGTGGGAGAGCTTCTCGAGGAAGAGGTGGCTGACCGCCCGCGGGTGGGTGAACCACATGCCTTCCGCCTCGGGCCCGAAGCGAAACCCGTCCGCTTCCTGGCAGGCCACGGCGGGCCAGCCGGTCTCGCCGCCCCCGAGGTCGAGGACCTCGGGACCATTCTCCGTCCCGCGGGCCGACTGCAGGCCCGCGTCACAAAATTCCAATCCAATGATGCTCATGGGGAGGGGCGCGGGAGCTTAGATCACGGAACTGGGCTCTTCCTGCGTCGGCACCTTCATGACATCGATCAACTTCTCGCGGCAGTAGGTCTGCAGCGTAATGATCAGGCTCTCCTGGCGGAGCTGGAGCATGTGCATCAGGTACATCTGCATCATGCTCAGCACGAGCGCGACCAGCGTGGAATTGAAGGCCAGGCCGAGCGAGCTGGTGACGCCACTGAGGTCACCCTTGATGGCCTGGTCGGCCTGGCCGAGGGCATCACCGATGCCGCGCACCGTGCCGATGAAGCCGACCGCCGGGATGGCCCAGGCAATGTAGCGGGTCAGCGAAAGGTCGGAGTCGAGGGTATCCGCCGCCAGCTCGGCGCGGTCCTTGACGGCCCCCGCCGCATCCTGGACGGAGCCGGTGGAATGAAAGCGGTGGAGAGCGGCGAGGATGAATTCAGGGAGGAGGCGTCCCTGCCAGGCGGGGTTGCGCTCGACGGCAGCCTTGAGGTCCTTGTAACGGTCCAGCGCATCGTCGGGAATGATGCGTTCGCCCTGATTGATCCGGATGAAATCATGCCGCAGGAGCTTCTGCTCCTGGCCGGCGTTCCGCAGTTTGTAGAGGAGAATCAGGCAGGCCCAGACGAAGAGGATGCACTCCGCCTGCTGCTCCGGATCCTTCATGATGATGTAGATCGAGCGGGCCGGCACATAGCCCTCGCCGGCCGCCTGGGCTGCCATCAATTTGCCGGTCAGGATCTGCTCGGTCGCCCGGGGGGTAACCACCAGGGAATAAAACGTCATCACCGAAATGACGGCGATGACCAAACTCAGATTGGGAACGAGAAAGGTCGGGGACAAAATTCCCTTGTTTCTTGGGAGCATGGGTCTAGGTTTTGGGGCCGTCGAAGGAACGTAAGGACGCCATCCTGCCACCATTCGGTTCAGCTGATTGAGACCTCGCAGGAAGGGGCATCCACGAAAGCAACATAAGCGTTTGAGAATTCAGCGAACACTGCTAGCGTAGGGTTAGTTCGAGTAAGCGCAATAAGCCTTTAGCCATTTTCCCCATGGTCGCTCTGCACCGCCCGTCTCGTCGCCTCGTCCACCTGATTGCCTGCCTGAGCGCGGCCTCAGCGATTTTCACGTCAGGCTGCGCGAGTGGCGTGGCGCCCTCCAAGACCACCACGGGTGCCGGCGTCGGCGCACTGGGTGGCGGCGCCGTCGGCGCCGCGGTGGGCAACAATAGCAGCATGGGCACGACCACGGGCATCTTGGGCGGCGCGGCCGCCGGTGCGATTGTGGGCGGTATTGTTGGCCTGACCCAGGAAATCAAGGAGCGCAAGGAGCAGGACCGACTCGCCCAAGAACGCGCCTACCAGCAGGAACTCTCCCGCAAGCGCGCCGAGGAGGCCAAGCTCAAGGCCGCTATGGATGAGGAACTGGCCGCGGCCCAGGGCTTCCGTATTTCCGATATGGAACTCTCGGAAGCGCAGGGCCGGGTGGAGAATGCCGCCGAGCGTCTCAAGCGCCTGCAGGACGAGCGCGCCGCCGCCATCGCGAAGAAGAAGGCCCTCGATGAGGCCAATGAGCGCCTGCTCACGACCGAAGCCGAAATCGCCCGTCTCGAGGAGGAACTGGCCCGCCTCAAGAGCGACACGCCGCTGGTGGGCTCCGGCCCGACCGCCGACCCGGTTACGAGCGAAGCGCTTCCCCTCGCAGACGCGCCGCGCACCTGACGGCCATCCGGCACCTTTTCTGCTCTACCCCTCCCCATCACCCGCCGGACCATGATCTCCCCGCGATCCCGCCACCGGTCAGCGCTTTGCCCGAGCCTCGCGCTCGTCGTCTCCCTTTTTCTCGGCGGCTGTGCGACCACCTACGAGGTCGAAGTCGATTCCATCAGCCAGCCCCAGCCGAAGGAGGTCACCTCCTACCGGATCGTGACCAAGAACCCCACGGCGGATGAGGCCAGTCTCCGCCACAAGGAGGCCGCCGCCTATGTGAAGACCGCGCTGTCCGGCAAGGGCCTGTACGAGGCCCCGGAGGGTCAGCCCGCGGACATGGTGGTCGAGGTCGACTACGGAGTCGAACCGCCCCGCGTGGTGATGGAGCGGACCAGCACCCCCATTTACGCCCAGGTCGGCGGCGGCATGCGCTACGAGCAGGTCGTGGTCGGCACCGACAGTCGTGGCAATCCCATCGTCCGCACGGTCGCGGTCTACGAGCCGCCGCGCACGGAGGTCATCGGCTACCAGGATGTCGTGACGCCCGTGGCCATGTATGAGAAGTACCTTCGGATTTCGGCCCGCGAGAACAAGCAGATGGAGGAAGGCCGTCCGCCGCCGGAGATCTGGAGTGTCAACGTCAGCAGCGAGGACAAGAGCGACGACCTCCGCAAATACCTGCCCATTCTCGCGTCCGCTTCGGTCGATTACATCGGCAAGGACTCCGGCGAGAAGCAGACGGTGAAGCTCAAGGAAACCGACTCCGCCGTCGGGTTCATCAAGAAGGGCATGTGAGCGCGCTCTAGCGCGGTTGATTGTGGATTTCGGAATGCGGAGTGCGGATTGATTCCGATGCGCAGGTCAAAAGGCGCTGCGGAATGTCTTCATGTTCGCGGCGACCTTTGGCCGTCGACGTGGGTTGTCATTCCGCAACCCGAACTCCGCAATCCGCAATTCCTAGGCCTGCGGCCGAGCCGGCCCATGCTCGCGGCGGCGACCGAGCCAGGCGCCGTTGATGGCCCACGCGGCGGCGAAGAGCGCGCCCATCAGCGCGGGTGAACCGCCGGCGGCGCGAATCGCGTTGGAAATCTGCGCGCCGAGCGCGTCGGCGCCGCGGTACACCGTGACGTCGATGAAGTTCTTGGCCTTGTACTTGGTTTCGTGGTCGACGCGGCTGAAGAGCATCTCGCGTCCGGGGCGGACGAAGGCGTATTCACCCCAGCGGCGGAGAACAAACACCACGGCCAGGACCGAGAAGGTGTGAAAACTCGCCAGCAGCAGCAGGCCTCCCACCATCACGAGCGGCACAAAGGTCAGCAGCGCGCCCACGCCAAAGCGCGAGGCGATGCGGCCCGTGAGGAAGAGCTGCGACAGGATCGTCAGGCTCTGCACCACATAGTCGATGCGGCTGAAAACCTGGGTTCGCTCGGCGGTGCTCGCGAACGTCGCCCGCACCAGTTCAAGCTGCTCGAAGTAGAGGAAGGTATTGACCGAGGCCAACAGCGTGACGAAGAGCGCGATCCCGAGCAGGTAGGGTGACTTCAGGACGAGGGTAAAACCGGCCAAGGGATTCCCGCCCATCGGCCGGTCGTCCACCGGCGCGGCCGTCGTTGCCCAGCCTCGCCTGGCCCAGAGATGAAGCAGCCCACGTTGCAGGACGATGGCCAGGCCGAACATCCCCGCGCCGACGAAGAGGATGCCGGAATTGCCGATCCGGCCGACCAGCACATCCGTCATCACTGGACCTGCGAGCGCGCCCGCGGTGCCGCCCGCCGCAATCACGCCGAAGAGGCGCTTGACCTGGCCTGCATCGAACAGCTCCAGCAGGAAGCTCCAAAGGACCGAAACGACGAACAGATTGATCACGCTGATCATGACGTAGAACAGCTGACCCACGAGCACTTGGGATTCGTTCTGCAGGAAAGCGATGCCGCAGGCCGCCAGCGCCAGCGCCACGAAGCCATACACCCACGGCAGGAAGACCCGGCGCGGCAGCCGAGCGCACACCGCCCCGTAGGCCGGCACGATGAGCAGGGAGACCACCCAGGTTGCGATAAAGAGATCACTGACGCGATCAGACCCCAGGAGGGTCCCGACCGTTTCTCGGACCGGGCGGACGGCGAAATAGCCCCCGAGCAGGCAAAAATAGAGGAAGAAGGCGGCCACCACCGCCGGACCCTCGCCCGGCTCGATCTTGGCGAGACGAGCGAGTCGGGATCGGACGACGGCTGGAGGGGCGGGATTCAAGATCAGAAGACAGCGGGGGAGGCAGGCGGACACACACCGGCCGCGGCGCGGGGGTTGTTCTGCAGACGCGAAAGGATGCCGGGAAGTTACAGCAGACCTGCGGCGGACCCCCGAAGCGCTGCGCGGACGCGGCGGAGCAAGCGGGAGTATTGTTGGGCCGGATGTAACCGGATTGTCACGCGGTCGTCTGACTTCCTGCGTCCCCGGGCGTCCCCTATGTTTGATTTTCTCACTGAGTCCTTCGCCAGCGAACGCGTGGTCCTGCCGTTCCCGGTCTTTCTCCATTTGGTGGCAGCCTTGCTCCTGGGGCTGGTTGTGGCCTGGGTCTATCGTCGGACCCGAACGCAGGGCGATCCGGTGAGCTCTTTTCCCGCCACTCTGGTCCTGCTGCCCGTCCTGATCGCGATGGTAACCCAGGTCATCGGCGACAATGTCGCCCGGGCCTTCAGTCTGGTGGGGGCGCTCTCGATTGTCCGCTTTCGGACCGTGGTGCGGGACACGCAGGACACGGCCTATGTCATCTTTGCGGTCATTGTCGGGATGGCCGTCGGCGCCAATTACGTCTGGGTGGCGGTGATTGGCATCGTCGTGGTCTCGGTCGCCGCGGTCTTTCTCCGCTACCGGGCCGATCAGACGGGGTCGATGATCCCAACCTTCCGGCTGACTTTGCGGCTCGCGCCCGGGCAGGATGTCGAGGCTTTGGCCGGATCGGTCCTGGCTTCGCATGTACGCCAGAGCGAATTGCTTTCGATCGAAAGTTCCCGCGACGTCGAAGCGGTCGACTTCATGTACGATGTGCGACTGCAGCCCACCACCAGTCCGGGCGAGGTCGTGAAGGCCCTCCATGGTGTCCCGGGCGTGCACCAAATCGAGATCCAGCGACGCGGCTTCGAGAAATAATTGTCCGCTCTCCGCCAAGCGCCCCGTTTTCCGGCCACTGTCTCCTCCTCCCATGCCTACCTCCCAGACTCGCATCTTCGCCGGCGCCGTGCTGCTCGCGGGCCTCGCCACGACCGTTCCCTCCCTCAGGGCGCAGGGCTTCCCGCCGCCGGGAGAATTCGGGCCGCCGCCCGGTGGTTTTGGCGGACGCGGCGGTGGTATGATGGAGCCGGAGGTGGCCCTGGTGGACACGTTCGACCGCGACGGGGACAAGGTGCTCAACGCCGAGGAACGCAAGGAGGCGCGGGCCTCGCTCGCGTCCACGGGCGGAGGCGGACGCCGCCGCGGGCCCCGCGGTGGAATGGCCGGACCCGTGGAGCCGGGCATTCGGATCAGTCCGGCTGACGTTGCCCCCGCCGGAGACGCCGCCCTGTACGATCCGGCGGTGCTCCGCACCTACTTCATCGACTTTGACGGCAGTGACTGGGAAGCGGAATTGGAGGCTTTCAAGAACACCGATGTCGAGATTCCGGCGCGGCTCACGATTGACGGGAAGGTCTACCAGGATGTTGGCGTCAGCTTCCGCGGCGCGTCGTCCTTCATGACGGTCCCCGCCGGCCGCAAGCGTTCGCTCAATCTCTCGGTCGACCTCGTGCACGGGAAGCAGGATGTCCGCGGTTATCGCACCCTCAATCTGCTCAATGCACATCTGGACCCGACGTTCCTGCGGTCCGTCCTCTACTACCAGATCGCCCGGGCCTACATCCCCGCCTACCAGGCCAATTACGCGCGGGTGGTGATCAACGGCGAGAACTGGGGCGTGTACGTCAATGTCCAGCAATTCAACAAGGACTTCACGGAGGAGTTCTTCGCGGACGACAAGGGGGCCCGCTGGAAGGTCCCTGGCAGCCCACGCGGCCGCGGGGGGCTGAGTTACCTCGGGGATGATGCGGCCGCCTACCGGTCGATCTATGAGATCAAGTCAAAGGATGTTCCGGAATCCTGGGATGCCTTGATCAAGCTTTGCCGGGTGCTGAACCAGACGAAGCCGGAGCAACTGGAGGCCGCGCTCTCCCCGCTGCTGGACATCGATGGCGCGCTCAAATTTCTGGCGATCGAGAACGCGCTGATCAATTCCGACGGGTACTGGGTACGGGCCAGCGATTATAATCTCTATCAAGCCAAGGACGGCCGCTTTCACCTGATCCCGCACGACGCCAACGAGACGATGAGCGCGCCGCAAGGGCCCGGCTCCGGCGGCGAGGGGCTGGAGCTTGATCCGCTGGTGGGCATGGGCGACCTGAGCAAGCCCCTGCTGGGGAAGCTTCTGGCGGTGCCGGCGCTCAAGGCCCGTTACCTCGGCTATGTTCGGGCCATCGCGCAGGACTGGTTGGACTGGAACAAGCTCGGCCCCATCGCGACGCGCTACCAGGACCTGATCGACCACGAGGTCGAGATCGACACGCGCAAGCTCGATACCCACGAGAATTTCAGCCGCGGCCTGACGGAGGACATTCTTTCTCAGGGTATGCGCGGCAGCAGTTACCTGATCGGGCTCAAAAACTTCGCCGACCAACGCCGGGCCTATCTGCTCAACCATCCGGAGATCCGCGCGCTGGCACCGTGAGCGGCTCTGGATTTTGACCACGGAGTTCACAGGGATCCGACGCTGAGGCGCCGAGTTCGGATGGGTAGTTTGGCCACGGGGAACACGAGGATTCTTGGAGTTTGATCCGCTCATTTCACGGCGCCTCATTCGGCGCCCGGAAGGGATGCGAACCAGCCCAGGGCAATCCCCGTGCCTTCCGTGGCGATACGCCGACTCCGGTCAGTTCGGTGGATCTGAGGGCTCAAATCTGAGATTTCAAATCCCGGCGGTGGCTGGCAGCGTGGTCGGTCATGTCCGGTGTGTCTGAAGACCCGTGGCCGTCGTGGACGGTCCCGCCTCCGCTCGCCTCATCTGAGGTGCACGTGTGGCGCGTCCGCGTGCCGGCGATCGGAGCCGAGCCTGCGGGCTGGCGGGCGCTGCTCACGCCGGACGAGCAGGCGCGGGTGGAGCGCAAGCGGATGCCCGCTGACCGGCAGCGCGAGCTGACCAGCCGCGCGGTCCAGCGCCAGCTGCTGGGCTGTTACCTCGGGGTAAGGGCGGAGGCCGTTGCTTTCGCTACGGAGCAGCGTGGCAAGCCGGTGCTGGCGGGCGGAGCGCCGGGGGCGCGATTGGAGTTTAATCTCTCTCACTCCGGGGACTGGTCGCTGCTCGCCTTTGTCTGGAATCATCCGATTGGGGCCGATATCGAGCGCTGGCGCGAGCTGGAGCGCGACGACCTGGTTCGTCAGTTCTTCGCGCCGGCTGAGCAGCAGGAATGGGCCGGCATTCCCCCGGCGGCGCGCCGGGCGGCCTTCTTTGCCGGCTGGACGCGCAAGGAGGCCTATCTCAAGGCGCTGGGCGTTGGCTTGATGAAGCCGCTCGACAGCTTTGCCGTGCGCATGGCCCCCGACGCGCCGGCGGCCCTCCTTTGGTGTGCGGAGGATGCGGCGGCCGCCACACGCTGGCGAATGGATGCGTTCACTCCTGCCGAGGGCTACTCGGCCGCCATCTCCTTTTCGTCGGCTGTTACCACGATCCGCCGCTTCACCTTTACGCCCTGATCGGCAGGGTGGCCCGCGGAATCCGCGGAAAAGCGCGGAATCGGATCCGGAGAATGACACGGCGGCACTCGCGGAGGTACCGACGTCGTGAAGGCCCTGGTGGACGTCAGTGCTTAATCGGCGCAGGGGACCGGCCGGTACAATCCAAAGTCATCGCCAAAATCTCCCTCCGAATGCCGTGCCCTCGGTGCAACGGTCTTGAAGGTGATTCCGCGCCTTTCCGCGTGTTCCGCGGGCAATCTTCTCAAGCCGGCCGGCTCTGGACTTCGATGATTGGGCTCTCGCTGGGCGAGGGGTGGGGCAGGCCGAGCTTGCGGGCGAGCTCATGGCGGAAGTCGCGCCAGTTGAAATTCAGATACGACCCCCCGCACTCGTAGTGGCGGATGAAGGAGTTGCCCAGCACGAGGGTGTAGCCGGCGATGAACGCGGGACCGGCCAGAAAGCGCAGGGGCAACGCGATCAGGGGCACGGTCGCCATGAGAAAATCGCGCACCCCGCGGGTGACGGGATTGCGCGCGAGGATGAAATTGATGACGCCACCGGCGGTGGCGGTGAGCAGGGATCGCACCAGGTCTTGGGAGAAGGGGACGCCGTAGAGCTTCGAGAGATCGGAGAGCATCTTCAGCTGCACGCCCGTGATCGCGAGGCTGTTGGCGATCGGATTGGGGACGAAGCTGACGGCGGCGCACATCACGGCATTTTCGCGCACGAGGGCGCGTGCGCGGGCCGCGACCGCCGGGGTGGGAATGCGGGGAGCGGTCGTTTCCTGGGTCAAAGTGACTTCAGGGTCGCCCGACCTTCTGCGACCTTTTCCAGGAACAGGGTCTTGGCGGCGGCCGCGTCGAAAGTGAGGAGGGTGCCGCCCGACTCAAAATGCGCGCGGAAGACGTGCCCCACTGCGTAGGTGAGCGCGCCAGCCGTGAGGGGGACCGCACCGGCTCCAAGGACGTAGCCCGCGCCGGGAACGACCTTGGCCAGACTGCCCAGCAGCCCGGCGGCGAGGGAAAGGGACCCGGCGCCGCCGAGGAGGGCCGCGATCACGGCTTTGGCCTGATTGGCGGCGAACGGGACGCCGTAGAGGGCGGAGAGGTCGGCGATCAGTTTCATCTGCACACCGGAGATCGCCGCCACGTCGATGAGCGGTAGGGGAATCAGGCCAGCGCCCAGCGCATAGGGCACATGCCGCTTGATCAGCGCCTCGGCCTCGGCCCGGCGATCAGCGGCCGCCGGGGTGGACGGGGGTGGCTCCGCCGCGGGAGCCGGCGCGTGGTCCACGAGCTCCGACGCGGGCCCGGCATCGGGCGCGGCGGTGGCGGCGGCCTCGGCCAGACGGTCGGTCCATTCGGCGGCCGCGGGCGCGGCGCTGCCCGACGGTTCAACGGGGGCGGCGGCGCTCTCACTGGCCGCGGACAAGGTCGTTGGTGCCGGCGCGCGGCCGGCGCGCGGCGAGGCGGGGCGACGCTCGGGATCGAGGGACTTTCCCAGCTTGGCGAGGAGCTTGTCGCTTTTCTTCATCGGCAGCGGAAGGGGTTACGGCCGGAGTGCGGCGATTTCAAGCGCGGCCTTGAGCAGTTCCTCGCGGCTGTCGGCGTCGAGCGCGGACCAGCCGAGTAGGGCGGCGTGCTGGAAGGATTGCCGACGGCCGATGCGCGTCTGCAGTGCGGGGAGTCCGATCCGCTCGGCCAAGGCGTCAAGATCACGGGCGAGCACCGTGCGATGCTGGACCTGGTTGAACAGGAGGCGTGCCGGACGCCCCGCGGGAAGATGGCGCTTGATCGTCGCCACGGTGTCCTGGGAAGTCCAGAGGTCGGCCGGCGAGGGGGAACTGACGAGCAGGACCACATCCGACTCGGCGAGTGCGGCGTGCAGCAGCGCGGAGTCGAGTTGCGGCGGCGTGTCGATGATGAGCAAACGGTGCGTGCTTTCCGGGGTGGCGAGCGGAACATCCCCGGTCTCGCCGATCCAGCGCGTGGCGGTGCCCTGTGGATCCCGGTCCAGCAGGGCCACGGCATGACCCGCATTGCGAAAGGCCGCGGCGAGGAGCACCGAGAGGGTGGTCTTGCCGGCGCCACCCTTGCCATTGCAGACAGTGATTTTCATCGGAAATCGGAGCGAGTGGCGAAAGGACGGCAGCGTGAGGGCACAAAAAAACTCCCGGGGGTCGCCCGGGAGTTCGAAAGGGATCGGATCAAACGGCGGCGGGAGCCGGGCGCTTGTCGGAGGCGAACACGATCACCAGCCCGATGATCGGGGTGAAGATCAGGGAGCAGAACAGGTAGCCCCAGAAACCGAACTTGCGGTCCTTGCCGATGTAGCCGACGAGGGCGCTGAGAACGAGGAGGGTGATGAGGGGGAGGAGCATGTCAGTGTAGGGATGGAGGGTGGCGGTTGCGTGGCGAAAAATCAGAGATCGATCGAGGACGTGGCCTTGGTCAGCTTGGCGTCGACCTTCTGGCCAAGGGCGACGGCTTCTTTCTTCCCTTCCTCAAACTTCTCAACGAAGGCCTTGCGCGCTTCCATCGAGTCGAAATTGAGGAACGTGCCGCCCGACTCAAAGTGTTGAATGAAGACCTTGCCCACCGCGAAGGTGATTGCACCGCCGACCACCGGCAGGGTGGCGGCCCCGACCCACATGCCAACGCCGGGAATCGCCTTGATCAGGCTGCCAAAGGCACCCGCGGCGAGGCTGGTCGAACCGAGACCGCCGAGCAGGGAAACCACGATCGACTTGCCGCGATTCTCCGCAAATTGGACTCCGTAAAGGGCTGAGATCTCCGCCAGCATCTTCACCTGGATGCTGGTCAGCGCGACCACATCGAGCAGCGGAACCGGGACAAAACCGGCGCCCATCGACCAGGGCACGTACTTGTTGATGATCGCTTCGGCCTGCGCCTGCTTGGAGTGGGTGAGCGTGGCGGTCGTCATAATCAGTAGGTGGCGGGGTGGATGCGGGTGTGGGTCTGAGGCTTGGTTAGGTGCGGGAGGGGTGCAAGGGAAAAATCCCGCAAGCAATGGTTTGAATCCTGACGGAAACAAGCCGTGGCGGGCAGTTTACGCCACCGGTCCGAAGCGCCGCAGAAAGGTCACAACCCGGGCGGTTACCGCGGGGAGCGAACTCTGGGTGAAGAAGTGCCCGCCGGGGAAAAACTCGGCCTCGAAGGGGCCCGATGTGTGCTCGCGCCACGCGAGGGTCTGATCCGCCGAGACCCGCGGATCCTCGGTGCCGCCCAGGGCGAGCAGGGGGTGGACCAGGGGGGCGTCGGCTTCGTGCCGGTAGGTCTCGAAGACGGCCAGGTCGCCGCGAAGGGCGGGGAGGAATAATTCGAGGAACTCGCGGTTCGCCAAGAGCTCCTTGGGGATTCCCTGATAGCGGCGGTCAACTTCCCCGATGAAGGCGTCGTCCGGCAGGCCGTGGAGGTCGGGTTCGGTTCGGACGCAGTGCGGGGCCCGCGCGCCGGAGGCGATGAGCGCGATCGGTGCCGGGTGTCCGGCTGACCTGAGCCGGCGGGCGGTTTCGTAGGCCAACAGGGCCCCGAGGCTATGGCCGCAGAGGGCGTAGGGCTCGTGGGAATACGGGGCGATCTCCGCGGCGAGAGCGTCCGCCAAGGGACCGAGGCGGGTGGCGGGTGTCTCCATCAGCCGGCTCTCGCGGCCGGGAAGCCGGATGGCGACCAAGTCGGCCACGCCGGCCAGGGGGGCGGCCCAGGGGTGCCAGGCGGCTGCGCCGGCGCCGGCATAGGGAAAACACCAGAGCCGCAGCGGGGCGGCGGGTTCGGGCCGGGGCCGGCTCAGCCAGCGGCTCGGAGCAAGCGGAGCGGGCATGCGGGGATCAACGCGCGGCGCCGTCCATCGAACGCCGCAGGCTCAGCGGACGCATGTCGGTCCAGACTTCCTTGATGTGAGCCAGGCACTCTTCCTTCGTCCCGGACTTGCCGGCATCCCGCCAGCCCGGTGCCTGCTCGCGGTGCGCGGGCCAGATCGAGTACTGCTCCTCGTGATTGATCACGACTTTGTAGAGTTCCGGAGTGGGTTCGGCGGGGGGCATGGCGGCGTTTCGGATCACGGGACTATAACCGCTCCGCGTCCGTCGCTGGCCAGCGTAAAGTGCGGGTTGGATTTTCGATTCTCGAATTTCGATTTTGCCGGCCACCCACCTGCGCGTTTGGCGCTCGAGCTGATTCGATTATTGGCCAAGCGAAGTCCTGTCCGGGTTCATCGAGTGGCCTGCTCCGATCGAAAATCGAAAATCGGGAATCAAAAATCGGAGACCCCGGCAGCTTCCCGCGTCCTTGACACCGCTTCCTCCCCGGGGGCATACGTGACACGCCGATATCCGGCTTCGTCCGCACCTCATGAATCGCGTCTCGCGCCATCCCCTGCAGGCTATCCTCGCCTTGATCGTGCTGGGGATCCTTGTTGCGGCGGTCTATTGGTCCACGCGCCCGGTCCTCCGGCTGTACATTTGGGACGGCTACCTGCCTCGCCACGTGCTGTGGAATTACCAGTGGAAGCGCCAGGTGCGCGTCGAGGTCGTCAATTACCGCAACAATGCGGACATGCTCGCGCGGGTGAAGCTGAGTTGGGGCGAGTTCGATCTGATCATGCCGTCGAGTTACATGATCGACGAAATGCGCCGGCGCGAGCTGCTCATCCGTCTGACACCAAACGACATTCCGGAAATCGCGCACATTGATCCCCGCTTCCTCAGCGGCAAAACCACCTCTGAGCGGCAGGGCGAGTTGGCGGCTGCGGCTCTGGGTGCGCGCGCCGCCGAAGCCCGTCGTAAAGCCGAAAACCTGGCGACCACCAATCAGGCCTTTGAGCCACGGATCTTCTCCGACAAGCCCGCGCCTGTTGCGTCCGGGCCCGCCCACGGCGCCGGTTCCGAGCTGGCCGCGGATTCGCTGGAAGCACGCCTGCAGGTCGCCCTGCCGGCGGCGCCCGCGGACGCGGGAGAGAGTTTTGGCGATCCCGACAATGCCGAGTATGGATTGCCCTATCTCTACAATTACGCGGGCATCGGCTTTCGTGGCTCCGCGCTGCCGGGCGTACCGCCGATTGCCTCGTGGGCCGATCTCTTTGATCCCGCTCTCGCCCGGCAGTACGGCAACCGGCTCGCCTTTCTCGATGAGCAGCGCGAGACGATGGGCTTGGCGCTGCTGGCTCTGGGACTGTCACCCAACACCCAGAACGAAACCGAACTGGAAGCGCTGCGGAGGCGCCTCGTCGCAATTCGCGAAGCCGCCAAGGACGGTCCGCGCTTTGTCCAGATCGAGGGCCGGACTGAGCTGGTGCGCGGAAAAATCGACATCCTCTCGACGTGGTCGCCGGAAGTCACCGGCGCGCAGATCGACACGGCGGCGGACACGGGTCTGATCGGTTACCTCCTCCCACCGGAGGCATCGATTCTCACCTTTGACACGTTGGCGATCCCGCGTTCTTCCCGGAACCCGGAGCTGGCCAAGGATTTCATCCGCTATCTCCTCAGTCCGGATGTCGCGGCCGAGGTCTCCCGTACCAGCTACTACGCCCACACGCTGGTCCGGACCGGGTCGGCCTATCCCTTGGAGGGGACGCCTTCGCGGCGCGCCCCGGGCACGACCTATGTGCTGCAGGATCTGGGCGAGGCCCAGCACCGCTATGACGCGATCTGGAATGAGTTCCGTCCGCGGCAGGAACGCGTGCGCGACGCCGAGGACCGGGCACGCTTCTTTGCCGAGGCTCCCGGCTCGCGCATCGTCGGGCTGTTTGAGCTGATCCGGGGGGCGATCAATGACGCCGGGTACGTCGTTACGGGGCCTTCGATGCCGGAGCGTCGGGATTGAGGATCAGAGGCAGGCCGTCCTGGCCGGACCCGATCACAATCACCTTGCTGTTGGTCGACTTGGACAGTTCCAGGGTCGCCTCGATGCCCTTGAAGCGCAGCAGTTCGGGCGAGAGTGTCTCGCTGACCTGCCGGTTGTAATTGGCCAGGCCCTTGGCCTGCGTGTCGAGGCGCTTCGCCTCTTCGATCTCGCGGCGGAGGCGGAACTCATACTCCTGGGCCAGCTGCTCCTGCTGGAGTTTGGCCTCGATCGCCTGGGTGACGAGGGGCGGGAGCTTGATGCTCTTGATGTTCACGTCGTCGAGCACGATGAACTTCTCGCTCACGGCCCGGACCACGTTCTGAATGATCGCGTCCGAGATCGCGCTGGTTTTCTCCGTGTAGAGCTCCTCGGGGCGGTAGCGGCCGATGATTTCGCGCACCCCGGCGACAACCTCGGGCAGCACAATCTTTTCGGCATAGTCGGGACCGACTTTTTGGTGGAGCAGGCCGAGCTTTCCGTAGTCGGGGTAGTAGCGCACCGACACGACGACCGAGATCATCAGGCCGTTGGTGCTGAGGGCCTCGACGGTGGTGGCGTGTTCCTGCACCCGTACATTGTAGAGGAAGAGCTTGTTCCAGGGCGCGATGATCGCGAGGCCCTCCCCGCGGATGTTGACCGTCTCGGTGCCGTCGGTCAGACGGCGGAAGAGCACGCCCGCCTCGCCTGGGCCCACCAAAATGAAAATCCGGTTGGCCAGGTAAATGACGACGAACGTGAAGATCAGCCCGCCCAGGATCAGGGGGAGCATGTGCTCGTGCACGAACTCCCTGAGGCGCTGCTTAAAGGCGGCGAGGCCGCGGGGCTTTTCGGCGGTGGCTGGGGCAGAGGAGGGGGCGGGAGTGGCTTCGCTCATGGGCGGGACATTGGCCGGTTTAGCGGATGGATTCGACCTGACCGTACTCCAGCTTGATCACACGGTCGGCGCAATGGAAGTATCGGTCGTCATGGGTGACGGCGATCACCGTCTTGCCCGCGGCTTTGAGCTCCGGGAGCAGGGTTTCGTAGAAGAAGCGGCGGAACTCCGGATCCTGGTCTGCGGCGAATTCATCCAACGCCAGAACGGGCCGGTCCTCGAGGCAGGCAATCAGCAGGGCGAGGCGTTTCTTCTGCCCGGTCGACAGGTTCAGGTTGGTGAAACGTCCCTGCTGAAAGGAGGTCTTGTCGTCCAGCTGCATCCGCTGCAGCAGCTGGGCCACGCGCTTCTCGTCGACTTCGCTTAGGCCGTACAGCCGGTCAAACAGGTGGAAGTCGGTGAAAATGACCGAGTAGAGCTCGCGGTAGGCGGCATAGTGCGCCGGCTGGAGGCGGAGGCCGTCCACCTTGAGCGTGCCTTCCTGGGGAGCGTAGAGGCCGGTCAGCAGCTTGAGGAAGGTCGACTTGCCCGAGCCGTTGCCACCGACCACGAAGACGACCTCGCCCGTCTTGACCGTGAGATTGAAGGGGCCGACCGCAAACGCCGTCCCGCTGCCCGCCTCGCTGAAGTAGGTGAAGCTGACCGCATCGACCGCAATCTCCTGGAAGCCGCGAAAGTCGATCTTGGCCGGCGCGACCTGGCGCTCGGCCGAGGCCTCGGGCGAATCGAGAAACTGGTCGAGTGCCGCGATGTTCCCGATGGCGACATTGGCCCGCGCATAGGTGGGAATCGAGGCGACCAGCGCCGTGAGCGGTCCGACGATGAACAGGATCACCGCCGTCGCCTTCACAATCACATCCGCATAGGCGGCGCTCAGGCTCGGCAGCAGGAACACCAGCACGGCGATCAGGACGTAGAAGAAGGTCTGGGAGAAGATGAAATTACGGACGTACTCGAGCCCGGTCCGAACCTTGACCTGCTGCGCATCGAGGCAGATCCGGGCAAAGTGGTTTTGGAAAATGTCATCCGACTTGCCCTGGTTCACCTTCAGCTCCTTGAAGCCGTCCATCATGTGCCCGAGCGACGCGTAGAATTCCGTCTCCTTCTCGGTCGCGGCCTGCAGCTCGCGGTTGATGGACCGCTGGTTGCGCAGATAGATCGAGACGCCACCGGCGATCATTGCGAGCGTGATCACGAAGGCGATCTTTGACAGGAAGGCGAGGTAGAGCACGCAGACCGCGATCATCACGGCCGACTGGATCGCGTTCACGACCTCGCCCGCGGCGAGCGAGATGGTCTGGGTGTCCTGCGCGAGGCGCGCCTCGACCTGGGCCTTGCCGATCCGCTCCGCGACCGCGAGGTTGGAGCGGCGCAACTTGTCCGCGATGCGGATGCGGAGCTTGGCGATCACTTCCTCGGCCACGACGTAGGAGCGCGCGAGGGCGACGCGCTTGGCAACGATGAAGATGGTGATCGCGAGCCCGAACATCAGCAGGTAGCGAAAGTTCAGCTCGGCGTAGGCGGCATCCGCCGCGGCCGCGTTGATGATCGCCAGCAGGACGCCTTGGGCCACGCCGGAGACGAGCGTCAGCGCCATCAGCGACTGCAACGAGACGGAGCTCTCCTTCTTGACGAAATTCAGCAGGTTCATGAATGCGCGCCGGCGGGCGCATGGAGGGTCAAGAAAGCCGCCGGACCCGGCCTGAAGCAAGAGCAGACTCAGCCTGCATCGGGCGAGCAGGCGACTCTGGGGCGAGGGTGCCAGGGATTCGCATCGGGTAGCTCGAATGTAACCTGGCCGGCGAGGAACGGCTTTACAAAAACCAGCGCGGCGCCAAGAACCGTGTCCTCCCGCTCGGGACCTTTCATGGACGCGACCGCACCAGCCCCAGTACGCATTACCGGACGAATCTACTCCGACGATTATTTCCGGATCAACGAGTTCGTCCGTCTGGATCCCAAGGAGATTGTCCGGGTGATGCGCGGGGAAGTGGCGGGCTGCATTTTCCGCGGCGCGATGGATCCGGCGCTCTGCGCGGGCATCAATGCGAACTTCTGGAAGAGCCCCAAGCTCCGCAAGCGCGGCGATGCGGTGCCGGCCTACTACGTAGGCACCTACCATTACGGCAAGGAACTCGGGCTCTACTGCGACGAGGCGGCGGATACACGCGAGGCCCTGCACGATCTGTTTGCCGGCGGGCGCAATGTCTTTAGCGAACTGATGAGCGAGGTCCGGGCGGAACTCGGGCGCTCGGGCGTCAGCCTGCGCGTGGCCCATCACGAGGGCCGTGACGCCGGCGAATTCGTCGTGCGTTCCTGGAGCGGTGGCGGTCAGTTCGCCCTGGCTGCACACGACGACGCCGCCCAGCTGACGGCGAAGAAGCAGGCGGGTTTCGAGATTCAGGAGGTGGCCGTCAACCCGCTGGCCGCGGTGAACATGTGCCTCCAGAACGGCGCCGCGGGCGGCAATCTGATCTACTGGAACATCGAACCGGATGTCGCCACCCGCAAGGCGCTCGGCGTCGAGGAGACCGGCTACCCCTATCAGGCGGAGTGGCTCGACAGCTTTGGTCGCATCGACCTCCCGATCCACGCTGGCGACATCTACTTCTTCAACGGCAAGCTCATCCACGCCGTGCAGGCGCAGTCCGTGGCGGGCGAGTTCCGCTCGACCATTTCCTTCCTGATGGGCCTGAAGGACGCAAAGACCGCGATCTACTGGACGTGAACGCAGGCCGGTTTGAAGCCGGCCTCTGTTCACTTCCGATTTGAAATCTCAAATTTCAAATCGGATATCGCGGAAATCGTCACGGCCGCGCGGCCTTGAGGATTTCCGCCAGCGCCTCGGCCCGGGTGGGTGACGTGCGCGGATCGCGGAGGACGGTTTCGAGGTGGCGTGCGATAAAGGGATCCGCACGGGCATTGGCCGTGAGCGAGCGCACCGCCGCCTGGTGAATCGCGTCGTTCCGCGCGGCGAGACGGTCCTTGGCGGTCCTGCCGCTGGCCTCGTAGCGGTCCCGACCCCCGGCGAAGGGCGCGAGGTCCAACGCCGCCACGAGCGGCGCAAGTGCCGCCTGATCGCCCGTCGCAAAGAACCAGCCCCAGCAGAAGTCGAGGTCGACGCTGTCGCGCACCGGATACTGCGCAATGGGGGGCGGCGTCCGGCTCGCCAACGCCGTGCGTCCCGCCTCGCGCAGGCGCGCCCGGCCCTCCGGGGTGTCACTCAGGGCCAGGATGCGCGTCACCGCCTCCCGCTGCGCGAGCGGATAGGCCGCGATCTCGACGAAATGCGTACGCACCAGGGACGGGTTCCGTCGAAGCAGCTGACTGACGAAGCCCACCGTGGGCTCCACCTGGCCGGGATCCTCGAGGACCTTTTGCTCGATGATCTCGGTCCAGTAGCCGTCAAACGGCCGCAGGTCATGGGTGCGATAAAATGTCCGCAACCAGGGTTCGTGCACGTCCGCCTCGGCCGCAAGACGGCCCGCCGTGGTCAGCAGAAGGAAGGTGATGAAGGTGAGACGAAGCACCGTCTGTTATCGGCACCGCGACGCCAAACCGAAGCAAAACTCCCTGTTTTTTTGACGACGGATTCCACGGATGTAGCAATCCCCCCCCCCAAGGGGTGTGATTGCTCCGGAGAGCACGCCGACTCAGGCGCACACCACCGAGGGAGATTCCCCTGCCGCCTCGGTTCCTCTCCAGTCAACCAATCCGGTTCGTATCCGGTTAAACCGGGGCGGAAGTTCCTTGGGCAGCCATGATGGCGACACGGTCACTGTCCCGGCCGATACGTCCGCCTGGCCGCCTTTTCGACATCCTCGCGATAGAAGAGCACGTCCTTGAACTCCCCGCGGGCGTACAGGGCAGCTTGGTCCATGAAGTGGGGCGATTTCGGATCACCGCTCACGCCGCCCGCCAGCACGGACTTGGCGCGGAGGCGGGGACCAAACTCGACCACGGCGACGAAACTGTTCCCCCGATTGCCATAAATGCGCTTGGTTCCCGTGCTGCTGGCCGTCCCGAAGGCGGCCAGCGAACCCCAGGCCGACGGCGCCAGCCCGATGGGCAGGCTGGGTGCCTGGTCATCATGGGACTCGCGGATCTCGCCCGAAAGGCGCTGGAAACGGTTGATCTCGCCCCAAGGCGTCTGCCACGAGCCGAAGTCCCGCTCGAGCCGCTCCATCGTCCGCCCAAGCGAGGCGAGCCGGTCCTCAGCGGTGATCTCCGTGTGCAGAAATTCATGGACGATGGCCCGCTGCCGGCGGATCTCCGCGGCGAAGGTGTCTGCCAAATCCTGCGCCCAGAGCACGGCGATCGCCGTGGGCACCGAATCCACCGCGGTCCGGTGATCCCAGCTCCGCAAGGTCTCGATCGGGCCGGCATAGCGTGCCTTCCGCGGATCGCGGGCGGGCAGGGAATCGTAGGCGATCAGCAGCGGCGGGAGGAGGTACTCGAACGCGGACAGGGTGGGGTCATAGGCCAGCGCGATCAGGCGATCGAGTGTCACGTCTTTCGCGCCCTGCAGGACGCGCACCGCATTCACGCCGCGGGGGTTTTCGGCCCCGTAGCCCGGGCTGGGGGTCTGCCACATGTAGGGTCGGTAGTCCTCACGGCGTGGGCTGGCCTCGCCGGCCGCCGCGAAGGGCCAGTTGTTGGTGTTCTGCAGCCAGCCGCTCGCGGGGTTGCGCAGCGCGATCAGTTCATCGATGGCGTGCAGACCCTGCCAGTCGGTCAGTGGATTCTTGCCGTCAACCGGGCGGCGCCAGTCGAAAGCCAGATCGCGCTTCGGCACGAAGTTGCCGTGGAAGTACGCGATGGTGCCATCGGCATCCGCGTAGACCGTGTTGTTGGAGGAATTGGTGCGCAGCTCCATGACCGAGCGAAACGCCTCGTACGAGCGCGCCTTCGTCCGCAGGTAGGATTGGGAAAGCGCGTCCACCGGCGACTGCATCAGCCGGACGGCGATCCACTTGTCCCCCTCGCGGCGGATCACCGGGCCCCGGTGGCTGAAATAGGCGGTGACCGTCTTCCGCTCGAGCTGATCGCCCTTGCGGTAGGGCAGATCAATTGTCCGCTGCACGAAGGGCCGGACCTCTTCCGCGTAGCGATAGTGGGGCACGCCCGCGATCTCCACCACGGTCTCCTCGTACTCATCGATCACGTCGGCGCCGCCCGAGGTGTGCATCCAGCCGGCGCGTTCATTGAAGCCCTGGTAGATGAAGAACTGGCCCCAGGTGACCGCGCCGTAGGCATTGAGCCCCTCTTCACTCACGACATGAATTTCCGGCCGGAAGTAGAAGGAGGTGTGCGGGTTGATCAGGAGCAGGGCGTGACCGGAGGCGCTGCGGCTCGGGGCGATGGCGAATCCGTTCGATCCGGTGGGCTCGGGCAGGGGCCGGCGCTCCTCCGACGCGACCGCCGCGGCGCGAACCGGACGGAGGCGGTAGAATTCTCCGAGCGGACCCGTGGCGATGGATTCGATGTCGCCGCCGATGCTGCCTTCGGTGAAGGCGAGCGCCATCCAAGGCTCGAAGCGCGTGATGAGCTTGGGCTTCACGGCCGGGTGTGTGTGGAGGTAGTGATTCAAGCCGTCGGCAAATGCATCCATCAGCGCGCGGAGCCAAACCGGGCTCTGCGCATAACGGGCCTGCAGGTCCGCGGGATCGATGAAGAGCTTCATGCGCAGATCGCGTTCAAGCGCGGTCTCGCCCTCGATCTCCGCAGCGCGCCCGAGCGCGTTGATGTAGTTCATCTCCACCCGGTTGAAATCATCCTCGGCCTGCGCGTAAACCATTCCGAAGACGGCGTCGGCATCGCTCCGGCCGTACACGTGCGCGATGCCCCAGCCATCGCGATGGATGGTGATCCCGGCGGCGCGCTGCTCCCAGCGGGCCACGTCGGCCGGATCGGCGGCGGCGTAAGCCGGACCGGCCAGAGACAGGAAGAGCGCAAGGGGCAGCAGGCGGGACAGGTTCATGACGGGATCGACTAGGGTGAAGCTCCCCGCGGGTGGCGGGGTCGGTAACAAGGCTTGGCTCGGAGCCGCGGCGACGCAAACCCGCAGACGCCCCAACCCGGCGTTTCCGGCCGGGCCGAGGCGGTCCGCGTTGACCCGCCACAACCCGCGCGTTCAATTCCAAGACGTCATTGTTTCACCCCATTTCCCCATGAAGCCTCCGACCCTCGTCCTCGCGCTCCTCCTTTTTCTCCTCTCCGTTGTTTCCGGCGCAGCCCAGATTGGGCCGGGCTGGGAAGCCTACACGCCGGCGCGCAAGATTCACCTGCAGAACAAGGATGAGAAGCTGGTGACCATTGATCATGACTACTCAGCTGACGTGACGCGCACCCTCGGCTCGCCCGCGACGGTCACTTACACTTACCACCATGCCACGAAGACCGAGATCTTCAGCCTACTCAAGCCGGGCGAGCGTGCCGAGATTCGCGTGCACGACAATTACGCCACGGGTTCGCGGCAGTTTCAGGGCTACGTCACGGTCTTCGCGCCGATCGAACGACAGATGATTTTTCAGATCTGGGGCAGTGCGGAGCCCAATCGCGCGACGCAGATGATTCTGCGGGGCTTCAACGAAAAGGGCGGCACGCTGCTGGCGACAAACCGGGTGACGAATTCACCGGAGGTTGCGTCGGGAATTTACGGCCGGGAGATCAAGGTCAACGTCATCCATCTACAGGAGGACGTGGGCGGACGCATCCTGGTGTACCTGGATGACCAGCCGGTGCTGGATGTTCCCGACACCTACAAGGATCTCATCAACACCCCGGGCAATTATCACAAGTACGGGTGCTATGGATCGTTCGAGGCGGCCTTCACCGAAGCTCGCACGCAGTGGCGCGAAGTCCGCCACTTCCGCGGCGGACGGGCACCGTGACCGGCCGCGTGACGCGACGGCGCGGGCTCAGTCAAACCACTCGTCCGCCGGATCGAAGGCCGGGATCGGGACGATCATGACGCGAAGCTTGCCCACTGCGCGGTGACGGCAGCCGGGCTTGATGAAGATGGACGTCATCGGTTTCAGCGGCACCTGCTCGCCGTCGAGTTCCATGACGCCGGTCCCCTCGAGGACGAGGTAGAGCTCCGTCATCACCTTGTGGTAGTGGACGGCCGAGTCGGTGGCGATGTCCGTGATGTGGAGGGTGGCGGTCCGGTTCTCCGGCGAAACGAAGGCGCGCCGCGCAAATCCGCAGGGGCAGCGCGTGGGGGTGATCTCGTCCATCTGCGCGAGCTCGTAGTTCCTGGTTTTCATAAGGCGATGGGGTGACCGGAGCGGAGATCACTGCGTCGGATCAAGGGGTGGGGCGGGTGCTCCGATTCTCCAGCCAGTCCGCATGCTGCCCGCCCTGGAGCTTGTTCCAGGCGGCGGGTGCGAATTCCTTGCTGACGATGTCCGGATCGCCGTCGCCGTCGAGGTCGGCGACGATGGCATTGTGGGCGCCGAGCCCCTCCAGGATCGTGCGCCGATTGAAACGTCCGCCTTTGCCGTCGAGGTTCTCCCACACGAACCAGCGGGCCCGTTGGGCGAACCATTCCGACTCGGCGGCAAAGACATCGATGTCGCCATCGCCATCGAAATCAGCGGTCGCCATCGAGTGAAAATCGCCCGCCTCATCGCTCATCGGCAGGGCGTGGGCGCGCCAGGCGCCGCCCTTGCCGTCGAGATTTTCGGACCACTGGATCGCCGCGTTGCGAAAGAAGTCGGATTCGCTGTGCACCAGGTCGAGATCACCATCCCGGTCCATGTCCACCAGCGAGGACTGCTGGGAGAAGCCGAAGTTGCCGCGCCGGCCGAAGTTCAGATTGTCGTGCTGCGCCCAGACACCGCCCCGACCGTCCTTGTTCTCGTGCCAGGCCCGCGTGAAGACATCGAGATCGCCGTCACCGTCGATGTCGCCGACGCCATTGGGCCACATCCCGGAGTGAACCTCTTCGCCGATGCGTGTCTTGGGCCAGGGCTGGGTGGGGTCGGCCGGAATCCTGAACCAGAAAAGGCCCTTCTCTGCGCCCTTGTCCGTATTGACCACCACGTCCTTGCGACCGTCGCCGTCGATGTCCGCAATCATCATGTCGTGGCCACCGTACGCGGTCGCGTCGTAGATGTGCTTGGTGAACGGCACCCTCGCCGGGTCCTGCGAATTTCGAAACCAGGAGCCCGATGAGATGATGTCGAGCCAGCCATCGCCATCGACGTCGAGGGCGTTGACCCCGCCATCGCCGGTGTTGTCCGTGGTCACCACAAAAAACGGCCACTCCGACTTGGCGCCGGGGTTGAGAAAGAGGAGTTGCTGCTTTTCCCGGGTGCCGAAGTGCTGGCCCATCAGGAAATCGATCCGCCCATCGCGATTGAAGTCCCCTGCCGTGCTCTGACCGAAACCATTGAGCCGGGGAAAGGTGGTGCTGAGGTAGTGGTGCTCGAAGGCGATCTCCGCGCCCAGCGGCAGGCAGGCCAGTGAAACGAGTGCGGCGGTGCGCGTGAGTCGGGCGGCAACCGCGGCCGCCGGGAACGCGCGGCCGAATGGGGTGGGGATGAGGGGTGGCATCGCCTCCATTCAGCAGGAATCGACGCCGGGGTGGCAAGGGCGCGCTTGGCCCGCCGACATTCGCGTTGCGAGGTCCGCCCCGGTGCGTTGGAGTGCAGGCATGGCTGCCGATGTCATCGACCTTGATCCGCCCCCTCCGCCGGAGGATCGCTCCGTTGCGATCCTGAGTTACATTGCCGTGATCGGATTCATCGTGGCCGTGGTCATCCACGGCAACAAACCGACGCGTCTGGGCGCCTTCCACCTTCGGCAGGCATTGGGGCTTTATCTTCTGGGCTTTGTCCTGGGAGTCGCGGGGGTGGTGCTGATGCTCATTCCCGTCCTCGGCTGGCTGGTTTGGATGGCGGGCTGGGCGATTTACTTCCTCACGTGGATTCTCGGTTTCATCGCCGCGCTGTCGGGCCGCCAGACGCCCTCGCCGGTGGTCGGTTCGCTCTTCCAGAAGTGGTTCGCCGGCGCGTTTCCGTGAGCACGGATGAAGGAAACCTGAAACTTGAGACCTGAAACCTGAGTTTTCCTAGGCCAGACATCAGAAGTCCGAGGTCAAATGCCGGCCTGCCTCGCCGTCAACGCATCGGTGTTTCTGTCAAAACTCAGGTCTCAGGTTTCAGGTCTCAGAATTCTCCGCCTCCGCCCCACGTTTCAGCCTTGCGCCGCCCCGGGGTCTTTGCGGCCATAGACCCTTACCTACGACGACCATGATCGCTCCCGAGACTTTCAACCACATCGAACACATCAAGAAGCGCGCCGGGCATCTATGGAGGTTTCTTTGACGTCGAACAAAAGCAGCGCGAGATCGAGGCGATGGAAGCCCAGATGGGCGACCCCGCCTTCTGGGACAATAACGAGCGTGCCCAGAAGCACATCGGCAAGCTGAACAGTCTCAAGCGGACCATCGGGCCGCTCGCGGAGTTCAACAAGAAGGTCGCAGACCTTGACGTGATGCTCGAGTTGATCGAGGTCGCGTCCGAAGCTGAAAAGGAAGAGTACGCCAAGGAGCTGGGCACGCAGGCCGCGGCCATGGTCGAGGAACTGGACAAGATCGAGATCGGGGCCTTCCTCACCGGCCAGTTCGACAAGAACAACGCGATCCTTTCGATCCAGTCGGGGGCCGGTGGCACCGAGTCCAATGACTGGGCCGACATCCTTTTCCGCATGTACTCGCGCTGGGCCGAGCGCCGGGGTTTCGACATCGAGGTGCAGGATGTCCAGGCGGGAGACACCGCGGGCATTTCCAAGGCCACGATTGTGATCAAGGGCGAGAATGCCTACGGCTACGTGAAGGCCGAGCGCGGCGTGCACCGCTTGGTGCGCATCAGCCCGTTCGATTCCAACAAGCGTCGGCACACCTCATTCTGTGCGGTCGACGTGATCGCGGAGGTCAATGAGGACATCGCGATCGAGATCCCTGAGGCGGAGATCCGCACCGACGTCTACCGGTCCTCCGGCAAGGGCGGTCAGGGCGTCAACACCACCGACTCCGCGGTCCGCCTGACCCACATCCCGTCGGGCATCGTGGTCGTGTGTCAAAACGAGCGTTCTCAAATCAAGAACCGCGCCGCCGCGATGAACGTCCTCAAGGCCCGGCTCTACGAAAAGAAGCTCGATGAGCAGCGCAGCGAGATGGAGAAATTCTACGGGGAAAAGGGCGAGATCGGCTGGGGCAGCCAGATCCGCAGCTACGTCCTGCAACCCTACCAGATGGTCAAGGACTTGCGCACGGGCGTGAGCACCAGCGACACGCAGGGCGTCCTCGACGGCGATCTCGACCGCTTCATCTATGCCTGGCTCCGCGCGGGCAGCCCGCGCCACCGGAACAAGGACATCCAAATGGACGATGAGTGACCGGCGCGCGTCTCCGCGCGCCGGAATGACGAAATCCGAAGGCCGAATGACGAAGGGACCTCTCCGCGACTGGTTTGTCTTCGATTGTAGCGACGACAAGGACGGTGGCTCGATTCAGGAATTATGCTCGAACGGTTCGCTTGTTTCGTCATTCGGATTTCGTCATTAGGTCATTTCTCTTCATGCCGCCCGACCTCGCCTACGCTGACCTTCAGACCGCGCTCGGGGCGCAGCCATTGTTTGAAGCGAAGACCTGGCAGCTCTCGCCGGAGGCGTGGCCCCTGTCGCGGGAGCAGGTGGCCCAGCTTGAGGCCATTGGCGGGGCCTGTCTGGAGTTTCACTCCGCGATGGAGACGCTCTACCTGCGGTCGGCGGCGGGCAAGAACCTGCTGCGGAACAAGCCGCTGACGGCTCCGTGGGTGGCCGACTACCTGGATCGGGGCAAGCCGCCGCTCCTGGTGGGCCATGCCCGCGACCCGAAAAACCGGGGCGCTTTTCCGACCGTGCTGCGGCCCGACCTGCTGCTCACGGACGATGGCTTTGTCATGACCGAACTGGATTCGGTCCCCGGCGGCATTGGCCTGACGGCTTTCCTCAACCGGCTCTACGCCGGGGCGGGTCCGATCCTGGGGGAAGCCGATGCGATGATCACCGGCTTTTATGACTCGTTGGCCGCGCTCCGCCCGGATCTGCGCAACCCGCTGATTGCGCTGGTCGTCAGCGACGAGGCGGCCACGTACCGGCCGGAGATGCAATGGCTCGCGCAGCAGTTGCAGCTGCAGGGCAAGCGGGTGTTCTGCCTCGAGCCCGACGACCTTTTTCCCCTCGGCACGACCCTGTGTTTCGACGTCGAGGGCAATCCGGAGAAGATCGACATCATCTACCGCTTCTTCGAGCTCTTCGACCTCGCGAACATCCCGACGGCGCACTTTCTCTTCGAGTCGTGGGCTGCGGGCGAGGTCGCGATCGCCCCGCCGCTGCGGCCGTTCCAGGAGGAGAAGCTCAATCTGGCGCTGTTCCATCACCACCTGCTGCAGGATTTCTGGACTGAGACGCTCAGCGGCAAGTCGCTGCAACTGCTGCGCGCCCTGATCCCGGCCTCGTGGATCATCGACCCGGCACCGCTCCCGCCCGGCGCCGTGCTGGATGGGCCGCGCGTCGGCGGCCGACCGCTGACCGACTGGCGCCAGTTGGCCGGCGCATCCCAGAAGGAACGCGATCTCATCATCAAGATTTCCGGCTACCACGAGACTGCCTGGGGCGCCCGCAGCGTGATCCTCGGCAGCGACAGCTCCCGCGATGAATGGCAGGCGGGCATCGACATCGCGGTGCAGGATGCTCCGCGCAACCTCCACATCATCCAGGAGTATCGCAAACCGCGCCGCCTCGAACACCGCCTTTACCCCGCGGCCGGTTCTTCCGGACCGGAAGGAACGTCGGTCGCGGTGCCACGGGCCGGGCGACTGCGACTCTGCCCGTATTACTTCGTTCGTGGCTCCGCCGCACGGCTCAGCGGCGCGCTGGCGACCTTCTGCCCGCCGGACAAGAAAATCATCCACGGCATGCAGGATGCCGCCTTGCTGCCCTGCCGTGTTCTGGACTAGGTACAGATTCGTAGAAACCCGCCTTGCCCGGTAGGGTTTTTCCCCTAAACGAGTCTGGTGCCCGACCACGCCCCCACTTTCCTCCGCCCGCTCCGGCTATCGCGCCGGTACCGCGCGCTTTGGACGGCGGCCTTGCTGGGGTTGGGCGTTGGTGCGGCTCCGGCATCCGCCCAAGTCGATATCGAGGCGGTTCGGACCCGGGCGGAGCGAGGTGAGCCGGAGGCCCTGAACGCGCTCGGCAATGCCTACGCCAACGGCATCGGTGTGCCGAAGGACGACGCCACCGCGATCCGTTTCTACGAGGAGGCGGCCCAGCGGGGCTTCGCCCCGGCGAGCTTCAATCTGGGCATGATGCGCGAGCTGGGGCGCGGCCGGCCTGCCGACCTCGCGGCGGCGTTCACGCTGTACCTCCGCGCGGCCGAGCAGGGTTTCGGCCCGGCCCAGTTCAACGTCGGCAACATGTACGCCAACGGGGTCGGGGTGGGCCAGGACTTCTTTGAAGCGGCCCTCTGGTTCCGTCAGGCCGCCGACCGCGGGATTGCCGATGCCCAGTTCAACCTCGGCCTCGCCTACGAGGCCGGCCGCGGCGTTGCTCGCGATGAGGCCCAGGCGGTGCGCTGGTACCGGCTGGCCGCCGCGCAGCGGTATCCACGCGCTCTCTACAACCTCGCGCTGATGTACGAGGAGGGCCGGGGGGTCGAGCGCAGCGACGGCGATGCAGCCGACCTCTACCGTCAAGCCGCCGAGGCCGGCTTTGGCCCCGCCCAGAACAACCTCGGCATCATGATCGCCGAGGGCCGCGGCGGGCTCGAGCAGAGCATGGTCGAGGCGTTCGCGTGGCTGACCCTCGCATCGGAAAATGGCGTGCAGGCGGCCGGGCTTGAGCTGGTCGGTCAGCGCCTCAGCGATGTCCAGCGCGCCGAAGCCAATGTTCGGGTCGTCTCTCTCCGGGCGCAACTCGGCGGCGTGCCGTCGGCCGCGGCCACGGGCGTGGCGGCCGCGACGCCCGCCCCGCCGCCGCCCGCGGCCCCCTTGGGTGCGGCCGTCGAGGCCCGTTTGGCGGAACTTTCTGCCCAGCTCGAGGAGGCGCGCGCCGCCGTTGCGCGGCTGAACGCCGAGAATGTCCAGCTGCGCGAGGCCGGGGCCGCTCCGGTCGCCGATCTCGCCCGTATCCGTCAAACGCTGACGGAAACCGAGGCCAGTGTCCGTCGCCTGACCACCGACAACACCCGTCTCAACGATGAGGTGAAACGTTCGACGCTGGAGCTGACCTCCCTGCACCGGCAGCTGCGCGATGCGCGCGAGGCAGCGCAGGCTAAGGCGCCCGTTCCACCGCCGACGCCGACGCCCGCCGCGCCCGAAGCGGTCGCCGAGCTGACCCGCGTGCAGGCCGAACTCGCCGCCGCGACCGCGGAACTGGCGTCGCTTCGATCGGCGGCCGCGGCCCCGGCGTCGCCCGCGACGGTTCCCGACCCCGAGGCGGAGCGTCTCCGCTCCCTCGTCGAGGATCTCACCGCCCGCAACCGAACCCTTGAATCCTCCCTTGCCGCCGCCTCAGCCGAGGCCGCCAAGGTTCCGGCACTGAGCACCGCGAGCGCTGAGGCGGAGGCCCTGCGGGCTGAGCAGGCCCGCTTGCAGGGCGCACTCGCCGCGGCCACGCGCGATCTCGAGGTCCTGCGCTCGGCGCCCCCCGCCGCCCCCGTGCCGGATCCGGAGGCCGCTCGCCTGCGGACTGCTTTCGAGGGCCTGTCACGCGAGAACCGTGAACTGCAGGCCTCTCTCGCCGCCGCCGCGGCGGAGGCGGCGAAGATCCCGGCCCTCACGGCGGCCGCCGAGGAACTGGCCGCGGTTCGCGCCGAGCAGGCGCGGCTGCAGCAGGAGCTCGCGGGCGCCCGCGAAGCGGCCGCGGCCGCCTCGCAGCTCGGCGCGCTGCAGGGTGCGATCGAGCGTCTGACCGCGGAGAACACCGCCCTGCAGGCGAATCTTGAGGCTGCCCGCGGCGAACTGGCGGCCGCGCGCACTCCGACCGCCGTGGTGCCGGATCCCGCCGTCACCCAGCGACTCGCCGAACTCGAAGCCACCCTCGCGGCCCGCCAGGCCGAACTGATCGCCGCGCGCGCTGCGGTCTCGGAACAGACCACCGCCGCCCAGCAGATTGGGCAGAGCAACGCTGTGCTGGCGGCCCGCGTTGAGCAATTGGTCGCCGAGGGGCGCGAGCTGCAGGCCCGCCTCGCCGCCGCGGAGGCCGCGACGGTTCCTGCGGCCGCCGCCCCGATTTCCACCGCAGAGCGGGATCAGGCCCTGGCCGATCTGGCAGCCGCACGCGCCTCCGTGGTCGAGCGAAACGCCGCCCTCGAACGGCTGACCGAAGCCAATCGTGCCCTGGCCGCGGAGCGCGATGACCTTGCAGCCGCGCGGGCCGCGCTCACGGCCGAACGCGACGCCCTTCTCGGCCAGCAGGCCGCAGCCGCCGCAGCGGGGACTGATGCCGGCATCGACATCCTCCGGTTGCGCGCCCGTCTGACCGAACTTGAGTCCACCAGCCGCAACCTGACGGCGGCCACGCAGGAGTTGGTGACACGGAACGAGAGTCTGCGCGTCGAGAATGAGCGCCTGCTGCAAACCAGCCTGGTGCCGAAATCCGACGAGCAGATCGCCGCCTTTCAGGCCTCGCTGGAAACTGCCGTCGCCGAGCGCGATTCCGCCCGTGACCGCCAGGCGGCGATGGCGACCGAGCTCGCCGCCGCGCGTCAGGAACTCGCCGCTCAGCAGCGGGTCGCCGCCGAGCTGACCGCGGCCAATGAACGCTTCACCCAGGAGAACCGGACACTGCGCGACAGCTCCGGCGCCAGCTTGTCCGAGCAGGTCGCCGCCAACGGACTTCTGCGGACCCGGGTGCAGGCCCTGCAGGAACAGGTCCGCCAGCTTGAGGCCCGGACTCCCTCGGGGGCCGGCGTTGATCCCAATCCGGAGTTGGCGGCGCGGGTCCAGGCTTTGACCGCCGAGGTCAGCCGCCTGCAGCAGGCCCAGTCGGCAGGAGGCGCCGCGGCGGCCGCCGAACTTGCGGTGGCCCAAGCCTCCCTGGCAGCCGCGCAACAGGATTTGGTCGTGGTCCGTCGGGAATCGGCCGAGCAGGCTGCGGCGGTCGCTCAGGCCGTCGAGCAAGCCGAGGCGCTGCGGGCCCAAGTGGGCCAGCTGACGGCCGATCGGGATCGTCTGGCCGCGGTGGCTGAGGCCGCCTCCCGTGACCGTGCGCCTCTGGCGGCGTTGTCCGCCCAACTGCAGGAGGCAACGGCGCGGCTCGCGGCGGCGGATCTTCAGGTTGCCGAAGCCCGGCGCGACGCCGAGACGGCCCGGACCCTCGCGGCCCAGGCGGCGGGCGCGGCCACGGAGCGCGACACGGCCCAACGGGAGCTGGCTCTCGCCCGCGAGGCCGAGGTGCGGGCGACCCAGCAGGCGCAGGCCTTGCAGGTGCGTCTGGATCAATTGGCGGCAGATCGCGAACAGATGGCGGCGACGGTGGCCGCCGGCACCAGTGCCACGGCCCGGGTCGCTGAACTCGAGCCCCAGCTCCAACAAACCTTGGCGCAGCTGCAGCAGGCGGAGCGCGACCTCGCCGCGGAGCGCCAACGCGCCGGTCAGATCACGGAAGCTTCGACGCAACTGGAAGCCACCCGCGAGGAACTGGCTCAGGCCCGCGCGCAAGGGCAGCAGACGGAGGCCCTGGTCCAGACTCTGCGCGCCCAACTTGAGCAGGGCTCGTCCGAGCGGTCCGCACTGGCGGCCCGCGCCGAGGCCGGACAGGCAGCGGCGGCGCGACTCACGGAGGTCGAGGATCAGGCGCGACAGCTCAACCAGCGCCTCGAGGACGCGGTCGCCCAACTGGCCGCAGCCCGGCGTGAGGCCGCGGCGGCTGGCGACGAGGCTAGCCAGCGTGCGGCCCTGGCTGGCGAACTCGAAGGGGCCCGGCGCGAACTCGCCCAGGCCCGCGAGCTGGCGGCAGCCGCGGACCAGGCGGCGGCAACGCTGCGCAGCGAACTTCAAACCGTGACCTCCGAACGGGCGGCGCTCGCGGCGCGCGCCGAAACGGATGCGGCGTCAGCGGCGCGGCTGGCCGAGGTGGAGGCCCAGGCCCGCCAGACGGCGGAACGCCTGAGTACGGCTGAAGCGCAGCTCGCAGCCGCCCGGGCTGAGGCGGTGGCGGCAAGAGAGAACGCCGCCCAGACCGCGCAGACCGTCGCGGCGCTGACCGAGTCTCGTGAGGAAATGACGCAGGCGCTGGAGGCCGCCCAGCAATCCGCCGGCGCCCTGCGCTCGGAGCGCGATCGGCTGACGGCAGAACGGACCGAACTCGCGGCGCGGGCCGAAGCGGGAACCGCCGCGGCCGCACGCCTGGCCGAGCTTGAGCCCCAGCTGCAGGAGACCGCGGCGCGTCTGGCGCAGACGGAACGTGATCTCACCGCCGCCCGCCAGCAGAACGAGCAGGGCACGGGCCTCGCAGGCGAACTGGCCGCGGCCCAGCAGTCGGTGGCAACGTTGCGCACTGAGTTGGAAACGATCACGGCAGACCGTGCGGCGCTCGCGGCGCGGGTCGAGGCGGATGCGGCGTCAGCGGCGCGGCTGATCGATGTCGAGGCCCAGGCCCGCCAGACGGCAGAACGTCTGACCGCCGCTGAAGCGCAGCTTGCGGCCGCGCGGACCGAGACCACCGCCGCACGTGAGGCCTCCGCCCAAGCGACGCAAACCGTGGCGGCGCTGACCGAGTCGCGTCAGGAATTGACGCAGGCGCTGGAGGCGGCGCAGCAATCCGCCGAGGCGGTGCGGGCAGAGCGTGATCGTCTGGCGTCGGAGCGGGCCGAACTCGTAGCGCGGGCTGAGGCGGGAGCCGTCGCGGCCGCGCGCCTGGCCGAGCTTGAGCCCCAGCTGCAGCAAACTGCGGCCCGCATCGAACAATCGGAACGTGACCTTGCGGCAGCGCGCCAACAGAACGAGCAGGGCGCCGGGCTGGCCGGCCAGTTGGCTGTGGCCTTGGAGGAGCAGACCCGGGCGCGGACCATGGCGGCGCAGGCGCAACAGGCCGCCGAATCCCTGCGGGCTCAACTTGAGGCGACCACGACCGAGCGGGCGACGCTGGCCGCGCAGGCGGAAGCGGGAACTGCGGCCGCCGCGCGGGTGGTCGAACTGGAATCTCAGGCCAGGCAGACTGCCGAGCGGCTGGCCGCGAGTGAGGCGAGACTCGCCGGCGCGCAGACAGCTGTTCAGGAGTTGGAGGCGGCACGGCAATCCGTGGCGGCGCTGCGCTCCGAGCGGGACCAACTGATGGCGGAACGCGCCGATCTGCTTGCGCGGGCGGATGCCGGAACGGCGTCGACGGCTCGCGTGGCCGAGCTCGAGCCGCAGTTGCAGCAAACGGCGGCTCGCCTGCAGCAGGCCGAGCGACTCCTGGAGGTGACGCAGCAGGACAGCTCGCAGGCGCGCGAAGCGGCGGCACAGGCCCAGCAGGCGGCGGCTGCCTTGCGGGCGGAACTGCAGGTGCTCGGGGCCGAGCGCGCGGAGCTGGCGGCGCGCGCCGAAGCCGCAACGGCAGCGGCGGCTCGGGCCACCGAACTGGAAGGCCAAGTCCGGCAGAATGCGGACCTCCTCGCGGCGGCCGAGTCCCAGCTGGCGGCGGCCCGGACCGAGGCGGCGACGGCGCGGGAAAACGCGGCACAAGTCGCGCAATCGGTTGCGACTTTGGAGGCGGCCCGGCTTGAGCTGACCCAGGCCCTGGAGGCGTCGCAGCAATCGACGGCGGCCCTGCGGACTGAGCGGGATCGGCTGGCGGCCGAACGGAACGAGGCCACGGCTCGGGCGGAGGCGGCGAGCACGGCGGTGGCGCGCGGACTGCAATTGGAATCTCAGGCGAGAGAGACCGCCGCCCGGCTGGCGGAGTCCGAGGCCCGGTTGGCCACGGCGGCAGCGGATGCCGCCGCGGCGCAGGAGAGTGCACGGGAGGTGAACCGAACGCTCGCGGAGCTCACGGCGGCGCGGACGGATCTCGGCCAGGCGTTGGAAGCCTCGCAGCAGTCGGCGGCGCAGCTGCGGACGGAACGGGATCAGCTGTCGGCCGAGCGCGCGACGCTCCTGGCACGCGCCGAGGCCGGCGAGGCGGCGGCCAATCGCCTCGTGCAGGTCGAAAGTCAGTTTCAGCAGACGTCAGCTCAGCTCGCCCAGACGGCGGGAGCCCTGGAGCAGGCCCGTCGCGAGGCCCAAGCCGCGACCGAACGGGCCGCTCAGGCCGCGGCCACGGGGACCGAACTCGAATCGGCCCGCCGTGACCTGACCGAGGCTCGGGCCGAAATGGCGCGTTCAACGGAGGCGCTCGCGGCCTTGCGAACCCAGCTCGATCAGGTGCAGGGTGAGCGCAACCAACTCGCCGCGCAGGTGGCGGCGTCCTCGGCTGCGGCGAGCCGCCTGGCTGAGATCGAACCCCAGCTTCAGCAGATGTCGGCGCGCCTGGCCGAAAGCGAAACCCGGCTCGCCGAAGCCACGGCGCAGGCGGGCTCCGCCCGGGACGAAGCGCAGCGCGCCGGTCAGTCGGTCGATGCGCTGCGCAGCCAGTTGCAGGATCTCACGGCGGAGAACCAGCGCCTTGCCGCGATGTCTTCGACCGCGCGGGCCGAGGCGGACCGGGTGGCGGACCTGACGGCCCAGCTCGCCGGCGCCGCCCAACGTGCGGCCGCCGCGGAGGCGGCGCAGGCGGCGGCGGTGCAGCGTCTGCAGGACCAAGTGGCGCTGGCGCAACGGGCGGAGGAGGCGAGCCGCGACCTGCGCACCCAAGTCGAGGGCCTTGCGGCCGAACGTACGCGCCTGGCGGCGGCGGTGGCGGCGGCCAGCCCGGCGGCGGCCCAGGTGCCGCAGCTGACGGCGGAACTTTCGGAGGTGAATGCCCGGCTCGCAGCTCTCCAAAGCGAGGCGGCGGCGGCGCAGAGCGCGGCGCAGCGGGCCCGTGAGCTGGAGGCGGAGAACCGCACCCTTCAAGCCCGTGTCGACGAACTGGCCACTGAAGCCCGTCGGCTGGCGGCCCAGCCTCCCCCGGATGACGGTCCGCTGCGCCGGCAGCTGACCGCCTTGCAGGCCTCGTTGGAGGTGGCGAACCAGGAGCGGCTTGCCGGCCGCGCCCGCGCCGAGGAGGCCGCGGAGGTGCTTGAGCGGACCCAGAAGACGGTCGCCGAGCTCACGGGCGAGAACGACAAGCTTTCCAAGGATCTGGAGATCGCCACCCAAAGCGCGGCGGCGGCGCTGGCCGCGCAGGCTCAGGTCGCTGCGGCGGCCGGCGAGGGGAATGCAATGCGACTTGAGCTGCAGACGCTCCGCGACCAGTTGGCCGCCCTCGAGGCAGCCCAGGAAACGGACCGCGCGTCGAGCGCCCGGGAGCTGACCACCTTGTCGGATGCGCTGCGGCGTTCGCGCGAAACCAATCAGGCCCTGATCGAGGCGAATCGCTCACTGCTGGGATCGCGCGGTGCCGAGGAATCCGGCCTGAAGGCCGAACTCGACCGTCTGAACGAGCAGGTCACCAGCCTGACCGCGGAGACGCAGCGTCTCGCCCGTGAACGGCAGACCGCGGAGACGGCCCTGACTGAGGCACGTCGTGCCGCCCAGGCTCCGGCGGGTTGGGAGCAGGAGCGGACTAATCTGCGGGCGCAGGTTGACGACATGTTCAGCAAGCTGAGCGCGGCCGAACGCCAGTTGAATGAGCTGCGCACCCAGGCCGACTCGGCCCGGGCGGCCGCGGCGAGCTCGCGCCAGCAGGCGGATCGCTCCGCGGCCGAGTTGGCGGCCCTGCAGTCGCGTCTTTCGGAATCCGAGCGGGCGGGCGACACGCAGCAGTCGGCGGTGGCCGAACTGACCGGCTTGAACGACCGTCTCTCGCGTGAACAGGCCGCGCTCCGCACCCAACTCGAGACGGTCACATCCGAGGTGCAGTCGCTGCGTGGCGAGAATATCCGGCTTTCGAATGCGACCCAGCAGACTCAGCGGGCGCTGGCCGATGCCCAGGAACGGGCGGCGGCAGCGACGGCGCTCAATGGTCAGCTCGCGGCGGCGCAGAGCGAGATCGACCGCCTTCGCCAGCAGGGTGAGGCCGCGCAGGCCTCGATGACCGAACTGCGGCGTGTCGCGGAGGCGGCGCGAGCCGAACTCGCCACGGTGCAGTCCCGCCTAGCCGAGTCCGAGCGGGCCGGTGATACGCAGCAGTCGGCCGTGGCTGAGTTGACCGGATTGAATGACCGCCTCACGCGCGAGCAGTCGACGCTGCGGACGCAGCTCGATTCCGTCACGACCGAGCTGCAGGGTCTGCGCGCGGAAAACATCCGTCTTTCGAACGCAACGCGCGAGGCGCAGCAGGCGCTGATTGATGCCAAGGAGCAGGCGGACCGCGCGGCCTTGTTGAATGACCGGCTGACCCTTTCCGAGGCCGAGCTGATTCGCATCCGCCAGCAGGGCGAGGCCGCGCAGGCCAATGCGGCCCAGCTCGGCAAGGCGGCCGAGGATGCCCGCGCCGAACTGGCCGCGCTCAAGGCGCGGCTGGCCGACACGGAGCGCGCGGGCGACACCCAGCAGGCGGCGGTGGCTGAGTTGACGGGCCTCAATGACCGGCTCACTCGCGATCAGGCGGCCCTGCGTGGACAGGTCGAATCTCTGAACGCGACCATTTCGTCGCTGCGCGAGGAAAACAGTCGTCTCTCAGGCGCCACGGCCAGCACGGAGCAGGCTCTGGCCGCAGCCGAACGCCGCGCGGCGAACCTCGGGGCTTTGACCAGTCAGGTGAGTTCCGCGCAGACGGAGCTGACTGAACTGCGCGCCGCCAACGCACGGCTGCAGGAGCAGAACCAGGCCGCGGAGCGCGATCGCACGGCCCGCATCCTCGCGCTGCAGCAGGAAAATGCGGCGATCACTGCCCGCCTGCGACAGGCCCAGGGCACGCTGGAGCAGATCGCCTCGGCCGCCCGCCTGATCAATCCGGGCGCGGCCCAGGGCTTCCCGCAGTCGGCGCCGGTGCCGCAGGGGACGGCGGCGCGTCCGGCGGCTCCGGCTGCGGCGCCGCGCGTCCATCTCGTGGCGGAAGGAGACTCACTCACGCGCATCAGCTTGCGCTACTACGGCACCGCGACCCGCTGGAGCGAGATCTACGAGGCCAACCGCGACGTGCTCAGCACGGAGAACTCGCTTCGTCCGGG
>CAYZCV010000014.1:0-1119 GCA_964476965.1 uncultured Opitutus sp. | reverse complement strand
CTCTTCGTCCTTCGGATTTCGTCATTCGGGCTTTGCGGGCGCGCCATGCGCCCGCTCATGGTGCTCCGCGAGGAGGTCGCGGCCGAAGTCGCCGTCGAAGTCACGCCAGACGCTGTGGACATGGTCGCCGCCATTCTGGACGTTGTCGTACTCGACAATGAAGGTGGGACCCTGGATGCGGTAGTAGTGGGGCTGGCCCGGTTCGGTCCGCCCGGCCCAGGCGAAGCGGACGCGCTCCCAGCCGGCGTCCATGATTTCCTGGAGCTCCGCGCCGGCGACATCCTCGCGGTGGCGGAAGACATGGGTGCGCAGCAGGGCAAGTAGGTGGTCGCGTTGCTCGGGTGTCAGGTCGGCCACGGCAAGTCCTTGGTTGGGCTCGTAGAGCCGGGCCCGGCGGCTGTTGCCGGTGAGAATGTCGCCGGGCGCGCGGTCGGAGAAAACGGCCTGCGCGCGTTGTTCGGGGGTGAGCAGGGCAAGGAGGCCGCGGGCGAGGCTTTCTTCTTCGGCGAAGGGGCGCGCCCCGGTCCCGCGGCCCGGCTTGAGGCCGGCGGGATTGGCCCCGAAGAAAGCGGGCGTGCCGGCCGCGTAGCGTCCATTGATCACCACGAAATTGAGTGAGAGGTGGTGGCCCTCGAAGCGCCAACCCCAGGCGCCGGTCGGGCCGGGGATGCCGAAGACGGTCACGGCGTAGAGCCCGGGATCCCGATGGGCGGCACCCTCGAGCTCGCGGAGCACATCCTCGAGGGCGATGATCGATTCGGCGAGGGCATGGCCGCGCGCCGACAGTCCCGAGCGAAGGAGTGCCTCGACGGCGGGCCGGGCCGCGGCCGGGACATCTCGCATCAGCAGACCATTGCGGCTGCGGGGAACAAAGCCCCAGTTCTCGCGCTCGGGAGACTCCAGGGCGTAGACGGCGCGCTCGCGCAGAGGCGCGGGGAGGGCGGCGAGCAGCGACTGCGCCGCGGCGGTCATTTCGGGCACGGGCACGTCGTGCGCGAACGCAGGGACTGACCAGGCAAGCGCGAGCGCGGAAAGCAGAGCGGCGAGGGGACGGCGCATGACGCTAAACTAACGGGAAGGACCGAGAGGCCAAATGAGAAAGGAAGCCCGAATGACGAA
>CAYZCV010000013.1:24876-43372 GCA_964476965.1 uncultured Opitutus sp. | reverse complement strand
GCGACGGAAGCGGTCCCCTGCAGAACGGGGGGCGGCGCTCGCAGACCAGTGTCACGTATTACGTGACACGGTGATGGGAGGTGCTCCGGTGGGTGGGCTCAGAGTGGAGGGGAGGCGCCGCGACTTGCGGCTTCCCAAGCGGAGGGGGCTGGGCCAACGTGGCGGCGATGGCGTCACGCTCCGGAGTCCGTCGATCCACCCTCACCACCCTGAAGCCGGAATCCCTGCGAGGGGCCCCGGGGTTTTTTCGGGTGGGGCAGGACGGCGCGGGCCGCTGGTGGCTGGTGCAGCCCGATGGCAGCCTGACGATCGGCTGCGGGGTTGATGGTGTCCGGCCGCTGCCGCGCGGACCGGATGAAGCGATGGCCGGGGAGCAGTTGCGGGACTGGTCGTTCAATGTGATCGGCCCGGGGTCCGCGCCGGCGCTGCGGGAGTGTGGGCTGCCCTTTGTCGAGGCGTTGGAATTGCGCCGAGCCGGCGACTTCCTGTTTCGCCTCGGCGGGGCCCGCCTGCCCGACGTTTTCGATCCGCGCTGGGCGGCGGCCTGCGATGAACGCCTCGCCGGCGTGTCCTCGCGGCGGGATCGCGTGGGGTTGGTGACCGACTCGGATCTCGGCTGGGCCCAGGAGGGCGGGGCGGAATCGCGGCCGACCCTGCTGCAGATCTGCCTGAGCCTGGATCCGCGCTACCGGGCCTATCATGCGGCATGGGAGTTTGCCCTCGCGCCGTACGGCGGGGAATTTGCCCAGCTCGCGCGGGCGTGGAATCTCGACGGGCCGAACAAGGAGGCGCTGCGGCAATGGACCATTGAGGACCGGCGAATCGACGCGCCGGCCTACCGCGAAGCGCACGCGCGATTCAGCGTGGAGTTTGCGCAACGTTACCTGCGCACCGTGGGCGAGCTCGTGCGGCGCCATGTGCCGGGGACGCTGCTGCTGGGTCCGCCCCTTCCGGCCGGGCTGGGGGCCGTCGCCGAGGCGTGGGTGGATGTGCGCGTGGAGAACACGGTCCCGGCAGCCGGGGGTGGCCCCGTCTGGTTGGCTCCCTTTTCCTGGGTCCCGTCTTCCCCCCAGGCGGGGGCGGCGGGACGCCTCAGCCCGTTGGAGCGCATGCACCGGGAGGGTCGGGCGGCGCTGGAGAACGTCCTCCGTCATCCGTCTACGGTCGGCTATTTCTGGTCCGAGTACGCCGCGGGAGATCGCGCCACCGAAGCCCCGTTTGGCCGGGGGCTGCTTTACGAGGATGGTCTGCCCGCCATGGAGCATGTGCAGCTGCTCACGTCCATCAACCGGGCCGCTCCCCAGCTTCACGCGAGGGCTTAATCGGGACTTGCGCGGATCCGTGGTCCCCGGCGTCATCATGACACCGCGCCCATGAATCCCGCCGACCTCTCCTCCTACCTCAAGGCGCGCATCCGCACGGTGCGCGATTGGCCCAAAGTCGGCGTCAATTTTCGCGACGTCACTACGCTCTTCCACGACCCCGAGGCCTTTCGCGTGATGGTGGAGTCCTTCTCGCTCGACTGCACGCGTCACAAGATCGACGTGGTGGCGGCGATCGATGCCCGCGGCTTCATCATTGGCGGGGCGCTGGCGTACCAGATGCACAAGCCCTTCGTCCTGGTGCGCAAGAAGGGGAAGCTGCCCTACCAGACGATTTCCGAGGACTACGCGCTGGAGTACGGCTCGGCCTCGATCGAAATCCATGCGGACGCCTGCCGCTCGGGCGCCCGGGTGCTGCTGGTCGATGACCTGATTGCCACGGGCGGCACGCTGTTTGCGGCGGCGCGCCTGTTCAAGGCCCTGCATGCCGAGGTCGCGGCGGTTGCCGCGATCATCGACCTGCCCGAGCTCGGCGGCTCCCAGAAGCTCCGCGCGTCCGGGCTCACCGTGCATTCGCTGTGCGAGTTTTCCGAAAGCGAATAAACGCGGTTGATGAACCAGAATGACGAAATCCGAATGACGAATAAATTTCCGATCCGGATCTTCCGGCGGTGATTCGTCCTTCGAGCTTCCTCCTTCGGATTTTCCCTCCATGCCCCTCACGATCTGGACCAACACGCTCTTCAACGACCAGGCGATGCGCCTGCTCACGGCCGGGATCAAGGACCGGGGCCATCGTCTGGTGGTTTCGCCCCACACCTCGGCCTCCGTCCTCGTCGCCGGCAAGCCGGACCCCTCCCTGGCCGAGGCCGACATCGCGCTGGGCCAGCCGGACGCGGCGGAGTGCCTGAAGCTCGCGCGGCTGCGCTGGGTTGAGGTCGTGACCGCGGGCTACACCCGCTACGACACGCCCGAGTTCAAGGAGGCCTTTCAGGCGCGTGGCTCGATTTTCAGCAACATGTCAGGCGTCTTCGCGGATCCCTGCGCGCAACATGTGCTCGCGATGATGCTCGCACTCGGTCGCCAGCTGCTGCCGTCGTTTCGCGACCAGCTGACGGACCACCGCTGGGAATACATGCAGCGGCGCTACGATTCCCGCCTGCTTACGGGTGAGACGGTGCTGCTGCTGGGTTTCGGGGCGATCGGTCGCCGACTGGCCCAGCTGCTCGCGCCGTTCGGGATGAAGATTTACGCGGTCCGCCGTCAAACGCGGAGTGAGCCGGGCGTGCACATCATCCCGGAGGAGAAGCTCTCGGCGGTGCTGCCAACCGCCGACCACGTCGTCAACATCCTGCCCGACAATGCCGCGACACGAAACTACGTGAACGCGCGCCGCCTCGCGCTGTTCAAGCCCGGTGCCCGGTTCTACAACGTGGGCCGTGGGACGACGGTGGATACGCGGGCCCTGCAGGAATCTCTGGGTTCCGGTCGTCTCAACGCCGCCTACCTCGACGTTTTCGAGACCGAGCCGCTGCCTACGGATCATCCGCTGTGGACGTTGCCCAACTGCTTCATCACCCCGCACACCGCGGGCGGCCGCGCGGACCAGGATGAGGCGATCGTGCGGCACTTCCTCGCCAATCTCACCGCGTTCGAAGCGGGCGGCGACGGAATGGAAGATCGGGTGGTTTGAGGAAAAACCCGAATGACGAAATCCGAATGACGAATCGCCGGTCCCAGGCCGGCTGGAGCGGGATTTGATTCGTCATTCGGGCTTCGTCATTCGGATTTCCGGCCCCCCGGGGGCCGGCTAAAGTTCCTGCTCGAACTTGCGGCGCGCGCGCATGCCGGTGTTCACCTTCTTCCAATGGGCCTGGGTCGCGGCGGCGGCGGTCTTGTCGTGCTTGCGCGTCTCGGCCGCCTGCTCCGCCTTGAGCTTGTGGTAGCTGGCCCAGCGGTCGGCGGCGAGCGCTCCGCTTTCGAGCGCGGCGCGCACGGCGCAGCCGGGCTCGTTGCTGTGACCGCAATTGCCAAACTTGCAGCGCAGCGCGAGGGCGGTGATGTCGGGGAAGGCTTCGTCCACGCCCATCTCCGCATCCCAGAGCTGCAGCTCCCGCATGCCGGGCGTGTCGATGACCATGGCCCCGGCCGGGGTGGACACGAGCTCCCGGCGCGTGGTCGTGTGGCGGCCCTTGCTGTCCTTCTCGCGGACCTCGCCGGTCGGCAGGGCGTCGTCCCGCGCGAGGGCATTGATCAGCGTCGACTTGCCGACGCCCGAGGAGCCGATGAGGGCCAGGGTCTGTCCCTTGCGTGCGTAGGCCGAGAGCGCCTTCAGGCCTCGCCGGGTTTCCGTGCTGGTCACGATCACCGGTACGCCCGGCACCAGGGTCTCGATCTCCGCCTGCACCGCGGCCGGATCGGGATGCAGGTCCGCCTTGTTCAGCACGATCACCGGCGAGGCCCCGCTCTCGCGCGCGGCGACGAGGAAGCGTTGGATGCGGGCGGGGTTGTGATTGAGATCCAGCCCGCTGACCAGAAACACGGTGTCGATGTTGGCCGCCACGATCTGCTCAATGTCCTGCTCGCCGGCGGCGCGACGCGAAAACTGGGTCCGGCGGGGCAGCACGGCGTGGATGTCGGCGCGGGTCTGGTCGGAGCGGAGCTTCACCGCCACCCAGTCGCCGACGGCCGGGAACAGGGCCGTCGTCGCGGTCCGATGAAAAAAGCGGCCCACGCATTCGCCGAGAACCTCCCCGGAGGCGGTCTGCACCGCATAGAATTTCCGCCGGAGCTCGCAGACCACGCGGGCAGGCTCCAGCCCCGCTTCCGCGTGGGGCGCGAAGGCAGCCTGCCAGTGGTCATTCCAGCCGAGGGCGTCGAGGGACAAGGCGAAGAGGGTTGGGCGTTGGAAGTTGGGTGTTGGGAGGAGGGCGACCGCGCCGGGCCGGTCATCCGCCGCGCTGACCCTGAGGCCAACGGCACTTTCTCCTAAACTTCCCACCCCCAAGTTCCAACTTCCAACTTCCTCCGCCCGGCGGCGGAAGTTCGCAAGTATGCGTATCCCGCCGGTGGGTGACTTCCCGTAGACTGGGCGCGTTCAGCCCCTTCCCGCCCATGAATCTGTACCCTTCCGCTCGCTCCCTCCGCTGGTTGGCTTTTGCCGCCGGCCTTGCTTCCGCCTCGTTCGCCTTTGCCGCCGGCCAGCCCTTATGGACCGCTCAGCTCCCGGGTGATGCCCGCTGGCATGACCTGACCGAATTGGGTACCCTTCTGGTGGGAACCGACGGTGCCGTCCTCTCCTTCGATCCCGACACGGGCAAGCCGCTCTGGCGGCGCGACGACCTCAAGAAGACGACCGTCCACAACGCGCGGCAGATCCCCGGCACGCCCTTTTTGCTCTGCAATAACTTCAGCGGGATCGGCAACACCAAGATCACGCTGCAAGCCGTGGATTACCTTAGCGGCGAGACGGTCTGGACCGCACCGGAAATCCAGGGGCAGTACCTCGCGACCTTGCCGGTGATCGAGAAGGAGATGGTGATTTTCGTCTACAATGGCTTTGCCGGGAAGGACGGCGCCGGAGTTTACCTGCAGGCCCATGACCTCCTGACCGGCGAGCAGAAATGGGTGACCAAGTTCGCCAAGAGCAACGCGATCCCGCTGCACATGGCTGATCACTCCGGCAAGTTCATCCCGACGATGGACCTCTCCGGCTACCACGATCCGATCGTCGACGGGGACGAGCTTTACCTCGGCTATCTCGGCGTCCACTGCCTCGACCTCGCCACGGGCGCGGTCAAGTGGGCGGTTGAGTTTCCCTCGGGGGACAAGGGCCTAAAGCGCACCTATGCTCCGCTGCGCATTGAGGGCGATCGCATCTACGGTGCGGGCGGCGGCAGCGTGTTTGCCATCAACCGCCGCACCGGCGCGACGATCTGGAAGAGCGATCGGATCTCGAGCTATGCCGGCCTGCTCAAGGCGCGGGACAACGCGATCGTTTCCCAACTGGAGATCGCCGGGGACAAGATCTTCGCCCGCTACGGCGGCAATTTCTCCAACGGCCAGACCGTGATGCTCAAGGAACCCATGGGCGTGGTCGTGCTGAACGCCGCCACCGGTGATGCGCTCTACAAGGCCAATGACGTGAAGGAAGGCCTGACCAACCTCATGGTCCTGCCCGAGATCAATACGATGATGTACGCCGATGCGTATCACCTCTACGGCCTCGATATCTCCGCGGCCCAGCCCGTTGAGACCTTCAAGGTACCGATCGAATTCAAACGCAAGATGGGTGGCGGCGAGATCGCCCAGCTCGGACTTGGCGTGATGGGTGGCGTGACTGGCGTGCTGAAGGCCGCCAAGGCCCAGAGCAAGGCGCGACTCGATGTGCCGGTGGCGATCTTCCGCCGCAACGGCCACATTGTCGTGCAGGGCAAGCAGCACCTGATGGGCTTTGATCCGCAGGCGCGCACCATCGCCTGGTCCACCTACTACGCCGCCCCGGGCGACACCTTTGGCATGACGGCGCTCTTCGCGGTCACGGCCGTGGCTGCCCTGCAGGGCAACGCCATGGCGGCTCCGCACACCTACGGCAGCAGCGGCTATCGCAGCGGCGAGAACCTGATCCACAGCTCGCTCGACCGGTACAACAAAGTGGCAGGCAAGCGCAAGGCCGCCACCACGGGGGCCGATGACCGCACCTATGTCCTGACCCGCGTCGAAGAGGGGAAGGAAAAGGGCATCGGTCTCGTCGGCATTCGCTTCGACGACGGCGAGAGCGATCGTCAGCTCATCCTCGGCTCGAAGGAGCCGGTTTACTCGGTCGATGAGTCGATTGGTCGCCTCTTCTACTTCAAGGGCAAGGACGAGATCATCGCCTACGGACTGTGATCGGGGGTCGGAGAAGGGGACCTAGAGGACGGATGGGACTTATAGGTCCTATAGGTCTTATCCGTCCTATCCGTCCTCTCTCCGATCCTTAAAGCTCGATGCTGCGCTTCTCCGGATCGGCCTGCTGGCGAAAAAACAACGCGGTCGCGCCCACCGAGCCCGGACACACGCAGCGGCCTTCGTCGGTGATGCGGGCGATCATCTCGGCCCGCTCGTCGCGGTCCGCGCCGAGAAAGCGCAGCTTGACCAGCTCGGAGGCGTTCAAGTGACGCTGCAGCTCGCGAAAAAACTCGGGCGTGAGCCCGGCTTTTCCGACCTTGAGGGAAGGTTCCATGGTCTGGCCGAGGCCGCGCAGGAAGGTCTTTTGGGCGCCGGTGAGGGGAAATTCGTACATTGAAGGGAGAAGCCAATCAGCGCGGGCGGCGGGCGTCAGGCGGAAAACGCGTTGAGGGGCAGTTCCCGCCATTGGCCCGGAGCGATTCCGCCGAGATCCAGCCCGCCAAAGCGTTCGCGGTGGAGGCTGAGCACGGTTGAGCCGGTCGCGGCGAACATGCGTCGCACCTGATGATACCGGCCCTCCGTGAGGGTCACCTCGGCGACCCGGGGACCGCGCAGGCGCAGCTCCGCGGGGGCACAGGGTTCCTTTTCCCCGTCCAGCAGGAGGGTGCCGGCGGCAAATACGTCCGCGAGCTCCGGAGCCAGATCCCGGTCGACGGTGGCGACGTAGACCTTGGGGACCTTGTGCTTGGGTGAGGTCAGGCGGTGGACCAGAGGCGTTTGATCCGTGAGCAGCAGCAGGCCGCTGGTCTCCTTGTCGAGGCGGCCGATGCTGGTGACCACCGGATTGCGCTGCTGCCACCGGGCGGGAAGCAGGCCATAAACCGTCGGGCCCTCGCGAGTGTCGTGCGAGCAGACGAGTCCGAGCGGCTTGTTCAGGAGCAGCAGCAGGCCATCCGGATGATCGAGGGGCTCACCGTCCACGAGCACGTCGGCCGGGTTGGCCTTTTGCCCGGGATCATCGGCGAGCGCGCCGCGCACCGTGACATGACCCTGCTCGACCCACCCCCGCGCCTCGCGGCGGGAGCAGTAACCAAGATTGGCCAGGAGCTGGTCGATGCGTCGCACCCGCTGATCGCCACGGAAGATCGGGCGGAAGGCAAAATCTTTGTTCACTTGGCGCGGCCGTCGGCTGCGGTCAGACGTATCTACCGAATGCTCCGCGGCTCCCTCCTGCTCCTCGCCCTGCTGCTGCTCGGCCTCGCCTCGCTCACCACGGTACGCGTGCCGGTGGTGGTGAACTGGCGGTTTGCCCTGCTGGCGGGCGAGTATGGCCACATCCTGTGGCTGCTGCCGGCGGGCCTCGCGCTCGCGGCTTGGTTTCTGCGGCCGGCCCACGGCGGCTGGGCGCTGGCTACGGGGGCGGTGTGCGTCGCGGCGATCGCGCTCTTCCTGAAACCTTCCGCGCAGGCGGCCGCCCTGGCGCGCGAGTTGCCGGCGCGGATGCGGGCCCAGTTCGGGAACGACCTTCCCGCGGAGGCCGCGTTCTCCTTGGGCGGTCTGTTTCGCGGTGCGCCGGCGACCGTCGAGTCGGAGGCGCATCAGGTCCGTCCCGACCTGCCGATGGACTTTTATCGTCCGCCGGCGGGGCGCGCCGGTGGGGTTCCCTGCGTCGTTGTGATCCACGGTGGAGGCTGGGACAGTGGCGATCGTTCGCAATTGCCGGGCTTCAATCACTGGCTCGTGGCGCAGGGCTATGCGGTCGCGGCGATCTCGTACCGGCTGGCGCCCGCCCATCCTTGGCCCGCGCAGCGCGACGACACCCTCGCGGCCGTGGCCTATTTGCGCGCCAATGCAGCGGCGCTCGGCATTGACCCTGCACGCCTTGTGCTCGCCGGGCGCTCCGCGGGCGGCCAGATTGCTGCGGCCGTGGGCTACACGGCCAACGACCCGGGTATCCGGGGGGTGGTCGCGTTTTATGCGCCGTTTGACATGCGCTTCGTCTGGTCGATTTCGCGGGATGACGACGCGCTGAACTCGCTCAAATTGATGCGGCAATACCTCGGAGGCCCACCGGAGGGCCGCGCGATGATCTACGACACGGCTAGCGCCGAGCAGCACGTCTCGCGCGGCCGGACGCCGCCCACGCTCCTCGTGCACGGAGTGATCGACACCCTCGTGTGGCACCGACACAGCGAGCGACTGGCGGCGAGGCTGGAGGCAGAGGGTGTGCCGCATCTTCACCTGAGCCTTCCCTGGGCGGTTCATGCGGTGGAGTTCAACCTGGCGGGACCGTCAGGACAGCTGACAACGTATGCGTTGAAGGGATTCCTGGCCCGGGTGACCTCTCCTTAGTCAGTCGCGCTCATTGCGCTCGAATCGGGGCTGGAATTGGTCTCGCCGCCGCTGATCCGGAAGAGAACGCGGAGGATTGCGGAAATACCCCCGGCGCCCCGGCGAATTGTCTCGGCAAGGGGGGCGGGTTTTGGGATGCGTTAGTCTTTATCCCGAACCCACGCATTTATGTCCCATTGGGAGTACAAGGTAGTCACGAGCGGCAAGGGCGGATTCGCCACGCCGGCGCTGATGGAAAAGTTTCTCAACGATCTCGGTAAGGAAGAGTGGGAGATCATCTCCTTCCACACCCCGCCCGACAATCCCCTTGCCTTCCACGGGCTCGCCCGGCGCGGGACCCAGCGCGAATGGACGCTCGACGACGCGACGGCGGCCGCCAAGGCCGAGGCCGACAAGGTCCGGGCCGAGTTTGCCGCAAAATTTGCCGGCGCCACCTTCGCCAAGAGCGAGGTGGACGAGCCCGGTGCGATCGCGGCCGATCCCGCTTCACCCGATGGCCTGCGCCGTCTGCGTGACACGGAGAACGACAACGATCCCGAGGCGCTCGCCGAGGAGGCGGCCGAGCCGGACAAGAAGCCGGGTGACTGGGATGAGTGGCCGGAGGAGGAGGATCTCCCGACCTTCTTCGAGGCGGTGAAGCCGCACATGCGTCGCAACCAGCGCGGGCCGGGCCAGGCGGTGGCGATCGACTACCTGTCGAAGCGCTGGGACCAGCGCGAGGATGACATTGTGGGCGCACTCGTCGAGTGCGGCCTGACCGTGCCGGAGACGGACGAGTCGGCGATCGATTACTTTGAATTTGATGGTGACCTCTACTGGTTGAACCGCAACCAGCGCGGCCAGCTCTTCCTCAATGTGCGGGAGAAGCCACGGCCGGTCTTCCGGATCGCGCAGGCGAAGAAACTGGCCGCCGACGATCCGGCCGCGGTTGAGCTTGCGGCCGAAGCGGCGGCCGCCGCGGCCAAGAAGCCGGAGAACGAGAACCGGCGCGGTGATCGCGACCGTGATCGTGATCGCAATCGCGACCGTCAGCCGCAGGGCGGCGAGCCGAAGTCCGCCGCGCCCGCGGAGGTTGCTCCGACTGTTCCGGGCGAACCGCTGCCCGCGGGCGAAGCGCTCCTCGACAAGATCCGGCCCCACATGCGCCGCAATCGTCGCGGCCCGGGTTTCTCCGGTTCCACCGGTTACCTGGCCAAGGCGCTCAAGCAGCCTGAGGCTGACCTCGTGGCCGCGCTCGCGGGTCTGGGTCTGGTCGCGGCCGAGCAGGCCAACGCCAAGCCCGAACCCGTCGAGATTGGCGGCAATGTGTATTGGCTGAACAAGGACGGCCGCGGCGGCATCTGGATCAACGGCCACGAGAAACGCCATGGCGCCGGTCCCGAGGGCTCCGCGACTGAGGGCGGCGAGGCTGATTCCGCATCCGCTCCTTCGGGTGAGGCCGCACCGGCTCCGACGGCCGACGCTCCCGCTGCGGGGGCAGTAGCGGCGGAAGCTCCGGCCGAGCCATCGGCCGCTCCTGCGCCCTCCGCGGAAATGTCTGCGCCGGCCCCGGTCGTATCCCCCGCTCCGGCGGAAGCGCCTTCCGGCCCGCTGGTCGCGGTCCGGGCGTTGCTCGCGCCGGCGAAACGCGGCAGCGGCTTTTCGTCTGAGCTCGGGGTGCTGGCCACGGCGCTCAATCAACCGGCGGAGGCGCTGCAAGCGACGCTTGTGGCCGCAGGATTGGCGATTCCCGCGGACGCCGAAGACAAGCCCGTCTACGTCGACCTCGGCGAGGAGGGCCTCTGGATCAGCCGCAACGCCAAGGACGGCACCCTCTGGCTCAACGCCAAGCCCAAGCCCGCCCGCAAGGGTCGCGGCATCAGTGGCGGTACCCGCAAAAAGTCCGCCGGCTGATCGTCCCGGTCGTCGCTCCGGTCTGAACAAAGGCACCCGCACCCGGGTGCCTTTTTGCTTCCGAGGGTCGACCATCCCGTCCGCCGGATTGCCGTTTCGCTGAAATCGTCACCGGCTGTTCACCTCCCTAGCACGAAAATCGCTGTTCCGAGCGGGTTAATCCGCTCAAACTGACGATCTGCCATGAATCTCCTTTCTATCCAGTCCCACGTCGCGTTCGGGCATGTGGGCAATGCGTCCGCCGTGTTTCCGATGCAGCGCCTCGGCGTGGAGGTGTGGCCGATTCATACGGTGCAGTTTTCCAATCACACCGGCTACGGCGCCTGGAAGGGCCGGGTGTTTGACGGACCGACCATCACCGAGCTGGTTGACGGGATTGCGGATCGCGGGGTGCTGCCCAAGTGCGATGGCGTGCTCTCGGGCTATCAGGGCTCGGCCGAGATCGGCGGCGCGATCCTCGCGACGGTGGCGCGAGTGAAGGCCGCGAACTCCGCGGCGCTTTACTGCTGCGATCCGGTGATTGGCGATGTGGGTCGCGGCATCTTTGTGCGGCCGGGGATTCCGGAGTACATGAAGGCAGAGGTGGTACCCAAGGCGGACATCGTGACACCGAATCATTTCGAGCTCGATTATCTGTCCGGGACGGAATCACGCAGCCTGGCGGCCATGAAGGCGGCGATCGGAGCGGTGCAGGCGATGGGTCCGCGGGTCGTGCTGGTGACCTCCGCGCACACGGACGACACGCCGGCGGATTCGATTGACCTGATCGCGGGCGAGGGCGGTCGCTTCTGGCGGGTGCGCACGCCGAAACTGGGCGTGAGTGTCAACGGAGCCGGCGACTGCATCGCGGCGCTGTTCTTTGTTCACTACCTGCGCAGCCGCTCGGCGGGCGAGGCGCTAGGGCAGGCGACGGCGTCCACCTACGGCCTGCTCAAGCGCACGGCGGAGGCGAACTCGCGCGAGATCCTGTTGGTCGAGGCCCAGGAGGAATTCGTGAAGCCGACGACGACGTTCGCGGTCGAGGCGGTCTGAAAATTTACCACGAGTGGGTTCGAATTCACCCGAATCCGATCCACTCGAACCGACAGAATTTGACCACAGATGAACACAGATACTCGCAAATCCGATCCCTTTGAGAGTGGATTTTATCTGTGTAGATCTGTGTTCATCTGTGGTCAACGGTCTGACGGATCGAATACGTTCGCGGCTTTGGTCGGGCTGTAATTTCTCCGGATTTCAAACGAGTTTCGCGGCTTCGCGTGAGAAAGTTGGCCAAGAAAAAGGCGGCCCGAAGGCCGCCTTTGGTGGGCAGGACTGGAAGTCAGGTCGCTCAGAGCATGTCGACGACCGCGGCGCGTTCCTCGACGAGTTCCTTGTTGGTCGCGGCGATCTTGGCCTTGGCGAAGTCGTCCATGGCGTAGGACGTGATGACCTCGTAGCTGCCGGGCGTGGTGGTGCGGACGGGCATACCGGCCCAGACATTGGCATCGAAGCCGTAGTGGCCGTTCGACTTGACCGCGATCGAGTGGATTGCGCCCGGGGTGACGAGGCTGCGCACGTGATCGACGAGGGCGTTGGCGGCCGAGGCGGCCGATGAGGCGCCGCGGGCGGCGATGATGGCGGCGCCGCGCTTGCCCACGGTCTCGCAGAACGGCCCCTGGAGCCAGGCGCTGTCATTGATGACCGAGGCGGCGGGCTGGCCGTTGATCGTCGCGTGAGCGAAGGCCGGGAACATGGTCGGGCTGTGATTGCCGTAGATGAAGATGTCCTTCACCGCGGTGAGATCGACGCCGGCCTTTTGGGCCAGCTGGCTCTGGGCGCGGTTCTGGTCGAGGCGGACCATGGCGGTGAAACGATCGGCCGGGAGTCGCTTGGCCTGGCTGGCGGCGATCATGCAGTTCGTGTTGGCGGGATTGCCGACCACGGCGATGCGGGCGTCAGCGGCCGCGACGGCATCGATGATCTGGCCCTGGCCGATGAAGATCTTGCCGTTGTCCTTCAGCAGATCGGCGCGCTCCATGCCGGGGCCACGGGGCTTGGCGCCGACGAGGAGGCACCAGTTGGCGTCCTTGAAGCCGACGGCGGGATCCGACGTCTGGACGATACCCTTCAGCAGGGGGAAGGCGCAGTCATCGAGTTCCATCGCGACGCCCTCGAGGGCCTTGAGGGCCTTCTCGACCGGGGCCTCGATGAGCTGGAGGATGACCGGCTGGTCGGGACCGAACATGGCGCCCGAAGCGATTCGGAAGAGAAGGGCGTAGCCGATCTGGCCGGCAGCACCCGTAACAGCAACGCGGATGGGGGTCTTCATAGAGAGTGGGGGGAGACTGGGGGAAGGAGAGGAGCGAGTCGACGGCGGAAAGGGCGCAGGCGAAAAGACGAAGCGGGTCGCGGCGGAGTCCGCACAATCGCTAATGGCGGACGGGTCAGGCGGATCGGGCGGCGGCGAAGCGCGGCGCCAGCGTGGTGTGGATATCGCGCACGAGCTTCTCCGTGGTCGCCCAATCGATGCAGCCGTCGGTGATGCTCACGCCGTAGGCCAGCTGGTTGAGCGGCTGCGGGAAGGCCTGGTTGCCGGCACCGAGATTGCTTTCGACCATCGCGCCCATGATCGAGGTGTTGCCGGCCGTGATCTGCGCGAGCAGGGCCTGCACAACGTCGGGCTGGCGCTCGGGTTGCTTGGAGGAATTATCGTGGGAGGCGTCGACCAGGATGGCCTTGGGCAGGCCGGCCTTCGCAAGAATCGCCTCGGCCTTGGCGACGTGCTCGGCCGCGTAGTTGGGCCCGGCGCTTCCGCCGCGCAGAACGACGTGGCAGTTGGGATTGCCGCGCGTGACGACCGCCGAGGCGGCGCCCGCGAGATTGATTCCGAGGAAGGTCTGCGGTTGCGAGGCGGCCTTGATCGCGTTGATCGCGGTCTGGATCGAGCCGTCGGTGCCGTTCTTGAATCCCAGCGGCATCGACAGTCCCGACGCCATCTGCCGATGGGTCTGCGACTCCGTCGTGCGCGCACCGATCGCGCCCCAGCAGACGAGGTCCGCCATGTACTGCGGCGTGATCGGATCAAGGAATTCCGTCGCGGTGGGCAGCCCGAGATCGAGCACATCCTGCAGGAAGGCGCGGCCCATTCGCAGGCCGGTCGCGATGTCGTGGGTGCCGTCGAGATGCGGATCCATCACCAGCCCCTTCCACCCGACGGTCGTGCGCGGCTTCTCGAAGTAGACCCGCATCACAATCATCACGCGGTCCGATACCTCGCGGGCGAGCGTCGCGAGACGCTGCGCGTACTCGCGTCCGGCCTTCGTGTCATGAATCGAGCACGGCCCGATGATGAGCAGAAAGCGGCGGTCGTCCGTGAAGATCAGGCGATGAATGTCCTCGCGCGCCTGGGCGATGAACGAGGCCTGTCCCTCCGTCTTCGGCAGCTCCGCCAGCAGCGCGGCCGGGGAGGGCAGGGCACGAGTTTCGACGACATTCAGATCGGACGTCCGTTGCATGAACTGTCCAAAGTGGGCCAAACCAGCCCGGGCCGGCAAGCCTGCGCACGGTGGCAGTCGTACGGGCCGGTGGCGGGAGGCTTCGGCCTCGCGTGGGCGTCAGGCTTGCGTCTCTGATCCCGTAAAATAAGTTGCCCGGTCGCCTACCCCTAAGCGACCGGGCATTTGCTTTCTTAGTTACCCCAAAACTCCCGCTAAGCGGGAGGAGTGAGAAATTTGAATGGTGAAAGAGATACTCTTCGGACAGGGTGGGTCAACATAAATTTGAGAGATTTCTCTCACATATTTAGTAAATAATTTTTTAACAACGACTTAAACGAGTGAATTCGCCTGAAAATAGCCTGGGCTATGTCGTTCACCGCCCCGCCGCCTGCCTGAAAGTGACCGGGGAAGACGCCCTGACCTTCCTGCAGGGGCAGCTGACGCAGGAGCTGCGCCCGGAGAAAACAGGCTCGGCAAACTACGGCCTGCTGTTGAGTCAGAAGGGTAAAGTGGTCGCAGACGCCTTTATTTTGCGGGTGAGCGAACGGGAGTTGTGGCTGGTCAGCGACAGGGTTCCCGCCGGCGTCGTGCGCGAGCGGCTGGAGGGCTTCATCATTGCGGACGATGTCGTGATCGAGGATGCCACGGATCGTCATGCCTTGCTCACGCTGATCGGTGCCGGCGCCGGCGAGTGGCTGCGCGCCGAGATCGGGGCACTGCCGACGGTCGGAGCGATGGCGCCGGTCCCGTCAGGCGGATGGGTCTTTCGGGGGCGGCGTGGACCGGCCGAAAGCTGGGAGTGGCTCGCGCCCCTGGAATCTCTCCCCACGCCCGCGGGATCCGCTCTTGCGGCCGATGATCTTGAGCGGCTTCGTCTGCGGGCCGGGATTCCGGCAATTCCCGACGACCTCGGGCCGGCGGATCTGCCGAATGAGGGCGGACTCGAGACCGTCGCCATATCTTACACGAAGGGCTGTTACCTGGGCCAGGAGGTGATGGCGCGGCTGAAGGCCATGGGCCAGGTGCGCCGTCGGCTCACGCGGGTGACGGGCCCAGGTCCGGGGCCGGTTGAGCGCCCGGCCACGCTTTACCAGGGGGGAAAGCGGGTCGGCGACGTGCGGACGTGGATCGCCGATGGCGCGGGCGGGTGGCTCGGACTGTCCATGCTTTCGCTGCTGTCCCTCGATGCGACCGCGCCGCTTTCCTTGTCGCCCGCCGAGCCGGGGAGCATCACGGTGGTCGGCGAATCATGACCGAACGCGAGCAACTGATCACCTTGTGCGGCAAGCTGGGCGCCAATCCCGCCCAGGCGGCCGCGATGGCTGATCAGCTGATCAAGCGCTGTGACCAGCTGGTGCGGGAGCGTGGACTCGCGCGCACCGCCGCCATGGAGTATCTGTTGAATCTGGTGGTGAAGGGCCGTTCAGGCGAAACGCCGGCCGGATTTGCCGGAGGTCCTCCGCCCGTTGCACCCCTCCAGCGGGAAATCGTCGCCGCCTTTCAGTCGGCATTCGGCCGTCCGCCGACAATCCTCACCGCCGCCCCCGGGCGCATTGAGGTGATCGGCAATCACACCGACTATAACGGAGGCACCGTGCTCGGTGCGGCGATTGACCGCCGGGTGTGGGTTGCGCTGGCCCCGAGCACGGAAAAGGTGCGTCGTTTTCTCCGCGCTCCGGGCACCGCGTTGGTCACCGTGCCCGTGACCGATCCGGTCCCCCAGGCGGGTGAGTCGTCGTGGACGAATTATCCGTTGGGGATCCTGGCTGCGTTTCCGCGCTTTGGCTGTCAGGTTCCGGCCGGATTCGACTACGCGGTGATGTCCGACCTGCCGGCGGGAGCGGGCCTCAGCAGCAGCGCGGCCATCGAATTGGCCTCCGCCTTGGCCTTCCTCGCCGCGACGGATCAGTCCGTGGACCTCGAAACCTTGGTGAAGATCGGGCGGCAGGCGGAGAATGAGTTCGTCGGGGTGCCGTGTGGCATCCTCGACCAGGGGGTGTCCGGTTTCGGTCGCAAGGACCACCTCGTCGCGATCGACTGTCGCGGTCCGTCGTTCGGGGTGGAGCCCCTGCCGGCGGATGCCTGCTTCTGGGTGTTCAACACCCACACCAAGCATGCCCTGGTTGATGGTCTCTACGCGGAGCGCCATCGCGAGTGCCAGGCCGCCGCCGCCGCCTTGGGCGTCGCGCTGCTGGCCGATGTCACTCCGGACCTCGTGGCCGCGGCCGCGGGCCGGCTCGATCCCGTGCTCCACCGGCGCGCGCGTCATGTGGTCGAGGAAATCGCGCGGGTCGGCGAGGCGGTTGCGGCGCTGCGCGCGGGCGATCTGCCGCGACTCGGACGATTGTTGACGGCGTCGCATCGCAGTTCCCAGCACCTCTTCGAGAACAGCACGCCCGAGCTCGATTTCCTGGTCGATGCACTGGAGGCCACCGCCCACGTCCACGGCGCGCGGCTGACGGGCGGCGGCTTCGGCGGCGCCGTCATGGCGCTCACCTCGGCCTCGTTTGGACCCGCGGAAGCGGCCGCCGTGGGGGCCGCCTATGCGCAGCGCTTTGGTTCCGCGCCGGACGTGCTGGTGCTCCGCACGGCGGACGGCGCCACCCGGCTGTTCTAGGGGGATCGCGCGTCGCCGCGCGCGGCGCGGCTTCAGAACAGGACGGACACGCCCTCGAAGTAACGGGCCACCCAAACGTGCGCCCAAAGAAAATAAAGGGCCGCGGCGACCGCGAGCATCGGGCCGAAGGGCACATGCACGCCGAATCCGAGATCAGCGGGTTCGCCCTCGGGTGTTTCGGTTCGCGGCGTGACGGGGGAGGGCTTGCCCGCGACCTTCTGCCAGAGCAGCGCGATCACGAACCACACCGTGCCGACAATCGCTCCGCCAAAGACGGCGAAGACCGCGCCCTGCCAGCCGCAGAACGCGCCGATCGCACCGAGAAACTTAACGTCCCCGAAGCCCATGGCCTCCTTCCGCAGCACCGCCTCCGCGATCAGCGCGATCCAGAGCACAAGTCCCGAGCCAATGAGCAGCCCTTGGATCGCGGCGAAGCCGGAGCGAAAACTGTCCATCAGATAGAAGTCACCGGAAAAGCCATGCAGGGAGGGAACAAGGAAGGAGATCGCGACCCCGGCGAGCCCGCCGCCGATCGTGAACACATCCGGGATGATCATGTGGTCGAGGTCGATGAACGTCGCGCAGACCAGGATGCTGAGAAAGGCCATGCCCACCGCGGCCTTGGCCGGGGCGAAGTGGAGCCAGGACGCCAGAAAGAGTGCCGCCGAGAGCAACTCGACGAAGGCGTAGCGAAATGAATAGGGCCGGCCGCAGCAGCGGGCCTTGCCGCGCAGGATGAACCAACTCAGCACGGGAAGGTTGTCGTACCACGCGATCGGCTGCCCGCAACCGCAGTGGGAGCCGGGCCGGACGATCGATTTGCCAGCAGGTACGCGGTAGATGACGACGTTAAGAAAGCTCCCGACGATCGCGCCGAACAGCGCCGCCACAGCCGGAAAAAACCACGGGAACGCGTGGGCGAATTCAGCGTAGGCGGGCGGCATGGCGATACCGGATTCCGGCGGCGCCCGGCCCCAAAGTCAAACGCCGCGCCGCCGCGGGGGTTGCGCGCGGGGTAAAGAGGCCCCTTCACGCAACCGTCACGCGAAGGCCACGGTTTCGCCATCTGCGGCCGCTAGCGTCCGTCCTTTCCCGAACCACATGAACCTGACCAACGCCCTCCCTGCGATCACCCGTTCCCCCCGGATGATCGCCGCTTTTCTTCTGACCGCCGCGTGTGCGGTCGCCCAAACCGCGCCGCGCGCCACCGCCGATGCCGGCGAAGACGTGGTCTCGCTGCAGAGCTTCGTCGTCACCGGCTCGAACATCCAGCGCCTCGACATGGAGAAGGTCGCGCCGATCACCGTGATTGACCAGACCGCCATGGACACGCGCAACGCGGTCCTGCCGGTCGACCTCCTCACGTCCCTGACCTCGGTGGTGAACCTGCCGGAGAATGAGACGCGCCTCGGCTCGTCGGGTGCCCGCGGGGACAATGCCAACATCAACATGCGCAATCTCGGGTCCACCGCGACGCTCATCCTGGTGAACGGACGCCGCATGGCGGTGAATCCGATGACCGCCGGCCTCTCCCAGGCGGTCAATGTCAACCAGCTGCCCACGCAGGGGATCGAGCGGATTGAGGTGCTGCGCGATGGCGCTTCGGCGATCTACGGCTCCGACGCGGTGGCCGGCGTGATCAACTATGTGCTCAAGCGCGAGTTCAACGGGGCGGAATCCTCGCTCAAGATCGGCGTGCCCGAGGCGGGCGGCGGCGAGAGCATCAGTGGGGCCTTCACCTTCGGGACCTCGTTCGCGGAGGGCCGCGGACGGATCTTCGGCACGATCGAGGCCCTTTATCGCGACGCGATTTTCCTCACGGAGCGTGACTTCAGCTCCAGCGCGGATGTCAGCGCCCGCGCCCCGGCACCCTTCAATGTGGCCGGCAGCGCCTTCGATGCGCGCTCGCCCCGCGGCTACTTTCCCACCTTCCGGATCGGCAC
>CAYZCV010000013.1:0-24776 GCA_964476965.1 uncultured Opitutus sp. | reverse complement strand
TACGGCTCGGCCTTCTACGATCCCGCCGGCGCCCCGCGCGCCGATGGCGCGGCGCGGCTCACGGGTGCACCCCGCACGGTCAGCCTCGTCTCGCTGACGCTCCCGGGCGTGGCGGCGGAGACCATCGATACCCAGGCGGATGTCATTCGTCTGTCGGCCGGCCTGAAGGGTAAACTCGGCGACACGTGGACCTGGGAAACCTCCCTGTTCTACAATGAGGTCAACGGTGAGGACGGCGCGTTTCCGGATGTGCGCGAGAGCCTCCTGCAGAATGCGCTCAACCGGACGGATGCGAGCGCCTACAATCCCTGGGGCTATACGTTCAAGGTGCAGGGCAACGCGGTCGTCGTGGACCAGCCCTACACCAACCCCGCCTCGGTCGTGAGCTCCTTCACTGAGAACTACGCCCGCACCGCCACCGCGACGATCGCGAGTGCGGACCTGCGCACCTCCGGCAAGATTCTCTCCTGGTGGGGCGGCGACATCATGGCGGCGGTCGGCACGGAGTACCGCGAAGACGATCTTGAGGACCTGCGCCCTCCGTTCTCCGGCGAGAATCCGGCGAGCTCGGGCCTGGATCCGACGAACAATGATTTCCTGCTGCACCCGCCGCGTCCGGATGTGATCGGCGACCGGCAGGTCACGAGCTTCTACGCCGAGCTGGTGGTGCCCCTGGTCTCGTCCGTTCGCAATCTGCCGCTGGTCAACACGCTCGAACTGACCGCCTCCGCCCGCTACGAGGATTACAGTGACTTTGGTGACACGACCAAGCCCAAGGTCGGCGTCAACTGGCGTCCCGCCTCCTGGATGATGGTGCGTGGCTCGTACAACGAAGGCTTCATGGCCCCGAGCCTCGCCGCCCTGTTCACCAGCCCGCGCTGGACGATCTCCGCGGGTGCCGGTGATGTGGACGTCTACCGGAATCCGGTCACGGCCGAGGGTCCGTATGTCCAGCGCACCTACTTTGGGGGCAATCCCAACCTGAAGGCGCAGGAATCCGAGGGTGAGACCTTCGGCGTGGTGATCGACGTCCCCGGCGTGCGCGGCCTGAGTGTCACGGCGGACTACTGGACCATCTCCCGCACGAATCTGCTGGGTCAGCGCAGCACCGCGCAGATCCGGGCCAGCGATGTGGCGCTGATTCAGGCCTACACCGCGCAGCAGCTCGCCGCCGGCGTCGCCATCGGGGCGATCGACATCGGCAGCGGCACGGCCTCCTACCGCGGCGATCCGGACGTGGTGCGCTTTGCCCTCACGCCAGAGGACGCGACGGTCTTCGCGACCTACAACGCCGCCAACCCCGGCAACCGGCAGGCCGCAGCGGGCCGCATCTTCTCCGTTAACCAGCCGTTCGTGAATCTCTCGAGCAGCGAGACCGAGGGCATCGACTTCGGATTCCGCTACGTGGTTCCGCAGACGCCTTTCGGCAACTTTGTGGTCTCGTCCGATTGGTCCTATCTCTCGAAGTCCGAGTCCACCCTGTCGCCTCCGAATGTGGCCGCGATCACCACGAACGGTCTTTACTCCAATGGGGCGGCCCGTCACCGCAACACGACGAATCTATCGTGGCGCAACGGCGCGTGGAACGGTTCCCTGGGCGGCTATTACATCGGCAAGACGCATGACAGCGCGACGATCACTGCCGCGCAGTACGAGGCGCTGGGCCGGCCCGACTACATTGCCCCGTTCACGACCGGGACCAACACGATCTACCGTTACGTGATCGAGGACACGCTGACCTTCAATCTGTCGCTCGGTTACAGCTTCGGTCCCCAGTCCTCTGCCTGGCTCCGCAACTCGCGGATCCGTCTGGGTGTGGCCAACCTCCTGGACAAGGAGCCGCCGCTGGCTTCGGGCGGATTCGGCTACGATCCGGGCGTGAGCCAGAATCTGCTCGCCGGGCGCACCTGGACGCTCGATCTGACCCGCACGTTCTAATTCACTCTCCGCCATGCGCACCCCGCTTCTCTGCCTTGGGCTCGGCCTGACGCTCCTTGCGTCCGGCCGGGCGGCGACCGCCCCCGCGACGCCCAATCCGGCGCTCGCCGCCGACCGTGCCTGGCTGGCGGCCCAGCCGGCCGCGCCGGCGCCCGAACTCACCAAGCATGGGCTGGTGGCGAAGGAGTTGCGGCGCTTCCGTCCGCGCGGCGCGAATCAGGGGGTTGCGGTCGATGCCGGACACTTTTACGGCATCGGCAATTACGTGGTCGGCAAGTACGACAAGCGCACGGGCGAGCGCGTGGCGGAGTGGGTGGGGCTGCGAGGCGGCCAAACCGTCCACCTCAATGGCGGATTGGTGCAGGACGGCCTGCTGGTTCTGGCGCATTCGAACTTCCCGCAGATTCCCATGGCGAGCTCGCTGGAGTACTTTGATCCGGTGACGGTCCAGCCGGTCAAGTCGGTGAGCCTCGGCCTGCGTCACGGTTCGCTCACCTGGGCCGAGAAGAAGGATGGATTCTGGTGGGCATGCTTCGCGCACTACAACGACCAGGGCACGCCCCCGGGTACGGACAATCGCTCGACGCTTTTCGGCAAGTTTGATGAGAACTGGAATCTCCTCGAGTCGTGGATGTTTCCCCCGCAGGTGATCGCGAGCTGGGGCCAGAGCAGCTCTTCCGGCGGCAGCTGGGGCCCGGATGGCCTGCTCTACATCACGGGGCACGACGCGGCGGAACTCTATGTTCTTCGCCTCCCGAAGATGGGCGTAGCCCTGGAGTATGTGACGGCGATCGACGTTCCGTTCGAGGGTCAGTCCTGGGCATGGGACCGCAGTGAGCGGGAGCGGATCATCTACGGTATTGTCCGGCGCACCGGCGAAGTGGTCGTGGCCCAGATTCCCGAAGTCCCGGCGGCGCTGAAGAAGCGCTGAGCGGGATCGGTCGGTCGATCAAGGCGGTAACGCAGAGGTCGCAGAGGAGAAAAGAGGGCACAGAGAAATTCTCTGAGAACAGTCATCGAATCCGGTGGTTCTCTCTGCGCCCTCTGCGTTCCAAAAAACGCGTCCCCTCAACCCATCGCTGAGCGGGCTGCGGAATCCATCACGTCGACCGGGACGGAGCGGTCGGTCCAGAGTTCGAGTGCGCGCGCGCCCTGGTGGACGAGCATGGAGAGCCCGTTGGCGGCGGGCAGGCCGAGCGCCCGCGCCTGCCGCAGCAGCGCGGTTGCCGGCGGGTTGTAAATCATATCGTACACGCCGGCGGGACGGGCCAGGGCCGACAGGTCGATGGGCGCGGGATCGCCCGGCTTGAGCCCGGCGCTGGTCGCATTGACGACCAGGCAGCCGGCAGGAATCGCGGCGGGGGGTGACGCCGGATCGAAGCCCCGGACCGGAATCGCGCCGGCGAGGTGAGCCAGCGCGGCGAGGAGGGCGTCGCGATTGGCGACGGTGCGGTTCGCGATCCAGAGGGAGGCGCAGCCGCGGAGCAGGCATTCCACCGCGGCGCCGCGCGCGGCACCGCCCGCACCGAGCAGCACCACATGCGCACCCTCGAGTCCTCGCCCGAGTTCGGTGCGGACGGCGGTCGCGAGCCCGTAGCCGTCGGTATTGAAGCCCTTCCAGCCGGCGGCCGTGCGGCGCAGGGTGTTGACCGCCCCGACGCGCTGCGCGGCCGGATCGATCTCCGCCACGCGGTCAAAGGCGATGACCTTGTGGGGCACGGTCAGATTGAGGCCGTGAAAGCCCCGCGCATGCAGACGTTCGAGGGCGAGCGGCAGGTCATCGGGCGGGACATCGAAGCGGAAGTAGCGCCACGCGGCAAAGCGGGCGTCCTCTGCGGCCATCACCGCGAGCGCGCCATTGTGCATCGCCGGGCTGATCGAGTGCTTGATCGGGTGCCCCAACACGGCCAACGGCGTTCCGGTGAAGCTCCATGCCTCGAGATCAGCGAGCGTGTACACGGCCGCAGGATTTTCGATTTTCGAATTCAGATTTTCGATTAGGTCAGGCCTGAGCCATCCGCGCAAAAGAAAATGGCCACGTCTTCGCGCCGGTCGGTGGAGTCAGATCCCGCTCAAAATTCGAAAATCGAAATTCGAAAATCCTGCGTCAGGTCGTGTTCCGTTCGTAGGTCGACTCGAACTCCCCGACGAAACCCGCGAAAAGGCCGGCGCGTTCGACCTCACCGGCGGCGGTGTAGTGCTGCACGAGATTGCGGCAGCTTCGGCACAGGACCTCGCGCACGGGGGTGGGGGCGAGGTCCATCGGCGAGGGATCGATCTCGTGGGCGCGGAGCAGGCCGAGGATTTCCTCCGCTGACCGGAGGATGCCGCCGTCGAAGGCGTCGATGAAGAAGGGCTCCGCATCAAGAAAGCAGCCGACCATGAAGTGGCCGGGCAGCCCCACCGGCTCGAGCTCGAGCCCGACGCGCTGGGCGACGAGGAGGTAGATGATGCAGAGGGAAACCGGGATGCCCTTCTTCCGCTCGAGGACGGCATCGAGAAAGCTGTTCAGCGGGTCGGTGTACTGCTCGATGTTCCCATGGAAGCCGCAGTCATGGAAGAGCACGCGATTGAGCACGCGGCATTTCTCGCGGGCGCTCGAGGGTTCGACGATCAGCTCGCGGCAGCGGGCGGCGATGGCGTCGAGCTGCTCGCAGCAACGGCCACTGTCGAGCTGCGGGTTCACCGTGCGCGCCAGCATCAGGCTGCCCGTCTCGAGCTCGTAGTTCAGCGAGCGGATGAAGGTGCGGAACTCGGCGACGGGGTCGGAGAATTTCAGCTCATCGAGAAAGCGTCGGGCGTGCCACGCGAGCGCTCGGTGCTGGCCGGAAGCGACATCCCGGAGGAATCCCTCCGCCGCGCCCCCCGCGGCGGCAAAGTGGGCGCGCAGGGCCTGGCGCACGGCCGGGCTGGGGTCGTCGAGCAGGCTCAGCAGAGCCTCACGGCTGACGTCTCGGGGCGTTTCGGGGTCCACAAAACGACCCAAAAACTTTCCTCCGGCTTCGCAACCGCAAACGGACCGCGGTCGGAAGAATTCAGGCGGCGGCCGGCGGCGGAGCCGGGCGGGAGCCGTAGAGGGCGGTCCCGACGCGAACCTGCGTGCTGCCCGCGAGGATTGCGGCCTCCAGGTCGCCGCTCATGCCCATCGACAACTCGCGCAGGGGCGTGCCGAACCGCACGGCGAGGTCGTCGCGGATCGTGCGCAAATTCACAAAGGTGCGCGTGGCGACGTCCGGGTCGTCCGAGAGGGGGGCGATGGTCATGAGGCCGTCGACTTGCAGATGAGCGCAGGCCAGCGCCGCTTCCAGCAGGCGGGGGGCATCGGCGGGCTCGGCGCCGAACTTGGCCGGGTCGTTGCCCGCGTTGATCTGCAGGAGCACCGCGAGCTTCCGGCCGCGCTCTCCGGCGGCGCGGTCGAGCAGACCCAGCAGCTTGGGGCTGTCGGCGCTTTGGACGCGGTCAAAGAACTCGGCCGCCAGCTTGGCCTTGTTCGATTGCAGGTGTCCGATCAGCTCCCAGCGCAGCCCGGAGGGTCCGAGGGGCCGCTTGGCGGCGGCCTCCTGCACCCGATTCTCGCCCACGCCCCGCAGGCCGTAACGGGCGGCGTACAGCGCCGCGTCGACGGGATGCGTCTTGGTGACCGCCAGCAATTCCACATCGGCGGAGGGCCGGCCCGCGCGGGCGCAGGCCGCGGCGATCTGCGCGCGAACCGCATCCGTGCGGGTGGCGAATTCCTCGTAGGTGATCATGGTGTGGCGGGGTTAATGGGATTGCCTTGGAATTAGAGAAGTTTATACTGCGGACCTTGATGATCCTAAGCCATGCAAATTGAGAATTTCAAAATCTTTGCCGACTTGGTCGAAACCAAGAGCTTCTCAAAATCCGCCAAGATCAATGGCATTACCCAGTCTGCCGTCAGTCAGCAGGCCCGGGCGATGGAGCGTCATTTCAAGACGCTCCTGATTGATCGCAGCCAGAAGCAGTTCCAGCTGACGCGGGAGGGTCAGCGGGTTTATGATGCTTCGAAGGAGCTCCTGCACAGCTATGACAAGCTCCTCAGCGAGCTGCAGGAGATGAAGAAGGTCATTAGCGGCACGATTCGCATCTCGACCATCTACTCGATCGGCCTCCACGAGCTTCCGCCCTACATCAAGCGCTTTCTGCAGGACTACCCGTCGGTCAATGTTCGCGTCGAGTACCGGCGCTCGAACCTGGTCTACGAGGATATCCTCCACAACTCGGTTGATTTCGGCCTGGTCGCTTTCCCGATCAAGCAGCGCCAGATCGAGGTGGTGCCGTTCCGGAACGACCACCTCGTCCTGATCGCCCCGCCGGGCCATGCTCTGGCGCGCCGTGGCACGGAGGTCGACCTGCGCGAGCTGGCCGGTCTCAAGTTCATCGGTTTCGATCCCGACATCCCGACGCGCAAGGCGGTCGACCAGATCTTTCGCGACAACAAGCTCGAGATCGAGCCGGTCATGGAGTTCGACAACATCGAAACCGTGAAGCGGGCGGTCGAGATCGACCATGGCATCGCGATTGTCCCGCAGGCAACCGTCCTGCAGGAGGCCCGCCAGGGCACGCTTGCGGTCCTCCACTTCAAGGGGAAGGAATTCACCCGTCCGCTTGCGATCCTGCATCGCAAGGGCAGGGTATTGACGCCCGCCATGAAGAAGTTCGTCGACACCCTGGGCATGGACTTGCCCGAGGCGCGCGGCCAGTGATTTGCCTTGGTCGGACGGACCACGGCAAATCCCTGCCCGGAATATCCTCCCCCTCCTCTGCCTCCCAGTTTTATGACCATCAGCCGCCGCTTTGTGATTCTGGCGACCGCCGCCGCTCTGGGGGGCCTCGCTTCCTGCAAGGAGCAGGCGTCCACCACCGCGGGCTCCGCCCCGGTGTCGCCGGCGCCGACCGCGGCCATGGTCGCGAACGGGCCCGCACTGCCGGTGCTCGGTCCGGCGCCGTCGTGGAAGCTCAAGGACATTGCCGGCCGTGAAGTCAGCTCGGACGAGTTCAAGGGCAAGGTGGTCGTGGTCGACTTCTGGGCGACGTGGTGTGGACCGTGCAAGGAGGAGATCCCGGGCTATGTCGAGCTGCAGAAAAAGTATGCGGACAAGGGCTTCGTCATTGTCGGCGTTTCCCTCGACCAGCAGGGCCCGCCGGTGGTGAAGCGCTATGCGGAGTCCGCCAAGATCAATTACCCGCTCGTCATGGGCGATGACGGCGTGGTCTCGGCCTTTGGCGGCATTGACGCGATTCCGACGACCTTCCTGATCGATCGGGAGGGCCGCATCCGGCACAAGAAGGTCGGTTCAATGGAGACGGCGGAGTACGAGAAGATCATCGCTCCGTTGCTGGAATAATCCGGCCGCGCCGCGAACCGGGGATGGACCTCCCCGGTTTCGGACCTAGGGTGGCCGGTGATGACCTTTCCGGCGCACCTTCTCTTTCCCCTCGCGAGCAGCGTCGGGTACGTGATTGCGGTGCTGCTGGTCAAGCGGTCGTCCGCCTATGGGGTGGGCCTCTGGCGCACCACGTTCGTGTCGAACCTGACCATGGGGATCTGCTTTTCGCCGCTCTGGTTTCTGGGCGGCACGGGTCAGCCCGCTGCTCTGCTCTGGCAGCCGGCGGTGGCAGGGGCGCTCTTCTTTCTCGGGCAGGCCTGCACGTTCTGGGCGATGTCGGGCGACGTCTCGGTCGCGACGCCCGTGCTTGGTCTGAAGATCCTGATGGTGGCGCTGGGCAGCGCGGTGATCCTTTCGGACCCGGTCCCGCTCAAATGGTGGATTGCGGCGGGGCTCAGCACGCTGGCGATCGCCCTGCTGAATGCGACCGGGCGCAAGGATCGTCGCAAGATCTCGACCACGGTGCTGGCTGCCGCGCTGGCGGCCTTCCTCTACGCCCTTTCGGACATTGTGGTCCAGAAATGGACGCCGGCCTGGGGCGCGGGGCGCTTCCTGCCTCTGATGTTTGGCTCGCTGGCCCTCTATTCCTTCGGGCTGATCCCCTTGTTCCGTGCACCCCTGCACACGATTCCGGCCGCTGGCTGGCGGTGGCTGGCGCCAGGCTCGGTCGTTCTGGCCGGCCAGTCTGCCAGCATGGCCTATGTCCTGGGTGTCTACGGCGACGCCACCGCGGTGAACATCGTCTACAGCTCCCGCGGTTTGTGGAGTGTGGCCGCCGTTTGGCTGATCGGCCACTGGTTCAGCAACACCGAAGGCCAGGTGGGCGGAAAGGTCATGCGCCGCCGCCTGGTTGGCGCCCTGCTGATGCTGGCCGCCATCGGGCTCGTGGTGATTTGAGCGCGATCGGTGGCCGCCTTCGCCGCGGCTTTGGTGCGACGGCTTTGAAGCTTGCGAGGTCCAGAAACAGGAAGGGCCCGCCGATAACCCCTAACGGCGGGCCCCCTATTTTCTGTGCCCGACCTGTCGATCGGGCGTCCATGTTACCCCAATCACCTGACAGAGCAGGCGATTGCATGTGAACGAGAAGAAGCATCACGCATGCCAACCGCGCGCGATGGCGGGGTTACGACGTGGACGGCGCGGCTTCCGCTCCCGGTCGCCGACGGCGCTCAGTCGCGCGAAAACGGGGCGAGTTGGCCGAGTTCGTCCGCGATCCGGCGGTCGGTGCGACAGCGCGGCATTTTGTGGTGCCCGCCCCAGGTGTCCCGGGCGCGCATCCACCGTTCAAAGACCCCGGGCATCACGAGGCGGACCACGGGAGGCTGGATGCCTCCGCCCCGGCGCCGGGTGGCGTACTCCGGATTCAGATCCTGCAGCTCCCGGTCGATCTCGGCGGCCAGGACCGGCCCGGTGGGGGTCTCGATGGAGCGTGGCTTGAGTTCGACCCACCACTCATGTCCCCCGTTTGGCCGTCCGGTCGAAAGGGGGCTGAAAAACGGAGCGACATGAAAATTTGTGATGGTCCAGCCATGACGCTGGCAGACGCTCAGCAGGGTGTCGGTCAGCTCTTTTTCGACCACGTGCTCGCCAAAGACGTTCAGCTGGAGCTGGGTCCGGCCGACATAAATGAGCCGCGGCGGCTCGGTGGAGGTGAAGCGCACGACGTCCCCGACCACATAGCGGCAGAGCCCGGCCGGGGTGGTGAGCAGCAGCACGTAGTCGACGCCGGTCTGCACCCCTTCGAGCGGCACGACCTTTTCTCCCAGCGAGGCGAGACGCGACTCGTCGAATTCCTTGCGCGGCAGAAATTCGTAGTAGAGCCCCACGTCGGTCATCAGCCGCAAGCCGGCGCTGGCGTCGGCATCCTGGGCGGCGATGAAACCCTCGGAAGCGGGATAAACCTCGTGAAAGGCGACGCCGGGTCCCACCGCGGTCCGCAATTCCGCGCCGAAGGGTCCCAAGGGGATGCCGCCGTGCACGAGGCATTCCAGATTGGGCCAGACGGATTGGAGATTCGCCGCCGGCTTTCCGCCCTGGCGGGTCGCCTCGGCGAGGACGGCGTCCGCGAGCTGGAGGAGCCAGCTCGGGACTCCGGCGAGGAGGCTGATGTCACGGGTCACCGTCCGGGCGGCGATGGCCTGCAGCTTCGCGGGCCAGTCCGTCAGGTGGGCGATGGCGGCACCGGGTTCATAGAGCTGCTTCTCGACCCAGGAGGGAAGATTGAGGGTCGCAATGCCGCTGAGGTCGCCGGCGAAGGCCGGCGGCTCCTTGGCTGCGTCGAGGGCGGCGAGCGTGGTGGTGCCGCCGAGGAACAGGTGGCGTCCGCGAAACACCGCGCAGTGTCCGACCTTGGCCGTATAGTAAAGCAGCGCGTCGAGTCCCGCCTGGCGGAAATGGCGGAGCATGGCCTCCGTGACCGGCAGGTACTTCCGGACCCCGGCCGTGGTGCCGGACGTGACAGCGTAGAAGGAACAGAATCCGGGCCAGAGGACGGATTCCTCGCCCTGCTTCATGCGATCGATGTACGGCCCGAATTGGTCGTAGGTCCGGGGCGGGACCGCCGCGCGGAAGGCCGCCGCGGTCAGGCCGGCGTGGAGCCCGTGCTCATCGCCGAAGTCGGTCGGGTTGAAGCCGGCGAGCAGGGTGCGCAGGGTGTTCTCCTGCGTCCGGATGGCTCGCCCGCGGGCCCGAAGCCGGCGGGCGACGCCCGTCGTGAGGAAGCTCACGCCGAGGGGAAGCAGGCTTTTGGGCAGGGCCATCATGAGGGTCGTGACAACCGGCTCCGAGGCAGGCGCGGCCCCACAGGGTCGCAAGCGAATTCACGCGGCCGGTCTGGGCTTACCTGAATTTTAACGGGACCGGACCCCGTCGTCCTGCCGGGATTCTTCGCTTCGCTCGCGCGGCGAAAGCTGCTTGGCTGACGGGCCATGCCGCTCCCGCCGATCATCCACGACGACGACACCCTGCTCGCGTTCGACAAGCCGAGCGGGATGTTGGTCGCGCCGGATCGCTGGGACAAGAAGCGCGAGAACCTGATGGGCTTGGTCCACGACCGGTTCGGGCACGAGGTGGCCAATGTGCACCGCCTCGACGCGGACACCAGTGGTCTGCTGCTCTGCGCCAAGACCAAGCCGGCCCTCGATTTCCTCAGCGGGCAGTTTCAGAGCAAGACGGTGGAGAAGACCTACCATGCTCTCGTGGTCGTGCTCCCGATTGAGCAGGCGATGAAGGTGGTGGCCCCGGTCCGCGACGTGACCGGAGCGCTACCCGACACGTTCACGGTCGATCTCGCCCTCGGTGAGGATGAGCTGCAGCCGGGGCGGATGCGCGTGTTCAAGAAGCGGGGCGGCAAGGCCTGCCAGACGGAGTTCCGCACGCTGGAGCGCTTTGGCCGCTACGCGCTGGTCGAGTGCCGGCCGTTGACGGGCCGGACCCACCAGCTGCGGGTCCATCTCGCCGCGGCCGGCGCGCCGATTCTCAATGATCGCTTTTACGGGGCGCCCGAAATCGAGCTGAAGCTCTCCGAGCTTAAGCGAGGCTACAAGGGCCGGGCAGATGAGAAGCCGCTCATCACCCGCCTCGCGCTTCACGCCAGCCGGCTGGTGATCAAGCATCCGACCACCCGCGAGCCCATCACCATTGAAGCCGGCTTGCCCCACGAGTTCGAGGTCGCGCTCAAGTACCTCCGGAAATTCGCGCCCGCCCGTCGGGCCCACTAGCGGCTCCGGCCCCCCCGCCGATACGCGGACCAGGTGCGGGGTGTTCAAGCGCTGGCGGCGAGGCGCGCGAGGGCCCGGCGGGCGCGGGCCTTGGCGTCCTCGTCGTGCTTTTCCGTGGACGGCAGGGCGAGGCCCCGGTCAAAGGCGGCGCGGGCATCGGCCTCCCGCCCCGCCTCGAGGTAGGCGAAGCCGAGCTCGAGGTGGTGGGCGAGGGTCTGGGGTGACAGGGAAACCGCCTTCTCCAGATGGGAAATGGCCGCATCGTTCGAGGCGGGGGGCAGGCCGCCGTAGACGAGACGGACAAAGAAGCGGGTGGTTGGGCCGAGGGACGCGACCTCATAATGCCAGCGACCGAGCACGTGGTGGGCCCAGTCGTAGTTCGGGTCGAGGGCGAGGGCGCGTTCAGCCTCTTCCTTGATCAGGCGGGAGTACTCAATCTTCGTGCGCGTGTCACTGTAGACCGCGAGCTTGCCGTGGCTGACCGCGACGGAGAGTACGTTCTCCGGGTTGGTGGGTTCGAGCCGCACCGCGCGCAGGGAGTAGTCGAGCGCGGTCTGGGCGAGGCGCTTCTTCTCCTCGTCATCGCGCGTATCGACCACCGAATCCGAATACTGCCGCGCAATCTTCTGCAGGATGAACGGGTCGTTGGGCTTGAGCTTGTCCGCCTCCAAGAAGTGTCGGAGAGCGGCCCCGGTCTCGAGTCGGGCCTCGGCGGCGAGGCCTGCCTTCACGAGGTCCTCCGCGCTGGCGGCGAACACCGGGGAGGCGGCGAGGGCGGCCAGAATGAGAACGAGGCGAAGCATGGCGGCGGGGCGTCAGGGTTTGCGGAACAGGTAGTGGCTGACAATCCACTCCTGGCCGCCGCGGAAGCCCCAGAGCTCCGCACAGCTCATGTAGAAGACCCGCCAGTAGACCCACCACTTGGTCACCTGATTGGCGCCGTAGGTCTCGGCGAAGAGCGGCCGGATCTCGGCCTGATGGCGATCCATGGCCTCCAGCCAGTGCTCGGCGGTCCGCTGGTAGTGCGTGCCGTCCACCTTCCAATCCGACACGAGTTTCAGGTCGTCCTGAAACTGCATGAGCAAGTCATGCGAGGGCATCTGGCCACCGGTGAAGAAGTAGCGCGCCATCCAGTCGGTCTGGTCGCGGGCGATGAAGTGATACGGGTACTTCAGGTGGGTGAAGATATGAACGAACAACTGGCCGCCCGGCTTGAGCCAGCGGGCGACATTCGCCAGCAGGCGCTGGTAGTTCTTCATATGCTCGAACATCTCGACCGAGACCACGCGGTCGAACTGGCCGGGGGGCAGCTCGAGCACATTCATGTCGCAGGTGAGGATGGTGAGATTGCTGAAGCCGCGGCGGCGGGCCTCACCGTCGATGTAGGCCTTCTGGGTCCGCGAGTTCGACACGCCGGTGATCGTGGCGTGCGGGTACTTTTCCGCGAGGTAGAGGGAGAGCGAGCCCCAGCCGCAGCCGAGCTCGAGGATCGACTGGCCGTCGGCGATCTGCGCGCGCTCGGTGTAGAGCCTGAGCATGTGCTCCTCGGCCTCGTCGAGGCTCTCGCGGCCCGTGGGATAGAGGCAGCCCGAGTACTTCAGGCGCTTGCCCAGGCAGTATTGGTAGAACGGGGTGGGCACCTCGTAGTGCTGCTCATTGGCCGCCCGCGTGTCCTCGGCAATCGGCCGGGTGCGCAGATCGGCGGCGTAGGCGGTGACCTTGGCCAGACGTGCGGCCTCGGAGGGCTGGGCCTCTTCCCGCAGGCGTTGGGCCAGCAGGCGGCGGATCCCGAAGCGGATCACCGCGTCGGGCAGGAGGTTCTTCTCGAGGAGAAAATCAATCATGTCGAAAGGGAGCGGGTCGGGCGAAGCGTTGAGAACGGACGGTGGCTGGAATGAGCGCAACGCTTACGCGCTCTTCGCAGCCTTCCGGAACCACGGGAAAAATGCACTCGTGGTCTGCTGATAGCGCCGGTACGCATCGCCCTTGCTGCGCACGGACTGCTCCTCGGTCAGTGGGATCCCCGTGACGCGGAGCAGGAGGTAAAGAATGACGGCCGGCGAGATCACGGCCAGCCAGCCCCAGGGGGAGGCGAGCGCAAAGACCAGATAGGATACCCAGATCATCCATTCGAAGAAGTAATTGGGATGACGGCTGTAGTGCCAGAGACCGACATCGCAGACCTTGCCGTGATTCGCGGGGTTGCGCTTGAAGGCCCGCAGCTGTCCGTCCGCGAGCGACTCGCCGGTCAGCGCGAGGAACCAGAGGGTGACGCCGGCCACCTCCAGCGGGTGAAAGCCCACGGAGCCATTGATCGCAACCAGCAGGAAAGGCAGCCCGAGGATGACGACTGAGACGGCCTGCATCTGGAAGAAGTTGAACATGCGCCGCGCGAAGCCGACGGCCCAATCGCGCCGCAGCTGCTGGTAGCGTCCGTCCTCGACGGGGTGATGGCCCTTCACGCGTTGATAAAGGTGCGTTCCGAGCCGCACGCTCCACAGCCCGGCCATCAGCCCGATCAGGAGGCGGCGTGGCAGCCAGCCGGTGGCCGCGATCGCATAGAAGCCGGCCAGACCGGCGAAGGCATAGGACCAGGCGACATCCACGAAGCCATAGTTGTCGATTTTCCGGGACAGTGCATAGATGCCCGCAAAACCGACGCAGAGGGCGGCGGTGGCGATCAGGATGAGCGCGAGGGGGGTCATGCGTAAGAGGGAGGGGAGGCTTGGGGATGATACGCCCCGCGAAGCGCCGGAGATGCAGCATTCTGGCTGCGATCCCTGCCTCGGGCGGGTCGTGATGGGTGCTTTGGCCATAGTGGCGATGCGGACCGTCCGACCGCAAGCGCGCCCGGTGCATCCGCCGGAAAGGGTTCCGACCCGTCCTTGCAACGCTTGCAACGTCGCAAACCTGACATGAAGCAGGTCGGACGCATCGTCCCGCCATCCGGCGTTCACCCCGTTCGCTCCGGAGAGCCCTTAACCCCGCCTTCCCATGTCCAAGTTGTCGCTCCGCCTTCCTTGGCGCACCACCGTTTCCGTGCTGGCCGCGTTGTCCGGCTCCACTCCGCTGCTCGATCTCCACGCCCAGCCGACCGCGCCCGCGAGTGCCCGGCCGACCGAGGGTGAGACGGTCACGCTCTCGCCATTCACCGTGGTCTCCGAAGAGGAGGGCTACCAGGCGTCGAACTCCCTCTCGGGCACGCGTTTGAACACCAAGCTGGAGGACATCGCATCGTCGATCACGGTCGTCACCAAGCTGCAGCTGGAGGACATCGCGGCCACCGACCTGAATGACGTCTTCCTGTACGAGGCCAACACGGAGGGCACGGGAAACTACACGGCCGTCACGCCCAACCGCGACGGCGGCGTGAATGATGACATCGCGCAAAACCCATCGACGGCTAACCGCATCCGCGGCCTGGGCTCCGCCAATGTGGCCATCGGGAATTTCGCGAGCAACGCGCTCATTCCGGTCGACATGTACAATATCGACGCGATCGAGATCTCCCGCGGCCCCAACTCGAACATCTTCGGCCTGGGCAACGGCTCGGGCACGGTGAACCTCGTGCCGGCCTATGCGAACCTGACGCGCGATATCTCGACGGTGCAGGTGCGGGCCGACGACCGCGGCGGATTCCGTTCCTCCTTCGACTTCAACCGTCCGCTGATCGTCCAGAAGCTCGCGCTGCGCGCCGCGGCGGTCTACGACCGCGAGGGTTTTGAGCGCAAGCCGGCCCGCGAGGAGATCCGTCGCATTCAGGTCTCTGCCCAGGCCAAGCCGTTTGCGAACACGACGATCAAGACCTCGTTCGAGCGGTATCACAATGATGCCCAGCGCCCGAACTCGGTCACGCCGCGCGAGTACATCTCCGACTGGCGTGCGGCGGGCGAACCGACCTGGGACCCGACCACCCGTCTCGTCACCTACGCCGATGGCCGGACGGCCGGTCCCTTCAATGTCAGCCAGGACGCCCTCATCCCGTTGGGGCTGATCGGGCCGGGCACCAACTACTACAATCGGACGCCGGTCTCCCTCGAGCCGGACGGCACGGTCAGCTACTGGAGCGTGGCGCGGACCGGCAATGCGGCGACGCCGCGCACGCGCAACCAGGACCTTCGCCTGCTGCAGAGCAGCTCCAATCTTTCCCGCCAGCGGACCCAGTTCCCGCTCTTCCTCGAAGCCGGCACCACCGACCAGTCGATCTATGACTGGACCTCGGTGAACTACATGGCGCCCAACATGATTGAGGACAGCGCGGACACGTTCATCCTGGAGCTCGAACAATTCCTCCTGGACACACCCCAGCACCTCCTCGCGGCCCGAGCCGGCTACTTCCGCCAGGAGTTCGAGCGCTATGAGCGCATCGGAAACCTGATCGGGCCCAACAACTCGATCATCTACGTCGACGTGAACCAGAAGAATCTCGATGGCACGCCGAACGCGAACTTCCGCCGTCCGTACATCAACTCGGCCGGAAACGGCGTCATGTTCCGCACGCCCGAGCTGGAGGAGACGATGAGCGCCGATCTGGTCTACCGCTTCACCCCCGACCGCGACAATGCGCTCTTCGGGCAACAGACGATCAATCTCCACGCGGAACGCCGCGAGCGCGAGAACGTCAACGCGCGCTACTCCGATTACATTGTTTCGGACCACGCCTGGACGTCTGCAGCCAATCGTTCCCTCTCCACCGAGACGATCTACCAGTACTACGTCGGCGACGCGCAGGGCCAGAATGTGGACTACGCCCCGACCAGCCTCTCGCTCCCGGCCGGGACGTATCCCTTCCGCTGGTTCAATGGCGTCACCCGCCAGTGGGTCACGGAGCAGGCGACTCTCGCCGAGGCCCCGATCAGCAATACCCGCGGCCGCACCCGCGACATCGATTCGGCCAACGTTACCTATCAGGGCCAGTTTTTCCGGGATCGGCTCATCACCACGGTGGGCCTTCGCACCGACAAGCAGGAGGAGAACACCTCCGACGCCTGGGTCATCGATCCGGCCACCGGCTTCTTTGACATCGATTCGCCCGAACTCGACCGCTACCCGAATGCACCCGTCGAGCAGGAAGGCGAGACGGTCACGTTCGGCGCCGTGGTCAAGGTGACGCCCTGGCTGCGGTTGTTCTACAACTGGGCCGACAGCTTCACGCCCGAGCCCACCCGCTATGACATTGATGGCATTCTGATGAAAAACCCGACGGCCGAGGGGCAGGACTTCGGCGTGGCCTTCACCCTGCTTGAGGGGAAGCTCGTGCTGAAGATCAACCGCTACGAGGTCGACGAGATCAACGCCCGCATCGCCCAGCTCGGCACGATTGGATCCCGCACTCACATCCTCGAGGGCGGACGCGATGAGAACGCCACGTCCTTCCTCACCTGGGCCCGCGATGTTATCCGCAAGCGCTACGCCGCCCAGGGCATCAGCGCCACCGAGACCCAGATCTACAATGTCGCCGCAACCGACATCATGAAGACGGATCCCGATTTCCTCCGGCAGACCGGCACGACCGGTGCCGTCGGCGTTGGCGGCGACCGCAATGCGTCCGGCTGGGAGGTGGAGGCCACCTACAACCCGACGCGCAACTGGCGCATCAAGTTCAACCTCGCACAGCAGGAGACGATTGATTCCAACATCGGCGGCGAAATCACCGCCTACATCGAACGCCGCCTGCCGGTCTGGACCACGGCGGTGGACGACAGCGGCAACCGCTGGTGGACGGCCAACAACGGCGCGGCCGAGAGCAGCTACCTGAGCGGCATCCGCGCGCCGTACCTGTTCGAGATCGCCAATGACGGCAAGCCCCGCTCCCAGGTGCGCGAGTGGCGCTGGAACGCCCTCACCAATTACGATTTCACCGAGGGCAAGCTGACCGGCTGGAGCGTGGGGGGTGCCATCCGCTGGGAGGATGAGGCGGCCATCGGATTCCTGGGCAAGGCCCCTGACGCCAATGGCGTCATCCTTGAGCTCGATCCGGACCGCCCGGTCTTTGATGACGCGCGTTTCCACTTCGACTTCAATGTCGGCTACAAGTTCAAGCTCGCCGGCGACCGCGTCCGGGTTCGGACCCAGTTGAATGTCCGCGACATCTTCGAGGACGGCCGGCTGCAGACTGTCGCGGTCGACCCGCTGGGCCGCCCGTCGATCTCCCGCATCATCGATCCGCGCCAGATCATCCTGACGGCCACCTTCACCTTCTGAGTCGTCCCGGTCGGGACCGCGACCGCCGCCGGCCCTTGCGACCGGCGGCCTTCTCGCGCAACTTGCCTTCCAAGCCATGAACCGTCGCCGTTTCCTCCAAACCACCGCCGGTGCCCTTGCGATCGGCGCCCTCCGGCTCCCCGCGGCCGCTCCGACCGGTGCGGGTGCGGTGGATCCACTGGTTGGCGAGTTGATCCGCGCGAATGACGCCCGCGTGCCGGCCTTGCTGGCGCGTCAGGAGGTCCGCCCCGGGCACCGCTGGCTCGGGGGCATTCCGGATGATTTCGGGATCCACTCGGCCAATCTCACGGCCCAGTTCGTGGTCGCGCTGGTCAGCGCCAGCCATGCGCCCGGCTCGGCGTACCTTCAATCCGCGGCGCTGGTGGAGCCGCTCGAGCGGGCGGCGGACTATCTGCTCAAGGCCCAGCACGACGACGGAACCATCGATCTCACCGCGACCAACTTCCATTCGCCGCCCGACACCGCCTTCGTCCTCGAATCGATCTGCGCCGCCGCGACGATCCTCCGCCGTCATCCCTGGGCTCCGCTTCGAAAGCTGGAGGAGGAACTCGGCCGCTTTATCGTCCGGGCGGGCGGAGCGCTCGTCACGGGGGGCATCCACACGCCCAATCATCGCTGGGTCGTGGCGGGCGCATTGGCGCGGGTGAATGCCTTGTATCCGGACCGACGTTACGTGGAGCGGATCGACCAGTGGCTGGCCGAGACGATCGACATCGATCCGGACGGCCAGTACACGGAGAAGAGCACGTCCGTGTACTCCCCGGTGGTCGATCGGGCTCTGCTCAGCGTGGCGGACCTCCTGAACCGGCCGGACCTGCGCGAACCGGTCCGGAAGAATCTGGAGATGACCCTCTACTACGTGCATCCGGATGGCGAGGTGGTGACGGAGGCCTCCAAGCGGCAGGACAAGTACCAGCGGGGCAGCATGGGGCGCTACTATTACAGCTACCGCTCGCTCGCGCTGCGCGATGGCAACCCCCGGTTTGCGGCGATGGCGAGGCTGATCGAGCAGACCGCCGGGGCCCAGTTGGTGGGTGATCTTCCGGCTTTTCTGGAGGAACCGGAATTGCAGCGTCCGCTGCCGCCGTCCGGCCCGCTGCCGGATGATTATGCGAAGGTCTTCGCCTATTCGAGCCTCGCCCGCATTCGCCGGCAGGCGTTCAGCGCAACGATCCTCGCCGAGAATTCGACCGTGGTGTCGATGCGCAAGGGCCTGGCCGCGCTCGAGGCGGTACGGGTGGCCAGCGCCTTCTTCGGGAAGGGACAGTTTGTCGGGGAGAAACTGGAGGTGAGCGGAAATCGCTACCGGACGCAGCAGGTCCTGGAGGGACCTTACTTTCAACCGCTGACGCCCGAGCAGATCGCGTCGGGCGAGCAGGTGCGGATGGCCCCGAACGGCACGCTCGCCCCGGGGAGCCGCGCGGTGCGGGCGCAGAGCAATGTGCAGCGACTGACGACGGTGGTGGAAGTGACCGAGTTGGCCGGGCGCCTGGCGGTGGAGATTTCCCTGAGCGGGACCGACGGCGTGCCTGTCGCGGTTGAGCTCGGTTTTCGGGCCGGGGGTCAGCTGGAGGGAGTTGAGCCGGTCGCGGGCATCCCGGGTGCCTTTCTCTTGTCGGGTGCGCAGGGCCGCTACCGCCTCGGTTCGGATCAGATTGAATTTGGCCCGGGTCGGGCCGAGCATACGTGGACCCAGTTGCGCGGGGCCCTGCCCAAGTGGGATGGCCAGAGTGTCTATCTGACCGGATTCACCCCTTTCCGCCTCAACCTCGAAATCTCCTGATGCCCTCCGCCCTTCGTTCCCTTGCCTCGCTTCTCTCCGGCCTGCTGCTGGCCGCCTCTGCTCTCGCAGCCGATCGCGCCCCGTTGCGCGAGTACGATGTCCTGCGCGCATTTCCGGAGGGCCGTCTGGCCATTCTCAGCGCCGGTGATCGTCCGGACGAAAAGGGATTCACCGGCAGCAACCGAGGCAATGGCTTCTGGGTTGAGGTCGGCCCGCAGCGCGGCTCCTGCCGCGGTGTCATCGCGGCCGTGGTGCTGGATGATCTCGCCCTGGCGGACGACTGCTGGCGCGGGATCGAGACGGCGTTTGCCCACCAGCGGGCGGATGGCGGGTTCGATGCGATCGTGAAGCCCAACGGCAACACCTCCAACGAGGGCCCCGCGGCGGTCGAGACGACCTACTTCTTTCTGCAGGAGCTGAGCCGGGCGGTTCTGGTCATCCGCCAGTCGCCCCATGAGGCCCACTTCCGCGCCCGGCTTGAGGCGCTGCAGCCGAAGCTGCGTCGCGCCGCCGATTTCATCATGGCGGGCTACGATACGATCATCCCCAAGGTCGGCCACACGGTGAACCGGGTCATCATCGCGGCCAAGGCCTTCGGCCTGACCGGTCTCGCGCTCAATGATCCGGCGATGATCGAGAAATCCCGCCTGCTCATGACCCACGCCCTGACCTCGCGCGACGACGAAGGGGTGTTCATTGAGCGGGGCGGCCGCGACTCGAGCTACAATGTGGTCTCCATCCTGTTCGGCCAGGTGCTCGCGCTGCATGTGCCGCTGCCGGAGTTCGAGGCGGCGCTGCCGGCCGCGGTCAAGTGGCAGCTGACCCGCGTTCTCCCGTCCGGAGAGATCGACGTGCGCGGCAACACCCGCACCGGCGTCGGGCTGGAGTCCGACCCGTTCTCGGGTCAGGCCAAGAACGTGAACTACACCGAGGTGGCGATGGCCCTGACGCTCTACGGCACGATCCACCGCGATCCGGTCATCCTCGACGCGGCGGCGCGCGTCACCGCCTACAAGCAGCAAGCCGGGAAGTGACGGGCCGCGGCGCGCTCAGGAGGCGCGGCGGGCCGGCTTGTTCCGGATGGTCGGTCCGCTGACCCAGCGGCCGCTGAGCATGACGGTGTGGGGATCGGCGGGCAGGCCCTTCTCGCTGCGGTGGATCTGCGCGACCACGGACTCGACGGCGGCGATGCCCTGCAGCTCCGGCCGCAGGTCGAGCCCGGCGCAGGGGCGTGAGCGCTCATTCCAGTTCAGGTTGAAGAAGGCGGTCTGGCGGGGAACGGCGACGCCGGCCTGCCGCAGCCAGCTCACCGCCTGATCGACATGACCGATCACGAGATCCGGCTCGTGCCGGCGGTGCCACGCGAGAAAGGAGTCAGCGGTCATGGTGTCCTCGACCAGCAGGGGCACCCGACCGATCCCGCCCTGGGTTTCCTGGAAGGAACGAAAGGCCGCGGTCCACTTGTTGAAGAGGCGCGTGTCCTTGTAACGCTCGATGAAGAGCCCGAGCTTGCGGTAACCCAGCGCACGGAGGCGCGACAGGGCGCCGATCAGCGTGAGGTGGTGTTCGATCGCGATCGTGTGGAGAAAGAGGGTGTGGGCCCCGTAGTCGATTTCCGCCGACGCGAAGTGCTGCCAGGGAAAGGCCTGGGTGGCGTCGGTCGGCTTGGAGTAGAGCAGGACGACGCCCTGAACTCCGCGCGCGTGGAGCATGCGGCCGAGCGCGGCCTCGCTCAGGGTCGCACGATCAAAGCTCAGGACGTCGAGCTGGAAGCCGAGCTCCTTGGCCCGGGTGCGGGCGGCCGTGATCATGACCTGCTGCATCGGCCGTGGACGCGGCTGCTCCGGTGAGGCCACGTGAACGAACGCCAGATTGCCGAGAAACCGATCGGTGCGGGCCGCCCGTACATGGGCCATGAGGGTGCCGACGAGCTGGTTGCGGGTGTAACCGGCGCGGGCGGCCTCGGCCTGCACCTGGGCCCGCACGGCGGGTCGCACGTTCGGATGACCCGAAAGCGCCCGCGAGACGGTGGAGGCGGACAGGCCGCATTGCTCGGCCAGGGTGCGGAGGGAGATCTTGGGCATCGTCAGCGTTGCAACGCATGCAAGCGTGCAGTGCTGACCCACTTCGCAAGTGCAATCTTGTCGAAAGCCGTCGGCGCGCTCCGGTTCCGGCCCCCTGCATCCCCCGTCCTCGTCCATGAATCCCCGAATCCCGTGCCGTCCTCGCGGGGCCGTCCGAGTCCTCCGGTCCCGGCCCATTGCGTCAGCCTTCGCGCCGCCGCTCGCCCGTTTTTCCCCGACGGCTCGCACCCCATGATCCGGGCCGCCCTGGTCGGAGTTTCGGGCTACGGTCGCTGGCATCTCCTCATGGCGATGGAGCAGATGCTGCTGGGTCGGCTGAAGCTGGTGGGTGTCACGGTGATCGACCGGGCGGAGCAGAAGGACATCTGCCGCCGGCTCGGCCGGCTGGGCGTGCCGGTCTTCGACCGTTTCGAGGAGATGATGGCGGAGCTGTCGGGCCGGATCGACCTCCTGCTGATTCCCACAGGCATCCAGTGGCACGCGCCAATGACTCTGGCCGGGCTGCGGGCGGGTGCGCATGTCCTGGTGGAGAAGCCGGTGGCGGCGACCATGGCGGAGGTCGAGGCGATCCAGTCGGCTGCGGCCAGCGCGAACCGGCTCGTGGCCGTCGGCTATCAGGACCTTTACGAATCCAGCACGCACGAGATCAAGCGGCGGCTGCTGGCCGGGGAGATCGGTCCCTTGCGCGCGGTGCGCGTGCAGGGCCTGTGGCCGCGCTCCGCCGCCTACTACACCCGCAACAGCTGGGCCGGGCGCCTGCGGGTCAATGGGGCAAGCGTGCTGGATTCACCGGTCAACAATGCCTTTGCCCATTTCCTCATGCTCGCGCTTTTCTGGGCGGGGGACACGGCCGAGGCCGCCGCGGAGATTGTCGAGCTCGAGGCCGAACTCTACCGCGCGAGGGGAATCGAGAGCTTTGATACCGCCAGCGTGCGGCTCCGCACCGTGAGCGGGACTGAGATCCTGCTGCTGGCGTCTCACGCGGGCGCGGAGGAATGTGCGCCGGAGGTACGGCTGATGGGGGACGAGGGAACGATCCGCTGGACCTACGAGCGCGCCTACACGGTGTCCCGGCAGGGCGCCCCCGCCGAAACACAGCCGGTGCCGCCCCAGTTCGATGTCCGCCTGCGCGTGCTCGACGCCGTCCTCGAACGCCTGGAGACCGGCGCGGGATTCGTCGTCACTCCGCAGGATGTGCGCGAGCACACCCGCCTGATCAATGCGTTGCACGAGTTCTTTCCGATTCACGACGTGCCGGCCGGATTCCTCGAAACAACGACGGGTCCGCAGGGCGAGTTCCGCCGCGTCCGCGATCTCGATCAGCTGACCGCCCAAGCGGTCGAGACGGGCCGGCTGTTCAGCGAAGTGGGCGCCCCGTGGGCCCGGGCGTCCGCCGGGGTGCGCTCGTTGCGCGGCTACCGGGGCTGGGCGGAATAGGCCGCTCACCCGGCGCCGGCCAGAAATCAGCGTGGGTCGGACGGCTTCCGCGGCAGGTCCCAGATCGTGAGGCCCGCCAGTGCGGAGGCCACGGGGGGCCGGCCGAGGACCAGACTGAGCACGTAGCCGATGATCATGCAGGATGCGATCGCGATGAACGCATGGAGGAAGACGCTGAGCGAGGTGTACGTCTGGACCCACCACGTGATGCCGATGCTGGCCACGGCGCCGCAGAGGACGCCCGGGGCGTTCGCCCGGCGGGTGAGCAGGCCGAGTCCAAAGACCCCGGGAAAGCCGCCGCCGATCAGGGCCAGCAGCTTGAGGTACTGATCCCAGAGCGAGGCCACGTTCAGCGAGGCGATGAAGGCAGCCATGAGCGTCGCGAGCACGCCGGCGATCACCGTGGTCCAACGGGCGATGCTGGCGCGCTGCCGGTCCGTGCGCGGGCGCGTCGGGTGCTCGATGAAATCGGTCGCGATCATGGCGGCGGACGAGTTGAGCGCGCTGGAGAGTGCGCCCATGGCGGCCGCAAACAGGGCCGCGATCACGAGCCCGACCAGGCCGGGCGGCATCTCGTTGGCGATGAAGTAGGGGAAGATCGCGTCGTTCGGCAGGGCAGATGACAGCCGTTCCGGGTGGGCCTGGTAGAACACCCAGAGTGATGTGCCGACGAAGAAGAAGATGATCGTGCTCGGGATGCCCATGAGCGCTCCCAGAATGACCGTGCGGCGGGCCGAGCGCTCATCCGGAGTGGCCAGGGCGCGCTGCATCAGCGGCTGATCGGCGACCTGGGTGAAGACCGAGCCAAGGAACATGCCGATGAACACCCACATCGTCGGCTGGGTGAAATCGAATGACCAGGAGATGAGGTTGAATTTCCCTGCGGCCATGCCCTGGGTGACGATTCCGCCCAGTCCGCCCTCGACGCCGGCGGCCATGCAGGCGATCGCGATGAAGACGCCGCCGAAGGTGACGGAAACCTGCAGCACGTCGGTCCAGACCACGGCCTCGAAGCCGCCCTCCATGGCATAGATCGTGGTCACCACACCCATGAGCAAGAGACTCAGGTAGACGTTCAGGCCGGTGACGGTCGCCAGCGCAATGGCCGGGAGGAGCATGACGACACTCATGCGTCCGCAGATCTTGAGCAGCACGGCGAGGCCGGCACCGAGGAGCCGCACGGGCCGGCTGAAGCGCCGCTCGAGGTAGTCGAAGATCGTGATGAGCCGCAGGCGGCGAAGCAGGCTGACAAAAATGAGGCCGACCACGACGCCCGCCAGCGACTGCGAAGGGCCGGAGCCGAAGACCAGCCAGTCGGTTTGAAAGGTCTTCGCCGGCAGCGCCATGAAGCTGATGCTGCTGGCACCGGTCGCAAAGAAGCTGATGCCGGCGGCCCACCAGACGACGCGATGGCCACCGAGGAAAAAGTCGCCGCCGGACTTTCGGCGCCGGGCGCACCACCAGCCGATGCCAAGGTTGAGCGCGAAGAACGCGGCCAGCGCGAGGTAGTCCGCAAGGGCCAGCGTGCGGGTGGTCGGCAGGGCGGCGAAGATCACAAGGCTTCCTTGTCGCGACAGGAGCTCCAGCGAGCCCATAGGATCAGTGCGACCAGCCGGTTCGATCGTCGATCGGCCGGGGCGTGCAGACGGCGAGAGGGCGCGGGGAGCGGGGGCATGGCGGGTTTCAGGACGCGCTCGACAGGAGGAGCACGGCGGAGGCGCGGGAGAGAGGAGGGCCGCTCCGGGAAAGGCAAGCCAGCGTCCGACCTTCTGCAAATTTCGCCGATTGCAACCGTTGCAATCTTGACGGGGCGTCGTCGCGGGGCTGCAACGTTTCCAGCGACCGGCGGCTGACGACCCTGGCGCCGAGGGCAGCATCGCTGGGCCGAAGCACGCTCTCCCCGTTCCCGGCCATGCCGGCGCAAACCCTCGTTCCGGACCGGTGCAACGCACCGGACCAGGTCTTTTTCCTCCATGACATCCCCCGCCGCCCGTTCTCCTCTCAGTGAGAGCCCCGCCTCCCGTGGAAGTGGCCTCGCCGACTCCCGTGCAGGCCAGCGCATTCGCCTGGCCGCGGTCGGCATTGGCAATCGGGGTGCCGAGGTGATCCGCGCGCTTAACGCGACCGGCCTGGCAGCGAACGCGAAATCGAGTCCGTCGCGCGCCACTGCCGCCGCCTCGTG
>CAYZCV010000012.1:40261-43768 GCA_964476965.1 uncultured Opitutus sp. | reverse complement strand
GAGCGGCCAGCCGCCGATCATGGCCCAGCCGGTGATGTCGGGATTGGCCTGCATGTCCTGCTCAACGCGGGCGGCGGCGTCCTGGGCGGTCTCCTTGTGGTAATAGACGTCGCGAATCGTGATGCCCGGATACTTTTTGGCGGCCTCGCGGACGCCGCGGACACGGAGTTGGAGGTTCGGGGCGTTTTGATTGCCGGCGAGAACGGCCACGACGCCGCGGCCATTCATGACCTTGGCCAGCTCGTCCATCGTCTGCACGCCGCAGGCGATGTCATCCACGCCGTAGGTGACGAAGCGCTTGCTCGCCGGCGCGTCGGAATCGAAGGTCGCGACGGGCACGCCGCTGTCGACGGCGGAATTGATCGCATCGGTGAGCTTGTTGGCGTCGGAGCAGGCGACCGCAATACCCTCGGCACCGGAGAGCACGAGTTGCTCGATGGCCTCGGCCTGTTTCTGCGCGTCCTCCTCATTGGGGGTGCGCCAGTCGATGCGGAGGCGGAGGTTGTGCTTGGCGCCGAGTTCGCGGGCGGCGTCCTCCGCGCCCACGCGGGCGGCTTGGAAGACGGGGTTGCCCTGGGACTTGGCGACGAGGCCGATCGTGATCTGGCGTTGGGCTTGGGCCGGAAGGGCGAGTGCGAAGCACGCGCCGACGAGGGTGAGGAGGAGGCGTTTCATGGGGTGAGGGTTAGAATCTAAGAAGGGATCGATTTTTCAGACAAAGGTAACCACGGATGGACACGGATTCACACGGATAAATCCGATGCTTCAGTCCTTCGGAATGATTCTGAATCCGTGTTCATCCGTGTCCATCCGTGGTTAATCAGACTGGGTCTTTCAGCGCGCGCCGGCCGCGAGGCGGCGTTTGGCGAGGGCGGTGTTGACGTTGTCGAGGACGACGGCGGCGATGACGACGGCGCCGATGATGATCTGGCTGTAGTTCTGGTCGATGCCGAGAATGACGATGCCGCTGTTGATCATCTGGATCACCAAGGCGCCGAGGACGACGCCGAGCGCCGAGCCGCGTCCGCCGGTGAGGCTGGCCCCGCCGACCACCGCGGCGGCGATGACATTGAGCTCGTAGCCCTGGCCATCGCCGGAGGTGGCGGCGCCGTAGTAGCCGAGCGAGAGCAGGGCGGCGATGCCGGCGCCGATCCCGGAGGCAAGGTAGACGCCGAGTTTCACGCGCTCCACCCGGATGCCGCTGAAGCGGGCGGCGAGCTCGTTGCCCCCGACGGCGTACACCCGCCGGCCGGCGGCGAGGCGGGAGAGGTGGATCCAGCCCACGACCATCACCAGCAGCATCACAACGAGGGGAACCAGGCTCAGGCCGTTGCCGACCTCGAAGCGAACGATCTCGCGGAATGCCGGCGGGAAGCCGCCGATCGACTGGCCGGTCGTGGCGACAAAGGCGATGCCGCGCAGAATGGCCATCGCGCCCAAAGTGATGATGAACGGATGCACGCGCAGGGCCACGATCAACCCGCCATTAGCCAGTCCGCAGAGCGCGGCCGTCCCGAGACAGGCGCCCGCGCCGAGCAGCACGCCGAGCCACGCGGGGGTGTCGGCCGCCGCGCCGGTGGGTCCGAAATGATTGAGCACCATCGCGCCAATCACGGAGGCCAGGGCAAAGATGGAGCCGACGGAGAGATCAATGCCGCCGGAAATGATCACCAGGGCCATGCCCACGGCCATGACCGCGATGAAGCTCGTATCCTTGGCGAGTTGGGCGAGATTCTGCGCGTTGAGGAATTTGTTCTTTTCCTCAAAGGCCGGCGTGCGCTCGCCCTGCGCGTCGGTCACGAAGACCCGCTGCCGCGTGCCGTCCGGCAGCGTCTCGAAAACGGGCAGGCGGACGGTGCCGCTGAAGAGCGTCAATAAAACGCCCAGCGCCAGGATCACGAGCACAAGGCCGCTTTCCTCAAACCGGAAAATCGAGCGTAGGGGAGAACGCATCGGTGGGTGGATGGTGATCTTGTCGGGCCGGGGCACACTGACTCAAGGCCGAATGCGCTCAACGACGTCGGGATTGACCGCGGAACACGCGGAAGGACGCGGAATCAGGCCTCGAACCGATGGCTACGAGAAACACGAAAGGGGACTGCGGTTTCGGCTGATACCGTCCGAGCGCTTATAAGCGCTTCGAGGCACTCATACGCCCGTCCGTATTTTTGTGTTTCTTGTGGCCATTCCTCTGATTCCGCGATTGCCCGCGGCCAGCACCTCCCACGCCTCGCGCCTACTGCCGCAGAAAACCGCGGACGAGGTCGTACAGCTGGGGCGACTCGAGCAGGAAGGAATCGTGGCCGAGATCCGTGCGCAATTCCGCGTAGCTGGCGCGCTTGCCGGCGCGCAACAGGGCCTGGGCGATGGCGCGGTTTTGCTCGGGCGGAAAGAGCCAGTCGCTGGTGAACCCGACCACGAGGGTCTCGGCCTCGACCGGCGCAAAGGCCTGCTCGAGGGAGCCGTAGGATGACGCGAGGTCGAAGGAATCGAGGGCGCGCGTGATGTACAAATAGGTGTTCGCGTCGAAGCGGTTGATGAAGCTCTTGCCCTGATGACGCAGGTAGCTCTCGACCTCGAATTGCACGTCGAAGGACGCGGTGGGGCCGACGGACTCGTCGCCCATCATCGAGAGCTGCGAGGCCTCGTCTGCCGACAGGGCGCGCGGCTCGGTGCGCGGCTTGACCTGCTTGCGGCCGAACTTCCGGTCCATGGACGCGTCGGACAGGTAGGTGATGTGGGCCATCATGCGCGCAATCGCGAGTCCGACGCGCGGGCCGCCGCCCTTCGGGTAATTGCCCTGGTTCCACTCGGGGTCCTGGAGGATGGCCTGACGTCCGACCTCGTTGAAGGCGATGGCCTGGGCGCTCTCGCGGGCGGTCGTCGCCATGGCGAGCATGCGCTTGACGAAGGCCGGGTACTCGATGCCCCACTGCAGCACCTGCATGCCGCCCATGGACCCGCCGATCACGGCGTAGAGACTCGCGACGCCGAGCGCGTCGAGCCAGCGCTTCTGCGCGCGGACCATGTCGCGGATCGTGACGTTGGGGAAGGACAGGCCGTAGGGCCGGCCCGTGTTGAAATTGATCGAGGACGGACCGCTGGAACCCTGGCAGCCACCCAGCACGTTCGCGCAAAGGACGAAGAGCTTGTTGGTGTCGAGCGCCTTGCCGGGACCGACCAGATTGTTCCACCAGCCCGGCTTGCGGTCGTTGAGTGAGTGGATGCCGGCGCAGTGGTGGTCGCCGCTGAGGGCGTGGCAGATCAGGACGGCGTTGTCGCGGGCGGCATTGAGCCGCCCGTAGGTCTCGTAGCGCAGGGTGAAGCCCGGGAGGGCCATGCCATTGTCGCAGACGAAGGCATCGTTTGAAACGAAGTCACGGGGTTCAACCAGCCCGACCTCGCCCGGCTCGGGCCGGGTGGTGGGGGGAAGGTCGTCATCCGCGTCGTTCATGGCAGGCAGGCTGGTTAGCAGGGAGCACACGGAGGGCGGCGCGGAAAGCAAGA
>CAYZCV010000012.1:0-40161 GCA_964476965.1 uncultured Opitutus sp. | reverse complement strand
GAGCTGCGCGGTCGGCCGGTGGCGGTCGCGCCCTTGCTGGCGGAGACGACCTGCGTGATCGCGTCGAGCTACGATGCCCGCAGGCACGGGATCAAGGTCGGCACCCGGGTTTCCGAAGCCCGCCTGCTCTGCCCGGGGATCACGCTGATTGAGGCCCGCCCGGAGATCTACATCCGCTATCATGAGAAGCTGATCGAGGCCGTGAACACCTGCCTCCCCGTGACCGAGGTGCTGTCGATCGATGAGGTGCGCTGCGACCTGCCGCCCGACTGGCGCAATCGCCCGCGGGCCGAGGCGGTCGCCCGGCAGATCAAGCAGGCGATCCGGGCGCTCGCGGGAGAATGCCTGACCTGCAGCATCGGCATCGCCCCGAACGTCTGGCTCGCGAAGATCGCTTCGGACCTGCAGAAGCCCGATGGCCTCGTCGTGATCGAGCAGGCGGAGTTGCCCGGGCGTCTGTATCCGCTCGCCCTGCGCGACCTGCCCGGCGTGGGTGCGAATATGGAAGTCCGGCTCAAGGCGGCCGGACTCGAGACGGTCGAAAAACTCTGTGCAGCCCCGGTTCACACCCTACGGGCCGCGTGGGGTGGGATCGAGGGCGAGCGCATGTGGCGTCGCCTGCGGGGCGAGGCGGTGGAACTTCCCGCGCATGAAACCAGCAGCCTGAGCCACTCGCATGTGCTCCCGCCGGAGCTGCGGAACGAGCCGGGCGCTCTCGCCACCCTCCACCGCCTGTTGCAAAAGGCCGCCGCGCGCCTGCGGCACTCGGGCTATTTCGCGGGTGGGATGCACCTCGCCCTCAAATCCGGCCGGGACGCCCGCTGGAGCACGGCCGCGACCTTCGTGGAAACCCAGGACACGCTGGAACTCATCCGTGTGTTCAAGCTGCTCTGGGACCGGCGACCCGCCCGCCGAACCGGCCTCAACGGCGTCGGCATCACACTCTTCGACCTCGTGCCCGTCCGCTCGCACACCGGGGTGCTGCCCGGCATCGTCGACAACGGCGACCGCCGCGCCGCGCTCAACGCGACCTTGGATCACATCAACAAGAAGCTGGGCAAGCACTCGGTCGTCTACGGCGGGGCGCTGGGTGCGCTCCGGTATGCGCCGCTGCGCATCGCCTTTAACCGGATTCCGGATGTCAGCCTGGAGGAAGGGGAGGCCGACGGCGAACTGCACCCCACGGACGCCGAGCTCGCGAAGTTCCGTTTGCAGGCGCGGGTGTGGTAGCGAGGCGGTCGCACGCTCGATCCGCGACGCGGGCCGATCAGGGATCGGGACTGATTACGAGGAACGAGAATGATTAGAAGCCGGGTCGGAGGCTTGGGGGGGCTGTTTTGGGGGTCGGCGGTCTGCGCAAACCGGCCCTTGACACCCATCCCGCCCTTCGGCACTTCCTTAACCTCTTAACCACTTACTGCCATGCGTCCCACCTTCCGCCCACACCGCAAGAAACGCGCCCGCAAGATCGGCTTCCGCGCCCGTATGGCCACCAAGGGTGGTCGCAAGGTCCTCAAGAGCCGTCGCCTCAAGGGCCGCAAGCGTCTGACGGTCGTCTGAGTCGACGCCGGCTTTCGGCGTCCGTAACTCACGTTCTGTCATGCGTTTCTGCGCCGAGCAACGTCTGCGGCGCCAGAGCGATTTTACTCATTTGCGCACCCGTGGTCGCCGTTGCGACTGCGGGGCTTTCACGCTGTGGTCGGCCCCCCGGGCGACCCCGCCTGATCCCTTCCCCAAGACCTGGACCCCGGTGCCTCCGCGCGCCCGGGTCGGGGTTGTCGCCTCCAAGGCGGCCGTCGGCAATGCGGTCGAGCGCGCGCGCGCCAAACGCCGCATGCGCGAACTTTTTCGCAAGCATCAGGCCCTCGTTCCGCCCGAGCATGACCTGTTGATCGTGGCCCGGGCGGCGCTCAATCGGCTTGAGTATGCCGAGATCGAGCGGAAATTCGTGGACGCCTGTCGCAAGGTCTTTCCCGCCACTGCTGCTCCCCGTTCCGATGTCTGATCGCCTTTCCTCCGCTCTCTCCGCCATGCTGCGCCTCCCGGCGCGGGCGTTGCTTGGGCTGATCTGGGCGTACCAGCGAACGCTGTCGCCGGTGATCCCGGTGGTGATGGGCCCGTACTGCGGCTGCCGCTTTCATCCGACCTGCTCGCACTACGCGGCCGAGGCCGTCCGCACGCATGGCGCACTGGCGGGGGCGTTTCTGGCCCTGTGCCGAATCGCCAAATGCAATCCCCTGCATGCCGGCGGACTCGATCCGGTCCCGCCCGCAGGGAGCCTGCGCCTGCGGCGCGCCGGTCCGGTCTGCGTGCGGACCTGAGCGAATTTTTCCGACCCTCTCCCCCTTTCGATAATGGACAAAAAGAACACGACCATCGGCGTCCTCCTGCTCGTCGCCGCCTTCGCCAGCCTCTACTTCGGTGCCCAGATGGCACCGGCTCCGTCTCCGACGGCGCCCGAGCTGGCTCCTCAGACCGCGCCGATGCCGACCGCCGGCAATGCCGCGCCTTCCCCGGGCACGGTGGGCGCGCCGGCCACGTCGCCGTCCGACGCCACCTTCGCGGCGGTCGTGCGCGACAACGCCGAGGCGACGGTCACCACGCTGGCCAATGATGTCATCGAGGTCCGCTTCACCGACTTTGGCGGTGCCATCCGCGACGTTGCCTTCCGCACCTACGAGGCCGAGCAGAACCAGACGGCCCCCTATGTCTTCAACGAGGTCCATGCGGACCCCCTGCTGGGCTTCACGGATTTTCCCGGACTCGACCGTTCGGCCCGCTACACGCTGGTCAGCGCGACCGCGACGGAGGTGGTCTACCGCGCGATCTTCGAGAACCGCCTCGAGGTCACCCGCCGCTACACCGTCCGCGCCCCGGGCGATACCTCGGCCGACCCGTACCGCATCAAGCATGAGACCACGATCCGCAACCTGACCGAGGCGACTGCCCCGCTGCCGCGTGCGACGCTCAGCCTTGGGACGGCGTCGCTCGTGAACACGAACGATGTCGGCCAGTACCTCAACGCTGCGACCTTCGACGGCGAGGACACCCATTTCACCGATCGCGGCGAACTCGAGGGCGGCGGCTTCATGAGCTGGATCGGCCTGCGCGATGGCGCACCCAAGCCCTTCGTCGACAAGCCCGGCGTGGTCAACTGGGCGGCGGTGAAGAATCAGTTCTTTGCCAGCGTCTACACCCCCACGGTCCCGGGCGTCGGCCTCGTCGCCCGCCGCGTGGAGCTCCCGCCCTTCGCCGGCAGCACGCGGCCCAACATCGGCCTGACCGCGGTTGCCCGCTTCGAACTGCCCATCCTTGCCGCCGGCGCCTCCACCAGCCTCGCGGGCGAGCTCTACGTCGGTCCCAAGGAGTACCGCCGTCTCGCCAAGTTCGAGCAGAAGGAGGACCGCGTCATGCAGTACGACCGGTACTTCTTCAACCGCATCTTCCTCTCGGGTTACGTCGCCCCGTTCATGAACACCCTCATGAACTGGACGCACGGGATGACCGGCAACTGGGGCGTGGCCATCATCCTGATGACGCTCATCCTCAAGATCGTCACGCTGCCCTTCACGCTCGCCGCTTCCCGCTCGGCCAAGCGCATGCAGAAGCTGCAGCCGCTGATGCAGGCCGTGCGCGAGAAGCACAAGGACAACCCCCAGAAGCTCAATCAGGCCACGATCGAGCTCTTCAAGGAGCACAAGGTGAACCCGATGGGCGGCTGCCTCCCGGTGCTCATCACCATCCCGCTCTTCGTCGGTTTCTTCACCATGCTGCAGGGCACGGCCGAGCTCCGCTTCCAGGGCTTCCTCTGGGCCTTCGATCTCTCGGCCCCGGACACGGTGTTCCGTCTCTTCGGGCTGCCGCTGAACATCATGCCGCTGCTGATGGGTGCCACCATGGTCTATCAGATGAAGCTCACCCCCATGGCGCCCGGCGCCGGTGATGCCGCCCAGATGCAGGCGACCATGATGAAGATCATGCCGATCGTCTTCACCCTGATCTGCTATAACTTCGCCTCCGCGCTCGCGCTCTACTCGACCGTCAACGGCGTGTTCACGATCATCCAGCAGGTGCTCGTCAACAAGTTCACGAAGGACGAGCCGATCGCCGCCGAGACCGCCCCGGCCCGCACGGGTGGCAACCCGTGGAAGCCGGTCAAGAACGTCACGCCGAAGAAGAAGTGAGCCGGCCGCGGGTGGCCGAGCGCGGCGCCGCGGGAGGATGGCGTTAAGAGGATCGATGCAGACCGACCCCGCTTGACTCGGGGGTACAATAAACTAGGTACTTTTTCGTGAAAACTACGTACAGTGTCAGTGAGGCGCAGACGAATCTGCCCGCGCTGCTGCGTCGGGCCGAGAGCGGGCGCGTGGCGGCGATCCGCCGGCACAGCAAGACGGTGGCCTACGTGGTGGGGGCCGAGGAGTTTGGCTTGATGGTGGAGACGATGGAGATTCTCGCCAATCCGGCGGCGATGAAGGCGATCCGGGCGGCCGAGGCGGGGCGCGGACGCTACCTGCCCGCTGAGCAGTTGGCGGAATGACTTACCGCGTTGAAGTTTCGAGCCAGGTGCACGCCTTCCAGGCGGGTTTGGGGCCGACGCATCGACGGATGCTCAAACAGGCGATCATTGCGCTCGCGCAGGAGCGGGGTGACATCAAGGCCTTGGTCGAGCGACTTGAAGGGTTCTTCCGCCTGAGCGTCGGCCCCTTCCGGGTGATTTTCTGCTACCGCGAAGGACGGGTGATCCGCTGTGAATTTGCCGAACGTCGTTCCCTGGTTTACGAGGTGTTCGAGCGGACGGTGCTAGACCGGCTGGAGCGGGAGTGAGACGGGTTCCTCCGCGCGGACAGTGGAGCGCAGGGTTGCCTTCGAGAGGACCGTGGCTTCCGTCAGGGACAGGCATGCGCATCGCCGTTCTTGCTGATACCCACGACCGTTATCCTCCCCGGCTACCTGGACTTCTGCGTAGCGCGGACGAAATTTGGCATTTGGGGGATGTGTGCCAGCCGGAGACTCTCGTTGAGTTTGAGCAACTCGGGCCGCCGCTGCAGGTCGTGCTCGGCAACAACGACTGGAACGCCACCTGGCCCCTCGAACGCACGCTCACGCGCGAGGGCGTGACCTGTCACTTGGTCCACATCCCCCCGCGGCATGCGCCGACGGGCGTCCAGCTTCTGCTCCACGGACACACCCACGTTCCGCGCGACGACATCGATATCCGCGGTGTCCGCTGGCTGAACCCCGGCTGCATTTCCTACGACAACCGCGGTGCCCCCGCGAGTTTCGCCTGGCTCACCCTGGAAAAAGGCCGCGTCGCCGGCTGGAAAATCGTTAAGCTGTGAGGTCTGACGGCGGAGCGGCCCGCTTGATTGGATTTCAGGGCTGACCGCTGACTTCTGACATCTGACCTCCGCTTCGCACTGGCGCCGCGCAGCCGAATCCGTTTAGTCACCGCATCGCCAACGTGAGCGCGGAGAACCAAGCAGACCTTTTCGGGGTGTTCGCCCCGGCGGCCGGGATCCACAAGGCCCCGCCGGCGGAGCCGCGGCCGGACATCGTCTTCGAGCGCAGTGCGCGGGCGCGGAATTACCGGCTGACGCTGCGGCGCGATGGCACCGCGGTCGCCATCATTCCCCTGCGGGGCAGTGAGCGCGAGGCCCGCGCCTTTGTCGCCCAGCAGGAGGAATGGCTGGAGCGCGCCCGGGCCCGCCAGCGCCAGCGTCCGCGCGCGGCCGAGGTCTGGACCCCTGGCACGCGGGTGCTCTGGCGCGGGGAGCTGATCGAGATCCGCGTCGCCGCCGAGGGTGAACGCCCGACCGTGTGCCTGGCGGCGGACGTTTTCCGGGTGGCGCGGCTCGAAGGCGATTTGCGCCCGACGCTCGAGGCCCACTTTGCCCGCCGGGCGAAGGTTGAGCTGCCGGCCCGCACGTGGGAACTCGCTGCGCTGACCGGCATGGGCGTCACCGCCGTGTCGGTGCGCAATCAGCGCACCCGCTGGGGCTCCTGCACGACGGGCGGGGTCATTTCCCTGAACTGGCGCCTCATCCAGACGCCGGAGTCCGTGCGTGACTACATCATTTACCACGAGCTGATGCACCTCCGGGAGATGAATCACTCCACCCGCTTTTGGGCGCGCGTGGAGGAGGTCTGTCCCGCCTGGCGCGAGGCCGAGCTCTGGCTCAAGCGCAACGGCTCGCTGCTGGGGCTCTAGGGAGTGCGGATTGCCGAGTGCGGATTGCGGAATCGCCGGCAGACGGACCACAGGCAGCGGACGTCGGCTCAAGGGCGCGCACCGCGCGTTGAGGGGAGGCGGCGCTCGCCGGCTGGCCCAATCCGCAATCCGAACTCCGCCTTCCCCAATTTCAATACCCGACCGCGGCCGCGTCGGGGCTGCGCGTATCGCTCGCGCCGAGCAGGCGGCCCGTGGCGGGATCGATCAGGATCGACTCGCCGTCGCCGGAGTAGCGGGCGGTCGATTCCGGGTCATTCGGGTACAGCTTGCGCGCGGCGAGTTTGTGGCCCTTGGCCGTGAGGAGCGCGGTCGTGTCGGCCGAGGTGAGGAAGGGCTCGATGTTCACCACGTCGGGCTGCCACTGGTGGTGGAAGCGCGGGGCGTCGACCGCCTGCGTGACTCGCATGGCGTGGTCGATGACATTGCTGATGATGAGGAAGGTCGTGTTGATGATCGTCGGGCCGCCCGGGCTGCCCGTGACGAGGAAGGGCTTGCCGTCCTTGAGCACGATCGTCGGCGTCATGGAGGAGAGCGGACGCTTGCCCGGGGCAATCGCGTTGGCCTCGCCCTGGATCAGGCCGAACATGTTCTTTACGCCGACCTTGGAGGTGAAGTCGTCCATCTCATTGTTGAGCAGGATGCCGGTGCCGGTGGCGGTCACGCCGCTGCCGTAGAGCCCGTTCAACGTGTAGGTGCAGCTCGCCACATTGCCCGCCGCGTCGACCACGGAGAAGTGGGTGGTCTCCACCGATTCGTCTGTGAGGTGGGCGATCGGAGTGGTGAGAGCGAGGGGCTTGGCGCCCGCGGGCGAGCCGGGGGCAAGCCCCTCGCTCGGCGTGGCCTTGGCCGGATCGAAATTAGCCATCAGGCCCTGGATGTAGGCGCGATCGAGCAGGCCGGCTACGGGGACGGTCACGAAATCCGGATCGCCCAGAAACTCCGCGCGATCGCGGAACGCGCGGCGCATGGCCTCGACGAAGAGATGGATCTTGGCCGCGGAGTTATGCCCCAGCGCCGCCACATCATGGGGTTCGACCATGCCGAACATCTGCAGCAGCGCGATGCCGCCGGAACTCGGCGGGGGCATGGTGATGATCTCGTGGCCGCGATAGGTGCCTCGGATCGCGGGACGCTCGATCGCGCGGTAGGCCTTGAGGTCGGCCTGCGTGATCAGGCCCCCGTGGGCCGCCATGTCGGCGGCGATCAGGCGGGCGGTCTCACCTTCATAAAACTCGCGGGGACCCGCCGTCTTGATGCGCTCGAACGTCCGCCCGAGGTCGGCCTGGACAAAGCGTTCGCCGGGCTCGAAGGGTTTGCCGTCCCGGAGGAAGACCCGCTTGGAATCGGCGAACTGCCCAAGCAGCTTCTCGCTCGCGCGCAGGTCGCGGGCAAGGGCCGGGGTGACCGCAAAGCCCTCAGCGGCAAGGCGCCGGGCGGGCTCGACCACATCGGCCCAGGTGACCTTGCCCGAGCCGTACTTCTCGAGCGCGAGCGCGAAGCCCGCGATGGTGCCGGGGACGCCGCTCGCGAGGTAGCCGACGGTGGAGCGCCCGGGGGCGACATCGCCCTTGGCATCGAGGTACATGTCGCGCGACGCACCCGCCGGGGCCATCTCGCGAAAATCAATCGTGGTCACGCGACCATCGGCCAGACGCAGCACAAGAAAGCCGCCGCCGCCGATGTTGCCAGCGCGCGGATACGTGACGGTCAGCGCCAGCCCGGTCGCCACCGCCGCGTCGACGGCATTGCCGCCCTTGCGCATGATCTCCACGCCGACCTCGGAGGCGATCGCGCTGGCGGAAGTGACCATGCCCCGGGTCGCTTCGACGGGCAGGCGCTGGGCCTGGGTGGGGGAGAGGCCAAGGGTCAGAACGGAGACCGTGGCCAGAAGAAAAAAACGCGGGGATCGGATCGTCGGACGGTTCGCACAACGCATGGAGGGAGTTTGAGCAGAAACCGGGACGACACAAGGGCGGCCTGCTTTCAAACCTGTCTCCGAAGCAAAACCAGGGGTATGAATCTTGCGAATAGCACATTCTTGGATACGGTTCCTGACCATGAACACCGGCTATACCCCAGCCGTGCGTTTACTGCGCACGCTGCTGCTCCTCGGCGGATCCTCCGCCTCTGTCCTTGTTGGAACGACCGTCTGGGCTCAGACCGTGGCCCCGTCTTCGCCCGCCGCGGCGGCGGCGACCGAGCCGGCCGCTGAGGTGATTGAGATGGAAGCCTTCGTCTCCATTGGCTCCCGCTTTGCTGAGCGGACGGCGACGGAATCGATGGTCCCGATCGACATCGTCTCCGCCGCGGATCTCACTGCCGGCGGCTACACCGAAACCAGCCAGATGCTGCAGTCACTGGTGCCCTCGTTCAATTTTCCGCGGGCGACCATCGGTGATGGCACGGACCACATCCGCCCGGCCACCCTGCGTGGGCTGGCGCCCGACCAGGTCCTCGTGCTGGTGAACGGCAAGCGTCGGCACACCAGTTCGCTCGTCAACGTTAACGGCACGATCGGGCGCGGCTCGGTCTCGGTCGACCTCAACGCGATCCCCTCTGCGGCGATCGGGCGGATCGAGGTGCTGCGGGACGGTGCCGCCGCCCAGTACGGATCCGATGCGATTGCCGGCGTGATCAACATCGTGCTCGATAAATCCCTGGGATCCGGCTTCAACGGCACCTACGGCATCACGAGCGAGGGAGACGGCCAGGTGATTGAGGGCAGTGCGTTCGCCGGCGTTCCGCTGGCGGGCGACGGAGTCCTTCGCACCACGCTTTTTTACCGAGACCGTGAGCGCACGAACCGCTCCGAGGCGGACACGCGCATGCAGTACTTCGGCACGAGCACGACGACCGGCGCCCAGACGGCGATCTCCGGGAGTTATCTCTCCGGCACGACGCTTCCGCCCGCAGGGGTGACGCTTGATCCCCGGGAGAAGACCATTGACCGCATCAACCACAGCCAGGGCGACGGCGACATGAAGGATCAGGGCATCTTCCTCGATGCCGAACTCCCGGTCGGCGACGACGCGGCGACGTTGTATGCGTTCGGCGGCTACAGCAAGCGTGACGGCACTGCGGCCGGCTTTTTCCGCCGCGCCGGTGATGATCGCACCGTCCGTTCGATCTGGCCCAACGGCTTTCTTCCGCTGATCAACACCGACATTGTGGACTTCTCCCTGGCCGGCGGCGTCCGGACCAAGGCGGCCGAATGGGACGTCGACCTGAGCACCAATTACGGCCGCAACACGCTGGAGTACACCATCACCAACTCCAATAACGTTACGCTGGGCGCTGCCAGCCCGACCCGCTTCTACGCGGGCAAGCTCGGCTTCGACCAGTCGACCTCGAACCTCGACCTGACCAACCAGTTCGATGTCGGGTTCACCAACCCACTCAACGTCGCCCTCGGGGCCGAGTATCGGTGGGAGGAGTATGAGATCGGGGCCGGTGAACCCGACTCTTACCGCGATGGCGGCGTCCGCATCCTCGATGGCCCGGCGGCCGGAACCCAGGGCTTGCCCGGCGCCCAGGTGTTTCCCGGTTTCCGTCCCTCGGACGAGACCCGTCAGGACCGCACCAGCTATGCCCTGTACGCCGAGTTCGCGAACCAGATCAACGAGCGCTGGGACCTGTCGTTTGCCGCGCGCTACGAGGACTTCAGTGACTTCGGCACGACGACGGACTTCAAGCTCGCGTCCCGCGTGCAGGTGTCCGCCCCCGTGGCGGTACGCGGGGCCGTGAGCACGGGTTTCCGTGCCCCGCATCTCGCGCAGCAGTTCTTCAGCTCGACCGCCACCAACTTCATCGGCGGCGTGCCCTTTGAGAACAAGACCTTCCCGGCAACTGACCCCGTCGCGGTGGCGCTGGGCGCTTCGCCTCTGAAGCCGGAGGAGTCCACCAACTACTCGCTGGGCATCACGTTCCAGCCCAACGAGGCCTTCACCGCCTCGGTTGACTACTACAATATCGCGATCGATGACCGCGTGATCCTTTCGTCGAACTACACCGGTACGGCGGTCACCAACTTCCTCGTTTCCAAGGGCATCACCGGGGTCACGGGTGGTCGCTACTTCACGAACGCGGTCGACACCGAGACGGAAGGGGTCGACCTCAGCCTGCGCTATGTCCAGCAGATCGCGGACAATCACCGCGTGACCTACACGGCTGGCTACAATTACAACGAGTCGACGGTGACGCGTTTTTCTCCGACCCCACCGGTCCTCGCGGGCCTCGGAATCACGACTCCGCTCTTCGACCTCACCGAGCAGGTTCGCCTCGAGAGCGGTCAGCCGAAGAACACGATCAACCTCACGCTGGGCTATGAGCTGCGCAAGTTCAGCTTCCAGTTGCGGGTGGTTCGCTACGGTGAGGTGGAGTCGGTCGCGCTGCCCAGCGCTACCCAGACCCAAATCGTCACGCTGACCCCGGGCTATGATGTCCGGCTTGCGCCAACGGTTCCGGCGGGGGCGAATCAGCAGGTGATTCAGAGCTTTGATCGCCAGTGGGTCACGGATCTGGATCTGAGCTACCAGTACAACGAGCGGATTCGCGTCTCGGTTGGGGCGAACAATCTCTTCAACATCTACCCGACGAAGAACCTCGCGTCGCTCGCGGTCGGAAGTGCGGGGGTCAACGGCACCGACAATGTGGGCATTTTCCCTTACAACGGCATCTCGCCCTTCGGTTTCAATGGCGCCTTCTTCTACACGAAACTCAGCATGAAGTTCTAAGGCCTGCTCCCGAGCTTGGCCGGCCGCGCGGAACGCCCTGGGGTGTTCCGCGCGTTTGCTTTTTGGGCCAAAGAGGTCTGGCCTACTCCCCGCTAAAACGAGGCTTCACCCGGTGCGGGAGCTTCCGCTATCTGTCGTGGCTCCCATGCCTCTTTCCGTTGGCTGTTCCCTCCGCTACGACGTCCAGTCTCCGACGGCGGCGTTCACCTTTGACGTGCTCGTCAATGTCGACGCGCAGCAGCGGATCCTCTCCGAACTGGTCACTTGCCGCCCCGAGGTCCAGCCGGAGCGGGTCACCACCTCCAAGGGCAACCGGGTGTTTCGCGCCGAGGTTCCGGCGGGACCCTTTGAGCTTTCCTATGAGGCCACGGTCGAGGTCTCCCGCCCCGGACTCCCGGCGGAGGTTCGGGCGGACAACCCCGGGCGCCTGCCGCTCTCCATCCTGACCTATACGCTGCCGAGCCGCTACTGTGAGAGCGATCGCTTTGCCCACCTCGCCTGGGAACTCTTCGGCCGGATCGAGAACCGGGCGGAGCAGGTGCGCGAAATCTGCCGCTGGGTGGACGCCAACCTGGCCTATGCACCCGGCGCCACGGACTCGCGGACGTCGGCCTGGGATGTTTGGGGCGGCCGCAAGGGTGTCTGCCGCGACTACAGTCACCTCTCGATTGCGCTCTGCCGCGCGTTGTCCATCCCGGCGCGCTACCTCGGCGCCTTTGCCGTCGGGCTGGAACCGATGGACTTTCACGCCTGCTTCGAGGTCTACCTGGGCGGCCAGTGGTATGTCATCGATCCCACGGATGGCATCGCTCCGGAAAACATTGTCGTGATCGCGCGCGGACGCGATGCCGCCAACGCGCCCCTCACCACGATCTACGGACGCGTCCAGCCCGGGCCGGTGCGTGTATCGGCAGTTCGGTTACCTTAGCCGGCGCGGGCCGGGCGGGGCGTCCGCCCGGCGGCGTGATGGTTTTTGCTCAGGGTTGGGCGGTCGTGGGTGATTGCCGGAAGAATTTCGGACAGTGCGAAAATCCACTGGCCATCGTGGGAGGCGGACGTCAGCCTCCGAGCACCCCAGAGTAGGTCAGTTAACCCCGTCCGTTACCTCCCATGCCTATGAATGCATTCGTGCAGTGGCCTTTGGCTGCTTTGAGTGATGTCCCGTCGTTGTTTTGGCTCGCGCCCCTCGCAGGCGTCGCCGCCCTGATCATGGCCCGCGTCTTCAGCGCGTCGGTCATGAGCCGCTCCGAAGGCGATCCGGAGATGATCCGGATCGCGCAGGCCGTGCGCGACGGCGCCATCGCCTACTTGATGCGGCAGTATCGGGTGGTGGCGCTGGTCTTCGTGGCCCTTGTCGCGTTCCTCGGCCTGCTCGCCTGGCTCGGCCTGCAGCCCGGGCTCTCGATGATCGGCGTGCCGCTGGCGGGCTTCCTCTCCGGCCTGACCGGCTGGTTCGGCATGAAGATGGCCACGAATGCCTCAGCCCGGACGGCCTTTGCCGCCAAGCAGTCGCTCAATGACGGCCTGGTGGTCGCCTTTCGCTCGGGCGCGGTCATGGGCCTCAACGTGGTCGCCTTTGCGCTGCTCGACATCTCGTTCTGGTTTGTGGTGCTCAATGGCTTTGGCACCCAGCTCGGCCTGGTGGGAGGCCCCGCCGAGCAGTTGGCCGAGATGACCACGATCATGCTGAGCTTCGGTCTGGGCGCGTCGACCCAGGCGCTCTTCGCCCGCGTGGGCGGTGGCATCTACACCAAGGCGGCTGACGTCGGCGCGGATCTGGTCGGCAAGGTCGAGGCCGGCATCCCCGAGGATGACGCCCGCAACCCGGCGACGATCGCGGACAATGTCGGCGACAACGTCGGCGACGTCGCCGGCATGGGCGCCGATCTCTACGAATCCTACTATGGCTCGATCCTCGCGACGCTGTCGCTGGGAGTGGCCGCGGCGATCTCGGTTCTCGGCCTTACCGCCGCGGCCGCGACCTTTGCCCTGAAGCTGGCCGTGGCGCCCATCGCGCTGGCCGGTCTCGGCATCCTCTGCTCGATCGTCGGCATCTTTGCGGTCCGCACCAAGGAGAACGCAACCTTTGCCGAGCTCCTCAAGAGCCTGCACGCCGGCGTGTACGTGGCCTCGGGCCTGATCACGGTCGGATCCTTCGGACTTCTTTATGTGATGTTCGGATCCGGCGAGGCCGCCGCGGTTCTGGCCGGCGCCGGTACCGGCTGGGTTGGCTTGGGTATGGCCATCGTCTTCGGCCTCGCGGCCGGTCTCGTGATCGCGTATGCGACGGAGTACTACACGTCGTACGAGAAGCCGCCCACCCAGGGCATCGCCAACCAGGCCCTGACCGGACCGGCGACGGTCATCATCGCGGGCGTGGCCGAGGGCATGAAGTCCACCTGGGCCTCCCTCATCACGACCGCCGTGGCCATTCTCGGTGCCTTCATCTTTGCGGGGGGCTCGGAAAGCTTCCTCATGGGCCTCTACGGCGTAGGCATCGCCGCGGTCGGCATGCTCTCCACCCTGGGCATCACGCTCGCGACCGACGCCTATGGCCCGATCGCCGACAACGCCGGCGGCAATGCCGAGATGTCCGGCCAGCCCCCCGAGGTGCGCCGGCGCACCGACATGCTGGACTCGCTCGGCAACACCACGGCCGCCACCGGCAAGGGCTTTGCCATCGGCTCGGCCGCCCTCACGGCGCTCGCCCTCTTCGCGGCGTACGTGCAGATCGTTCAAACCCAGATCACCACGCAGGCCGTGTCCTATGGTCAGGAGAACCTCACGGCGGCCACCACTCCAGTCGCGGTTCACCAGGGCTACGGCCGCTTCACCGTCGCGTTCCCGGATTCGATGGCTGACGGCGCTGACTACTTTGATGGGGCGCTCTTCCTGCCCACCCACGAACTCCCGCGTCGCACGATCAAGGACCTCGCGATCGGTGCCCGCCTCCCGGTCCGGGCCGTCGGGACGGATCCGTTCTCCGCAAATCGCTACGAGATCACCTGGGCGGACCGCAACGCGCGCTTCGATGTGGTCTCGTCGCGTCAGGCGACGATCGAGGATGTCATGCGTTATTATGACGTGACCCTGACCAACCCCAAGGTCATCGCCGGGCTCTTCATTGGGGTGCTGCTCACCTTCCTTTTCTGCGCCATGACGATGAAGGCGGTCGGCCGTGCGGCCTACAGCATGATGCGCGAGTGCCGCCGCCAGTTCAGCAAGATGCGCGAGGCCTTCCGGGCGGCGGGCATGAGTGAGGCGGATATCCAGAACCCGGAATCCTGGCCCAAGCGCGTGACGCACGAGGGCATTGAGTACCCGGACTACGCCACCTGCGTGTCGATCTCCACCGCGGGTGCGCAGCGCGAGATGGTGGCGCCGGCGATTCTGGCCATCACCGCGCCCGTGGCGCTCGGGCTTCTGCTCGGCGTGGCGGGCGTACTCGGCATGCTGGCGGGCGGTCTGGTGTCAGGCTTCGCCGTGGCCGTGTTCATGGCCAACGCCGGCGGCGCCTGGGACAATGCGAAAAAACTCCTGGAATCCTATGGCCGCATCACGGCCGAGGATGTGAAGCACCACAAGGCGACCCGCGAGGGCATCCCGGCTGAGGTGCGTGATGCGATTGTCCAGCGGGCCGAGGACGAGATGGCGGCGGGCCGCCCCAAGACGATCGTCTACGGCAAGGGCTCGCCCGACCACAAGGCTACCGTGGTGGGCGACACCGTGGGTGACCCGTTCAAGGACACCTCCGGTCCCTCGCTCAACATCCTGATCAAGCTCATCTCCATCGTCTCGGTCGTATTCGCGGGCCTGATCGTGAAGTACGCGCCCATGGTCACCCACGCGATCGGCCTCGACTAAGGCGCCGTCTGTTACGTCGCCCCTCGGGCGCAGGAAGCGCGGGCGATTTCCCCGGTTCACCCCGACCGGTGCGGAGATCGCCCCGCGAGTTCCTGCGCCCTTTTTTGCGCACGACGGGCGGGCCCCCGTAAAGAATCAGGCTCGCGCGTCTGCGGCACCTTTGGCAGTGAATCAATCCACGTGCCCGCCCGGGTGGCGGAATGGTATACGCATCAGACTTAAAATCTGCCGGCCGCAAGGTCTTGAGGGTTCGAGTCCCTCCCCGGGCACCAATTGACCCTCACCGCCCATCGCGCAGGCGAACGCCCCCGCCCGGTCCCATGTCCGCCGGCGGCCCGTTCATTCGTTGTCCATGAACACCGGCCCTGCCGGATTCTTGTCTCCAACTCCTTCCTTATGACGTCCGCTCCTTCCACCCCTTCGCGCCGCCCGGTCGCGCCGACGATCGTTCGCTTCCTGCTGGGCCTGCCGATGACGATCTTCGGCCTCAACGGCTTCTTGAACTTCATCCCCCAGCCGGAAACGCCCCTGCCGGAGGGCGCGGCCGCGTTTTCGACCGCCTTGATGGAGAGCGGTTACATGATGCCGCTCATTGGGCTGACGCAATTGGGGGTGGGCCTGTGTCTGGTCTGTAACCGCTTCGTGCCGCTCGCGCTGGTGCTGCTGGCACCCTTTCTGGTCAACGCCGTGGCCTTTCATTTCTTCCTCGAGCCCTCCGGCTTGCTGCCCACGGGTGTATTTGTGGGCCTCCACCTCTATCTGGCCTGGGTGCACCGCGCGGCCTATCGGCCCCTTCTGACGGCCCGGTTTTCACCCGGGGCGTAGCCGCCTAGCCCGACTCGGGCAGAAAGGTGTGGAAGGCGACCCCACGCGTCACCGGCCGCGGTCCGGTGGTCTGCGCGGCGTGCAGCTCCACATTGCGGGCGCCCCACGTGTAGCAGGTCTGCACCAGGGTGCGGGCGGCGCTCGGGACGAGAAAGACCACGCTGCGTCCGCGCAGGGCATCGAGGGCGCGCCAGAGCAGCGCGAGCGCCGTGGGCTCATCCCGGGCCACGCCGGGCCCGAGCATGACGCAGGCCGGGTGCTGGCTGGCGACGAGGAAGCCCTCCGGTGAGCCGTCCGCGTGATCGAGAACCCAGACGCGCCAATCCCCGACCACGTTACGGAGAAAGAGGGCATAGTCCTGCTCGCGCTCAATCCCCTGCAGCTCGCGTTCGAGCTGCGCCAGGCGGCCCGCCTCCGCGGGGTCGGTGGCCGGTCGCACCCGGTCCGCTCCGGGGGGCCGTGGGGCCTTCAGGCCGGATTCCGGGATGGTCAGAGCAAGGTCCTGAAAGATCGTGTGGGGGACGAATCCGAGCCGCGAGTAGAGCGAGAAGGAGTCGAGGTTGAGCAGACTTGAGACGAGTCGCGCCGGCCGCGCGGTGCGCCGGGCTTGTTCGAGCACCGGCTCGAGCATGGCGCGGGCGACGCCGCGTCCCTGGGCCTCCGGCGCTGTCGCCACGATCCCCACCGCGATGTGCGTTGGCCGAGGGTGGACGAAGCAGACTCCGAGTAACACGCCGGTGGCGGCGTCGCACGCCGCGATGGCCTCGCCCGGATCCAGGGCGGCATACACCTCGGGAAACAGGCGAAACGGTTCAGCGTGCGCCCCAAAGCGGGCTCCCTGTCGCAGCCGGCTCTCATACCAGTGCACCAACGAGCGGTGGAGCAGGCTGGCCGTGGCGTCATGGTCGGCGGGAACGAGCGGACGAAGGACAAGCGACGGGGACATCGGGGTGTCACCAGCCAAGGGCAAGCCTGGCGGGCGGGCAAGCGGCCGGTTTGGCCCGAGGAATCGTGCGACCGTCAATCTCTGGCGTTTACACCGCAGGTCCGACTGATTGTTATTAGGCGAAAGTTGGCCTTTCACCCCCGGCGACGCCGCGCAGGCGCGTGTCGTTGCCTCCACCCCCTCAAAGACGATCGCCTCATGCCTGCGGATGTTGCTGCCCCGCGCCTCCTGTTTCGTGTCCTGCCCGGTCTGATCGGTTCGCTGGCGCTGGCCGGGGTGTCCGCGGCCGCAGTAAAGCCCCTGCCGGCGGTCGTGGAATTCAACCGCGACATCCGGCCGATCATGTCGAACACGTGCTTCAAGTGCCACGGAGCCGACGTCGCCGCCAACAAGGGCAATCTCCGACTCGACCGCCCGGAATCGGCCTACGCACCCATCACCGATAAGTCCGGCCGCGCCCGCACCCCGATCGTCCCGGGCGATCCGGAGAAATCCGAAGTCTGGCGCCGGCTGATTTCGAAGGAGGCGGCCGAGGTCATGCCGCCGCCCGATACGCTCCATCAATTGTCCGAGCGGGACATCGCGCTGATGAAGCGCTGGATCGAGCAGGGCGCCAAGTACGAGGCGCACTGGTCCTACGTCGTCCCGCAGAAGCGCACGCCGCCGGCGGTCGCGCCCGCTCAGGCCGCGTTGGTCCGCACGCCGGTTGACGCCTTCATCCTCGATCGCCTCGCGGCCGAATCACTGACGCCCTCCCCGGAGGCTGACCGCGCCACGCTCATCCGCCGGCTGAGCCTCGACCTCACGGGACTTCCACCCACCACGGCCGAGGTCGCGGCCTTTGTCGCGGACGGCGCGCCCGACGCGTATGAGCGGCTGGTCGACCGGCTGCTGGCCTCCCCGCACTACGGAGAACGCATGGCGGTGCCCTGGCTCGACCTCGTCCGCTTCGCCGACTCGGTCGGGTTCCATGGCGATCAGCTGCAGAATGTCTTTCCCTACCGCGACTATGTGATCGCCGCGTTCAACGCGAACAAGCCCTTCGACCAGTTCACCCGCGAGCAGCTGGCGGGTGACCTCCTGCCGAACCCCACGCCGGAGCAATTGGTCGCGACCGGGTTCAACCGGCTCAATATGATGACGCGCGAAGGCGGCGCCCAGCCGAAGGAGTACCTCGCCAAGTACGCCGCCGACCGCGTGCGCGCCGTCTCGACCGCGTGGATGGGCTCGACCATGGCCTGCGCGGAGTGTCACGACCACAAGTACGACCCGATCTCGGCGCGCGACTTCTACGCCACCGCGGCGTACTTCGCCGACATCAAGCAGTGGGGCGTGTACCACGACTACACCTACACACCGGAGCCGGAGCTGAGGAATTTCACCAACGACCATCCCTTCCCGCCGGAACTTCAGGTCGACAGCGACTACCTCGCGCGTCGGCGCGACCGCATCACGGCGCGCCTGGAGCAATTCATTGCCTCATCCGCGCCAGGCCTGGCCGCGGATGCCGAACGCTGGCCGGCGCTCGATGCCTGGGTGGCGCAGGCCGCGACGAGCCTGCGGGCCGAGCCGACTCGCGGGTGGCGACTCGCCCAGCCGGACGTGGCGCCGGACAACGCGCAGGTTGAAGCGCTGGCGGATGGCAGTGCGCGCTTCTCGGTTCCGGCCACCGGCCGCGGGGCGGCGCGGCCGCCGCTGCCGGTGGTTGCGCTCAATGTTCCGGGCGAATCAATTGCCGCCATCCGCGTCGAGGTTTTGCCGGACGAGCAGCACAAGGGCAAGGTGGGCCGGGGTGGGCGGGAGCTCTTCAATACCCGGGTGACTTTCGCCATTCGCCCCGCGGGCGAAGGCGAGCTGCGTCCGGTGGAGATTTTCAACGGTTACACGGAGCAGGCCAATGAATCGTATTTCAACGGACAGCGGCTCCCCGCGGTCACGACCGGCTGGCGCTCCTTCACCGCTCTGGCTGAGCAACCCCAGGCCGCCGTGTTTCTGCTCAAGACCCCGGTCACGCTGGCGCCCGGTGAACGGCTGGTCGCCACCTTTGGCCGCAGCAGCGTGGCGGTCGCGGGCTCGATGAACGATCCGGGCCGCGTGCGCGTGACGGTCTCGCCGCTCGCCGGACGTCTGCCGGGCGACGGGGTACCCGCCGCGGTGCGTGACGCCCTGCTGGCCGCCACCCCGACGGATGACCAGAAAGCCCTGCGAGCCGGGGAGTACCTGCGCAGCACCGGCGCGGGCGAAGTCGGCGCGCAGGCCGCGATCCAGCGCGAGCTCCACGCGATCGCCGAGTGCTTCGACGGCAAGGCCTGGACCGCGGTCACGGCCGCGACGACTCCGGCGACCACGCGCATCCTGCCGCGCGGCAACTGGCTGGATGAAACCGGCGAAGTGGTCAGGCCGGCCCCGCCGGGCTTTCTCGCCGGCGGCGAATTGCCGGCGGATGCCCCACGGCAGACCCGGCTCGATCTCGCCAACTGGATCGTTTCGCGCGACAATCCGCTTACGGCGCGCACCTTCGTGAACCGCCTGTGGGAACAGTTTTTCGGCACCGGGCTCTCAGCCGTGCTCGACGACCTCGGCGCGCAGGGCGAGTGGCCGAGTCACCCCGAGCTGCTCGACTGGCTGGCCGTCGAGTTCATGGACCGTGGCTGGGACGTGAAGGCAATGGTGCGCGTGATCGTGACCTCCTCGACCTACCGTCAGTCCTCGCGAGCCCGGCCCGAATTGTTGGCCGCCGATCCGGCCAACCGTCTGCTCGCGCGGCAGAACGCCCGCCGGCTCGAGGCGGAGTTTGTCCGCGACAATGCGCTGGCGATCGCCGGCCTGATCGACCGCGAAGTCGGCGGGCCGAGCGCCCGGCCGTATCAGCCGGAAGGTTACTATGCCTCCTTGAACTTCCCGATCCGCGACTACGAGGTGCAGCTGGATGACCGGCAGTATCGGCGCGGCGTCTATCAGCACTGGCAGCGGACCTTCCTGCACCCGATGCTGGCCAACTTTGACGCGCCGTCGCGCGAGGAGTGTGTGGCGGAGCGGGCGATCTCCAGCACGCCCCAGCAGGCGCTGACGCTGCTCAACGATCCGACTTTTGTGGAAGCGGCGCGTGGGCTCGCGCTGCAGATCCTCGCCGCCCGGCCGGCCGGGACGGTCGACGAGCGCCTGGCCGAGGGCGTCCGCCGTGCCGTCGCACGCGAGCCGAACGAGCGCGAGGCGGCCTCGCTCCGGGCCTTTTACGCGACGCAGCTGGAGCATTACCGCGCAAACCCGGAGGAGGCGGAGGCCTTCACGCGCGTCGGGATGTTGCCGGTCCCCGCGGGAACCGATCGCATCGAGCTCGCTGCCTGGACCTCGGTCACGCGCGTGCTGCTGAACCTCAACGAAACCATCGTCCGCTACTGATCATGTCTGACTTCGATCCCACGAATCTGCGTCATCATCAGCGGGCTTGGTCGCGTCGGACCTTCCTCGGTAAGTCCGCGCAGGCCATCGGCGCGCTCGCGCTCGGATCCCTGCTCGATTCGCGCCTGCTGGGCGCGGCAGCGGCCCCGGCGGGCCGCTGGCGGGGCATTCTGCCGGCGCCGCATTTTCTGCCACGGGCCAAGCGCATCATCCATCTCTGCATGGCGGGCGGTCCCTCGCATGTGGACCTCTTTGATCCGAAGCCCGAGTTGAACCGGCTCGACGGAAAACCCTTTCCGGAATCCTTCACCAAGGGCCAGCAGCTCGCGCAGTTGCAGAACACGGTGCTGCTCGCCCGCGGTTCGCCGTACACCTTCTCGCGCTGCGGGCTGTCTGGGCAGATCATCTCGGACCTGCTGCCGCACACGCAGACGATTGCGGACGACATCTGCATCGTGCGCTCGATGCACACGGAGCAGATCAATCACGACCCGGCCCACGCGTTCATGAACGCGGGTTCGATCATCAAGGGCCGGCCGAGCATGGGTTCTTGGCTGCTCTACGGGCTCGGTTCGGAGGCCGACAATCTCCCCGGCTACATCGTGCTGATGTCGAACGGGCCCGGCGCGGATCAGCCGGTGTCGGCGCGGCAGTGGTCGGCCGGCTTCCTGCCCAGTCGCTTTCAGGGCGTGCAATTCTACAGCAAGGGTGCGCCGGTGCACTATGTCGGCAATCCGGATGGCGTGTGCCAGAGCACGCAGCGGCAGGTGATCGACGAGATTGCGCGCCTGAATGGTTTTCAGGAGGAGGAATCGCTTGACCCGGAGATCCAGACCCGCATCGCGCAGTACGAACTCGCCTTCAAGATGCAGGCCAGCGTGCCGGAGCTGGCTGACCTGAGTTCGGAGCCGCAGTCGATCCTCGATCTCTATGGCGTGAAGGAGCCGGGCGACGGATCGTTCGCGAGCAACTGTCTGCTCGCCCGCCGCCTGATCGAGCGCGGCACCCGTTTCGTGCAGCTGTATCACCGTGGCTGGGACCACCACGGGGACCTCGATCCCCGGCTGCGCCAGGTGTGCAAGCTCACGGACCAGCCGGCCGCGGCGCTGGTCAAGGACCTCAAGCAGCGCGGTCTGCTCGAGGATACGCTGGTGATCTGGGGCGGTGAATTCGGCCGCACGCCAATGGGGCAGGGGTCGGGCCGCGACCACCACATCAACGCGTTCTCGATCTGGATGGCGGGTGCGGGGATCCGCGGCGGCCTGACCTGGGGCTCGACCGACGAACTCGGGTATCGCTTTCTGAAGGACGGACAGGAAATGCACGTGCACGACCTGCACGCGACGATGCTGGCGACCTTTGGCATCGACCACACGCGGCTCGTGCACCGGTACCAGGGGCGGGATTTCCGTCTGACGGATGTCCATGGCAAGGTGGCGACGGGGATCTTCGCCTAGAGGCTGCCCATGGAGAACCTGCTGCTCTTTTTGGGACGGTTGCATCCGCTGGTGGTGCACCTGCCGATCGGCATTCTGCTGCTGCTGGCGCTGTTCGAACTCGCGGGCCGCTGGTCGCGTTTTCCGCGCCTGAGCGAGGCGCAGCGGACCGTGGTCTTGGCCTGCGGTGCCGGAGCCGCGGTCATCGCGGCGGGCTTGGGCTGGCTGCTGGCGGAGCGGGGGGATTTTTCCGGAACTCTGCTGGACCGGCATCAGCTGCTCGGTTTCCTCACGGTCGCCGGCGCGATCGCACTCCTGGTGGTGCAGGGCCTGCGGTGGCGGCGAGCTTACGGGCCCTTGCTGGCACTGACGGTCGGATTGATTGCGGCCGCGGGCCATTACGGTGGCGCGATGGTCCATGGTGAGAACTATTTGACGGAATTGCTTCCGGCGCACTGGCAGCGTGCGCTGGGTACGACGCCCGGGGTGGTGACCGGGGTGCGGGAGGTGCCGCTCGATCCGAGGACCGCGCAGGTCTTTGCCGATGTGGTGCACCCGATTCTCGAGCAGCGCTGCGTGGCCTGTCATGGCGAGGCCAAGAGCCAGGGCGACCTGCGAATGGATTCGTGGGAGGCGATGCTGCAGGGCGGCAAGCACGGGGCCCTGTTCAAGCCGGGCGATGTGGCGGGCAGCCGGATGATCCAGCGCCTGCTGCTACCGCTGGATCACGAGGAGCGGATGCCGCCGAAGACGAAGCCGCAGCTGTCGGACGAGGAACTCACGCTGCTCGAGTGGTGGGTGGGCTCGGGCGCGCCTCGGATCGGGACCGTCGCGCAGGCCGCGCCGCCGCCCGAGGTTGCTGAGATTCTGGCGGAGCGGATGGGCGCCGGACCGGATGAGGCGCCGCGGCCCGATCGAGCCGCGGTGCTCGCGCAGGCGGCGGCCCTGGGCTCGCAACTGGGGATTGAAATTCGTCCGCTGTCGGCGGAGGACCCTTGGCTGACGGTGAGTGCGCGCCTGCAGTTGAAGCAATTTGGAGATGCCCAACTGGCCGCGCTGGCGGCGCTCGGCCCGGTGATTCACTGGCTCGATCTGGGAGAGACGGCGGTGACTGACGCGGGCCTTGCTTCGCTCGCGACGATGAGCAGCCTGCGTCGCCTGCAGCTTGATCGCACCGCGGTGACGGATGCCGGGCTCGCGGCACTGGCGCCGCTCACGAGACTGGAATCGTTGAATCTTTTTGGCACCGCGGTCACGGACGGTGGCCTGGTCGCGTTGCAGGCGCTGCCGCGGCTGCGCCGGCTGCATGTGTGGCAGACACAGGTAACGCCGGCGGCGGCGCAGGCCTTGGCGAAGGAGCAGACGGATGCGCGGCGCATCCGGCGCTGGGAGGAGGAGATCGCGGCGCGCGAGCGGATGATCCGCGCCGAGCAGTTTGAGGTGACCATGGGTGAGACCTTTCCCGCGGTGAAGGTGGCCTTCCCGCCTCCCGGCGACGAGTCGCCCCCACCCGCACCGGCGCCCGCGGCGGCAGCTCCGAAGCCAACGCCTTGAGGGGAGCGCTGCGCCCGCTTTCCCGCCGCGCTCCGGTTTGGCTGTTCACCCTTGAAAACCGGCCTTGCGGGACGTGCCGGGCATGCCAACGGTGCCCCGCGTGAAAATCGGCCTGATGGGCGGGAGCTTTGACCCGGTGCACTTCGGTCACTTGGTGGCGGCGCAGGATGCGTACGAGCAGTACAAGCTCGACCGCCTCATCTTTGTGCCTGCGGCCCAGGCGCCGCTGAAGCCCAACGATGTGCAATCGAGTTCTGCCGACCGGCTGGCCATGCTGCGGGCGGCGACGGATTGGGATCATCGCTTTGAGCTCTCGGACTACGAACTCGGCAAGGGCGGCATCAGCTACACCATCGATTCGGTCCGTCATTTCCGCGCGCTCTACCCGCAGGACGAGCTCTACTGGATCATCGGCGGCGACCAGCTCCCCAAGATGCACCTGTGGAAGGACATCGCGGAGCTGGCGCAGCTGATTGAGTTCATTTTTCTCGAGCGGCCGGGCCACCCGGCCAAGGCCCGGCCCGACATCCCCGGACTGCGGCTTCACCGCTGCGACGGTCACTTGATCGAAATCAGCTCGACCGAGCTGCGGGCGCGGGTGCAGCAGGGCCTCTCGCTCGACTACTTCGTCCCGCATAAGGCGATTGTCTATATCCAGGAGAAGCGTCTTTATCGCTGAAAACACATCCATGCCCGACGAGACACCTACCGCCACCCCGGCCATCACCACCCAGGAAACGCTGCGCAAAATCGTGCAGGCGCTTGATGAGAAGAAAGCCGGAGATCTCCGCGTGCTGCGCGTCAGTGCGCAGTCGTCGATCACCGACTACCTTGTGCTGGCGACGGGCACGTCGGAACCGCACCTCCGCGCCCTGCGGGTCGAGCTGGAGAAGATCCTCGATGGCGACAAGATGCGCATCGCGGGGATGGATTCCTCCGAGGGCAGTGGCTGGACCGTGGTCGACGCCTATCAGGTCATGATTCACCTGTTCACACCGGACAAGCGTGATGCCTACCGGCTCGAGCAGCTTTGGAATGACGCCGAGGATATCCCGGTGCGGGTGCTGCTGGGCCTGCCCGAAGTGGTGCCGGTCGTGGAGGCGCCCAAGCCGGTCCAGAAGCCGAAGGCCCCGGTGGCCAAGGTCGAGGCAAAGGCCAAGACGAAGCCCAAGCCCAAGACAAAGGCCAAGCCGGCGCTCAAGCCGGTGAAGACCGTAAAGAAAGTGGCCAAGGCCGCGAAAAAGGCGGCGCCCGCGAAGAAAGCCGCGAAGGCCAAGCCGGCCAAGAAAGCCGCCCCGAAGAAGGCTCCCGCCAAGAAGGCGGCTGCCAAGAAGGCCGTGAAGAAGGCGACGAAGCCCGCCGCCACGAAGAAAAAGAAGTAGGCGTTGGCCGAAGCCCCGTCAGCCGGAACGGCGGATCACGGCGATCCGCCTTCCGCGTGCTGCCCTCTCGTCCTGGTTCGCGGCCTTTTGCCTGCCGGTGGGAGCGGGGTGGACACTCAGAACGCGTAGCCGAGCGAACTCGTGACCCGTTGGTCCGTGCGGGCATCCCGATTGGCCACGGAGTTGTCGAATTCGTGCTCGAAGCGCAGGTTCAGCGAAAGCCGATCGGTGAACTTGCCCTGGAGCGCCGCGTCGAACTGCAGCTTGTAGTTCTGGCGGCCGGCCGCGACCGGACCCGTTTCCTCGTCCGACCACTGCACGAGGGAATTCTGCGTCAGGGTGAAGCGTCCGTTGATCTTGTAGGTGTAGTCCTCGAAGAACTCGGCCAGCAACTGGACATTCGGATCGGAGCCGACGGCCTGACGATACTGTCCGGTGGCGCCGACGCCGGCGTTGACGATGTGGCGGTCCCGGTTGAGGACGCGGTACCCGACGCCGATGTTCTGCTCGTAGCTGGCGTCGATGGCCTTGATCTGGTCCGAAAGGTAGGTGGTCAGGGACTGGCTGAAGAAATCGCCTTCGAAGTCCCGGCGCCAACGGAAGCTCGCGTCGTAACGATCCGCGCTCTTGCGGTCATTCTTTTCGCCGTAGAGGAGGCGGCCGGTCGCGCGGTATTGGTTCCGGCCAATCTTTCGCTCGGCGTCGCCGCGCAGGCTGAAGTCAACCGACTCGGTGGCCCCTGATTCCTGCTTGAAGCCGAATTCGATCTTCCCGCGCCAGCGGGACGGATCGGGCCTGGCGACCGTGGTCACTTTCGGGGCGGAATTAACGACCGGCGCGACCGGCCGGGTGGCCGGTGGGGGCGGAGCGGCCTCGGTTTGCGGCGGGAGGCCGGCGAGGCTTTCCACCGGTGTGTCGGGGAGGGTGTTGGCGCTGGCCTCGGTCGCCGCTACGCGGATTTCCCCCAAGGTTGCATGGCGGAATCGGATAAAATCGGCCGTCTGATCGACGATTTCCCCGGTCAACCGGTCGCCATTCTTGAAGCGGAGCTCATCAGCTCCTTGGACGGCGACCCCCGCCAACCCACTCATCGCCCAAGCAAGCAGGAGCGAGCGGAGTCCGGTTCGGGCGGGTCGTGTCATGTCAGGCGGATTCGGTACGGGCGGGAGCGGTGATTGGGCGAAGTCGTTGGGCTCACTGCAGTGAAACCGCCGATCAGCCCAAAAGTTCCCTGCCAAATCGGCTGGTTCCACTGGTTTCCTTGTTCGCGCGGTAAGTGTTTTTTAAGACGTTATATTGAATATATTTATGTATTTTCCAGGTCGGGCGGATCGCGACGTGAACGGCTCGGACAGCGGTCCGAATACGTTCCCCAGCCGACCTCAAAGCATCACGATCGACGCCTCGGGCAACGCTTTTCATTTACAACTGCTTTACGAATTTCACCTTGTCGGCCTACTGATGGAGGGGTTGAATGTCCCTACTGCCCGATTGGGCATTTTATTATTCCAACCCATACTGTCCTATGAAGAAGCTCCAATCCACCAAGGGTTTCACCCTCGTCGAAATCATGATCGTTGTCGTCATCATCGGCCTTCTGGCCGCGATGGCGATTCCTGCCTTCCAGAAGGTCCGCGCCAGCTCGCAGGACAAGGCGGTCACGAACAATCTCCGCCAGCTGGGCGCTGCGGCTGACCAGTACTTCCTCGAGAACGGTGTCTCGAGCGTCGCCTCGTCGGTCCTCGTCGGTACCGAGTCCTCGCAGTACATCAAGGCCGTGCAGACGGTCGCGCAGGAAACCTACGCCACCCAGATCAATCAGGGTGCGGCGATCACGGCGGCCGGCGTTGCCGGTGCCCGTACGATCACCTACAGCAACTAAGGCGATTCGATTCGTTGAGTTTAGCTTTCAAGCCGCTTGGGAAACCAAGCGGCTTTTCTGTGTCCGGCTACGTAATAGTGCCTAGCATTTACAGGTGTTTTATCTTGTTTATAGAGCCGGCTTTAGTAGTGTGGAAGGGTAAGTAACTCGCTGCCAAGCGGGCCTTGCCCCCTCCATATCATTCCATGAATAAACACACTAGCTCCAAGGGTTTTACCCTCGTCGAAATCATGATCGTTGTCGTCATCATCGGCCTCCTGGCCGCGATGGCGATTCCTGCCTTCCAGAAGGTCCGCGCCAGCTCGCAGGACAAGGCGGTCACGAACAATCTCCGCCAGCTGGGCGCTGCGGCTGACCAGTACTTCCTCGAGAACGGTGTCTCGAGCGTCGCCTCGTCGGTCCTCGTCGGTACCGAGTCCTCGCAGTACATCAAGGCCGTGCAGACGGTCGCGCAGGAAACCTACGCCACCCAGATCAATCAGGGTGCGGCGATCACGGCGGCCGGCGTTGCCGGTGCCCGTACGATCACCTACAGCAACTAAGTTCGGTAGTCGTCATTTCCCTCAAAGCCGTCCACATCGTTGGACGGCTTTTTTTATGCTTACGCGCATCGGTTCGGACAAACGGCTCTGGTTGGTGGCGGTCGAGGGAATCCTGGTCTTCGTGCTTGCCCGCTTCGTGCTCGAGCCCGACACCGCCTTCGGTTGGGTGATCGTCGGGGGCTATTGGTTCATGCTGGCGGCCGTCACGCTCTTTTTCGCGGCCTTCGGTCCCTTGGTGGCCGAGCGACTGAGGGCCTTTCGGCCTGACCGGTTCGATGCGGGGGTGTTGGCCCTGATCCTCGGCGTATCGGTCATTTGGTCCGTGCAGGAGCGACCCGGATTCAAGATCCTCGCGGACGAGGTGCTGCTTCTGGGGACCTCCATGGGCATGCATTACGAGCGCGAGGCTGCCTACCCGGTTCGGGCCACCGACGTCCAGGGTCCGTTCTCCATCTTGGGCAGCGTCCTCGACAAGCGCCCGCTGCTGTTCCCCTTCCTGACCGCGACCGTGCATGACCTGACGGGATACCGCCCGACGAACGCGTTCTATCTGAACATGGTTCTGGGCGTTCTCTTTCTCCTGACGGCCTATGTCGGAGGCCGGTCGGCCGGCGGGAGCCGCTGGGCCGGCGTCTTGATGGTCGCGCTGTTCGCCGGCCTGCCCCTGCTGGCCCAGCAGGCGTCGGGGGGCGGATTTGAACTGCTGAATCTGCTGCTGATCGTGGTGCTCGGCCTCACGCTCGTCTGGTACCTGGAGGCTCCCGACGATCGCCGGCTCCAGGCGATGATTTACGCGGCGCTGCTGCTCGCTTCGACACGCTATGAATCGCTGCTGTTCCTGTTGCCGGCCGTGGTTGCCGCGGTCTGGGGGTGGTGGCGCGTCGGGCGGGTGCTACTGCCGTGGACCGTTGCGATCTCGCCGGTGTTCCTGCTCCCGGCCCTCGTCCAGAACCGGATCTTTGCCGGCCAGTCCGGCGCCTGGGAAATGGGGAGCATGCCCGGGGTGACGTCGCCCTTCGCCGTCGACTACTTTGCCTCCAACCTCGGCCATGCGCTGGCCTTCTTCTTCGATTTCGGACCCTACCAGCCCAGTTCGCCGGTCTTTGCGGCCTTGGGCCTGATCGCGCTGCCCTTCTTCGGCCTTCTCGTCGTGCGGAGTTTCCGCCTCCCCGCGAGCCACACCCCGCAGGAGCAGGCGTGGAGCCTGCTCGCGGTCGGACTGCTGGGCGTCACGCTCGTCTATCTTTTCTACTTCTGGGGGCAGTTTGACCATCCGGTGATCCGACGCCTCAGTCTGCCGGTCCACTTGCTCATGGCGCTGGCGGTGGTGGTCGTGGTCGGCCGCATGTCCGCGCGTGAGAAGGTGGCGCGCCTCCTGACGATCGTGGTCGCCGGCGGATTCCTCTTTCACAGCCTGCCGGTCATGGCGAAGCGCGCCTACGCCTATGACTATGCGCCCGGCGTGGAGATGGAGTTCCGCGCGGAGTTTCTCGCGCGGATGCCCGAGCGTGATTTCCTCTTCATCGACAATGACTCGGTCTTCTGGATCACCCAGAAAGTCCCGGCCTCGCCGATCGCGCAGGTCCAATCGCGCAAGGAGGGCCTTGGCTACCATCTGCGCAATCACAGCTTCTCCCAGATCTATGTGTTTCAAAGTGTGCTGGTGGACGACCAGACCGGCCAGCGGCGGATCGATCCCGCGGACGATCTCGGGCCCGATTTCGAGCTGGAGACGGTCTGGGAGCGCCGGGTGCAGGCCCTGCTCTTCGCCCGCATCAGCCGGGTGACGGCGATCCGCCATGAGGGTGAGACGATGGCTGAGGCAACCGCCGCCGTGCCGGCGCGGATCGAGCGACGCACCACGGAGGAACTGGAAAAGGCGCGCACGCTCTACCTCGAGAACTGGATCAAGAAGCTGCCGTGAGCCCTGCGTCCGAGACTGCCGCCGCCGCCCGCGGGGCGCTCCGCCGTTTTCCGCTCCGCCTCGCCCTGTTCGGGGCGGCGGCGGTGACTGCGGTGGCCTATGGCTTCCTCGCGCACACCGCGGTCGAGGCCGGTCGCCTGGTGCAGCGTTTCGGCTATTTCGCCATGGCCGGCACCGCCGCTTGGTGGCTGTACGCGCTTTCGCGGCGCCTGCCGAGCGCCCGGGCCTGGCTCCGGGCCGAGGCGCCCGCGGACCGGCGGAACGTCCTGCTCCTGATCGGCGCGCTCGCGGCCGTCGCCGTCGCGACCTTTCCCTACTCGTACAAGGTCCTCTACGACGAGCTGGTCCTGCAGGCCACGGCCTGGAATCTCCATTACTTCCGGGAGGTCGGAACCGTGGTGCGGGGCTATCCGATCGAGGGCATCTTCACCTCGCTCGACATCTATCTCGACAAGCGCCCGTACTTTTTTCCCTTCGTCCTCTCGCTCGTGCACGACCTCACGGGCTATCGCGAGCTCAATGGCTTTGTCCTGAACACGCTGCTGCTGCCCCTGGTGCTCGGGCTTTTCTATGCCCTCGCGCGGCGACTGGCGGATGCGCGGGCCGCGTTCGCGGGCCTGGCCTGCTTCGGGGCGTCCGCGCTGCTCGCGCAGAATGCGACGGGCGTGGGGATGGAGTTGCTTAATCTCGCGATGATGACCCTCGCGATGCTCCTGGCGGCCGACTACCTGGCCAAGCCGGATGACGACCGGCTGTCCGCGCTGATCCTCACCAGCGTGCTGCTGGCGCAGACCCGCTACGAGTCCGGCCTCTATGTGCTGCCCGCGGCCCTGGTGGTGCTTGAGGGCTGGCGCCGCGCGGGCCGCGTGATTCTTCCGGCCCCGGCACTGTTTGCGCCGATCCTGCTCATTCCTTGCGCCCTGCACAACACGTACCTCTCCGGCACGCCGGTGCTGTGGGAGCTGCGTGAGAACATGGATTCACGCTTCGGCGCGGAGTACCTCACTGACAACCTGCAGCACGCCTTCACCTATTTCTTCAACGTCTCCGGAAAGCTGCTCAATGCCTGGTGGCTGTCGGTCTTCGGCTGGCTCGCGCTGGGTGGCGCGGCCTGGACTCTCCTTCGGCGCCTCCGGCACTGGCAGTCGGCTTCGGCCGGGGCCCTGACCGCGGTGCTCTTTGCCGGAGCGGTGCTGGGGAATCTGCTGCTGCTGATGTTCTACTTCTGGGGCCAGCTCGATGATCCGATTGTGGCCCGCCTCATCCTGCCCTTCAACGTGGTGCTCGGGCTTGCGATTGCGTGGAGCGTGCAGCGGTATGCGGCCTTGCCCGCGGGCGCGCTGCTCGCGTCGGGCCTGACCGTGGGTGCGCTCCTCGTGCACGTGGGCTTCGCCCTGACCGCCTCCGCCCACCACACGACCATCAACCAGCTGGCGTCGGAGCTTGCGTGGGAGGGGCGCGTCGTCGAGGCCATGCCACCGAAGGACCGCTTCGTCATCACCAACAAATCCGGTCTCGCCTGGCTGATGCGCCGCATCCCGGTCGTCACCGTTGATCGGGCCCGCTTCATGTCGGACCGGGTCAAGTTTCACCTGGATCAAGGCACCTTCCAGGAAGTCCTTGTCACGCAGCTGCTGCGCCCGACCGGTCCCGAGGGCGGCTTCGTCGTCGAGCCCAAGGACCTGCTGCCGGACGACTATGTGCTCGAGCCCGTGGTGGAGCGCCACATCGGGGCACGGATTGCGCGCATCAGCCGGGTTGTTGCGATCCATCCACCCAAGGCTCCGGCCGAGCCGGCAACGGAGCTTCCGGTCGACGCAACCGCGCCCGCCGGAGAAATCACGCCCCCGGCTCAGGCCGACGGCAGCGGCCCGTAAAGCGCGCGCTGCACCTCCTCCTCGGTCAGACGAAAGATCAGGATCGAGTACCCGATGTGCGCGTCGACCGGCCGTCGCTCGAGGAAATGGCAGAGCCGCCCGAACTGCAGGTGCTCGTAACGGAACAGGCGCGCGCGCACCTCTTCCGCTGTCAGCGGCGTGCCGTCCAAATCGTTGGGCAGGGTGCCGGCGGGCGTCCCTGCGGCCGCGGCCAGCCAGGTCCGCAGCTGCTGATACGCCTGTTCGTACGATGAGTCCCAGGGCCCCCGGACGTGGGTGTAGACGCGGCGGAACATCGTCGCGCTGATCGCATACACACCACCCTGCAGGGCGGGTGGCGTCACACGCGCGGCCCAGTCAAAGTAGCCATCACCCAAGCGCGTGGCCACGATGCCCTCGTGCACCGGGTCGCCGGATCCGAAGTAGGAGAGAAACACTTTCTCACCGCGCGCGCTTTCCTCCAGCCAGGCGCGCAGCCCCGGCAGGTCCTGGCCCCAGTCGAGCGAGCTGTCGACGAAGTGGCGATGGGCCTCCGCCGGCCCGCCGCCGATCGGATTGAAGTGGGCGAGGTAGTGCGGACGGATGCGCAGCGATTCCCCGACGTGCCAGACCAGCAGGAGTCCGATGACGGGAGCCAGCCAGCGCCGCCGACCCATCGCGAGGGCCGAGGCTCCGGCGAGCAGAAACACGGCGGGGTAGAGGGGCAGCAGATGGCGATGCCCGATGTTGAGCCGGCTTTGCAGCGAGAAGGCGCCATAGACGAGAATCAGCGCGAGGACCGGAACCAGGCGCACGAGCCAGACCCGGCGCCGGCGCGGCGGGGCGAGGATCAGGGCGGCGACCCCGAGGGCCAGCAGGGCGAGCGTCGGGAGGGTCGTCTTCAGCAGGAAGGCGGTGGGGAAGAACTCCCACCAGCCATCGGTCCGGTATTCGCCGGCGAAATACGCGAGACGGCTGCGCGCATGCTTGTCCACAAAAGCCAGACCGTAGAGATAGGCCTCTGGGAGCAGCCGGTGATCGCGCAGCCAGACCACGGCGTGCTGCACGAGCCCGGGCTGCGGAGGAGCCACCGCGCCGCTCCGTCCGTCCGCCCCCGCCAGGGGCGGGGGCGCCGGCGTGCGCAGCAGCACCTCATCCCAGGTCTGGATGAAGCGCGCGCCGGGCTCGGGGCTGGCGGCATAGCGAAACCCGTAGGCCGCCCAGATCAGCGCCGCGGCCAGAGCCAGCGCCGCCAGCGCGGCCCCGCCCAGGGGCAGCACCCGGCGCGCCCCGGCGAAGATCGCGCTGGTGCCGAATCCTCGCCACCGAACCGGCTTGGCCCGCAGCAGGCGGGCCGCGAGCACGATCAGGGCCACGGGGACGAACAGCACAGCCGAGTACTTCGACAGGGCGAGCACGCCCGCCGCCGCGCCGGCCGCCAGGATGCGGCCCGGCGTCACGCGCTGCAGCAGACGAGCCCAGGCGAGCGACAGGGCCACGAATCCGAGCGCCGCCGCGGTATCGGAGGTGGCGAGCCCGCCGTGGGCCAGCAGCGTCGGGGAGAAGGTGGCGAGGACCAGCGCAATTCCGGCCGCGGCGGGGCCGAGCAGGCCGCGCGTCCAGACGAAGATGGCCAGGCAGAGCGCGCCCGACAGCAGCGCGATCATCAGCCGGGCCGCGGCCAGCAGGGACGGCAGATCATTCCCCGAACCATAGAAGAAGACCCGTCCCAGCGACCAGACATCGGCCTGGATCCAGGGTTCGCTGGGGACCGCGGGGAAAGTCTCGCCCCGCGCCACCAGCGGCAGCGCCGCCCAGCGCTGGGGCAGATTGCCGTTTTCCGGCTGAAGCCGGTAATCGTGCTGCGTCCAATACGCATAGCCCGCGGTGACGTGCGCGATCTCATCGACCGTCGTGCTGAAGTGGCGCGAGACACTGGCCGCCATCCAGACGTGCAGCAGGCAGAGCGCGGCAACGGCGGCGAGACGGAAGGGTGGCGGGACGGGGCGCACGGACAGCGGGGCGATTGGGTAGCTCAGGGGGCGGGTGCGTGCGACCGGGTGCGCCGGTCACGCACAACTGCGGTGACCATCAAGAGGACTCCGGCCGGCAAGGCGAGCCAGCCGCCATCACGAAGGGCCGCGGTGAGGCGGGCGACGAGGGCGGGGGGCCGGATTGGGAAAATCTCCGGCGCCAGCATGGTCTGGGCGAGGGGACGGAAGGTGAGGAAGTTGTGCACCACAACCGGGTGCAGGGCATGGCGGCCCACGGGATCGTCAAAGAAACGATAGTCACGCGCCGCCAGGCGGGCATTCATGGCCGTCCCCTCGGAATTCAGCCGGGATTCCGAGATCAGCATGGCGCGGTAGTGGGCCACCGTGGAGTCCCGGCCCGCGTGGGCCTCCCGCAGATACGGCAGGCAGACCGTGAAGCTGAGCACGCCTGCGCCGACGGCGTAGCTGACACCCAGCAGCGCACTGACCCCGGCAACGACGCGGGCCCCGGCGCCCTGGGAGTCGGCATAGCGGAGGCCGAGCGCGAGGGCGCTCAGCGGCAGCAGGCCGATCGCGTCCCAGTGCCGGGGATGGAATGAGCTGGGATCGCGGTTGATGGCGAGCAGGGCGGCGCCGGCGCTGGCGTAGGCGCCCAGGGCAAGAATGGCTCCGAGCGCAGGTTCCTGATCCGAACGCCGCCCCAAGCGCCAGGCGACCATGGCCACCCCGACCGCGAGCACCGCGCCGAGCAGGGGCGAGCTGTGGGGCCAGGCCAGCAGCCGGAGGAGGAAGGCCGCCGCGCTCAGCGCGGAGCCATTCGGATTCATGAACTCAGTGGACCCTTGGCTCAGCCTAGGAGCCGCATAGGCCGCCGCGATCGCCGCGGAAAGGATCCACGCGGCCCAGAAACCGCGGCGGGGGCGCCGGCAGGCGAGGTGGGCGGCCAACGTGGCCAGCGGGATGAGCACCCCAGAGGCCAGGCTGAGCACGCCGAGCGTCGTGCCGATCACCAGCGCCAGCCCGCCGGGTAACGGGGACGACCAGCGCAGGGTGGCGGAGACCGAGCCCAGCAGAGCGAGATCCGTGAGGTAAAAGCTCACCTGCATCCCGCTGAGCAGGTTGTAGCCCGAGAGCGGCAGGGCAAAGGCGATGACGCAGAGCACCCACAGCGCGAAGCGTGATCCAGGAGAGCTGCCCTCGGAAATCAGTCTGAAGGTAAGCGCCGCCGTGCCGGCCCGAACCAACGCCGAACAGAGACAGAGAAACGTCACGTCCCAGTACCCGTTAGCGAGGTAGCCGGTCAGCGTCAGTAACTTGGTGGTGAACAGAACGTGTTCATTGTGGTGCTCGAACAGGGTCGAGAATCCCTGGCCGCCGGCAATCGGCAGCAGCAGGTTGTTGTACTCGGCGAGCCATTGATCGTAGAAGGGGATCGGGCTGTACCCGTAGGAGAGAGACGCCAGTCGGCTGCCCATCACCACCAGCGCCAGCGCCCAGGCCCAGCGGGTGTCCGGGTGTGAACGGGCTGGCGATCCGCTGCTCATGCGCCCGGCGCTTTCTCGAGCACCACGAGCATGCGGGAAGCGAAGCAGCGCGGCGCGAGGCCGAGGATGCGCTCGGCAAATTCAGCCACCGGTCGAAGCGGCCCCGGTGCCAGTGATGGCCCGCGGAACCCGCCCGTCAGCAACCAGGGCAGAGCCGGGAAGTAGCGCGTCTCCCGCAGCCGCCAGCCAGGGAGTGCGCGGCCCTGGCCGCCGGGGCCGAAGATTCGCCAGGCATTGCCCTGCGCCGCATAGTAGGTGGTCGCGGTCGGATCAAAACCAGGCGGAGCGTCCCAAGTGATCGGTTGGTTCAGGGCCAGGGGCTCGTGATGGAAGAGTCCGAGCACGACGCGGCCGAGCAGCCCGGCGGAGGGCTCGAAGAGGACGATCCGGCCCCCGGGTTGAAGAACCCGCTGCAGCTCGCGCAGCGCGGTCCCGGGAAATTCGAGGTGGTGAAAGACGTCGAAGAGCACCACGCCACCGAGCGAGGCGTCGGCGCAAGTGAGCGCGTAGATGTTTTCCTGACGGTCCAGCCACGGGTTGGGAAACAAGTCGCTGGTGATCGCCGCGGGGAGGACGGACTTGAGATTGCCGATCCCCGAACCGCATTCGAGCACCGGGCCGGCGGGGATACCCTCCAGCTGCTGGGCGATCAGGCGATAGAAACGGGCATACTCCGCCTGCAGCGCGGGCTTGCGCTCCCAGTGGCGGAGATTCTCGTGAATCTCCCGATTGTGCTGATCGGCGTCCATGAGCGGGCGGGTCAGCCGGTGGCCCGGCGCACCTTGCGAATCCTCCTGAACAGCCAGGTGGCTTGTCGGAGGCTTGATTCGTGGAGATTCGCGTTCATTCGTGGGCAGCGGCTCGAACCGTCGTTACACGAACTTCAGCTTCCGCGCGGCGAAGCCCAGCATGCGGAAGAGCAGCAACCCGTGGCGCCAGCGCTGGATGTTGGTCGTGCCGTAGGTGCGTTCCCGATACCGAATGGGAATGTCGCGGATCTTCAGGTTCAGCTTGTCCGCGCCAAAGAGCAGGTCGAAGTCGCCAAAGGGATCAAACTCGCCGAAGTAAGCGCGATTGGCCGCGATGGTCAGGTAGTGCTGGCGGCGCAGCACCTTGGTGCCGCAGAGCGTGTCCTTGAGCGATTGTCCGAGCAGCCAGGAGAACGCCAGGCCGAAGAACTTGTTCGCGATCATGTTGAGGAACTGCATCGCGCCCTTTTCCATCGGGTAAACCAGCCGCGAGCCGTTCGCGAACTCGGCCTTCCCGCTGGCGATGGCCTCGTAGAACTTGGGCAGCTCCTCCGGGGGCATGGTGAGGTCGGCATCGAGGATCATGAGGACATCGCCCGTCGCGACGGCAAAGGCCTCGCGCACCGCGTTGCCCTTGCCCTTGCCGGTCTGGCGCAGGATCTTGATCCGGCGTTGCGGGTAGGCCTGCTGCACGCGCTGGATCTCGTCCCAGGTATTATCCTTCGAGTGTCCCTCAATGAAGATCAGCTCCGTCCAGGCGCCCATGTCCGGTGTGCGCAGAACCGCCTGCTCGATGTTGCCGGCCTCGTTGCGCGCCGGGACGACGACACTGACGGATGGCGCGACGGCTGCGGGCTCGGGTCGCAGCCGGGCCACGACGAAGACGGCAAAGCCGGCGAAGGGCACGAAGGGCGCGACCCAGCGGTTCAGCAGCGGCGCGATGACCGGGGTGGCGATCGGCCAGAGGAGGCGGGGCTGGCGCTTGATGACCTCCCAGCGGGACATCTCCAGCAGGTTGTCGATGTCGTGCGACGACAGCCAGCTGGTGACCGGCGCAGGCGTGCGGGCGCCGAGCGCGTCCGCCACCGCAAAGACGGGCCGCCAGAGATTGTTGTGGAAATTCAGCAGCAGGCGGGTTTCCGGGGTCGCGACGTGGGCGACGCGATCGAGCATCCGCTGCACATCGGCGGCGAGATTGAGGGTTTCCGAAATGATGATGACGTCAAAGGTCCCGGGCAGGTCGAGACACTCGCCGGACTGGACGTGAAAGGTGGCTTCCGGCAGACGGGCCCGGGCCCGCTCGATCTGGCCCGAGGACACATCGATGCCGGTCTTTTTCCGTCCGCGGATTTGCGCCAGCAGGCCGCCGTCGCCGCAGCCGATCTCCAGCACCGAGGCCTCGGGTGGGATGAGCAGATTGTAGTAGTGGGCCAGGAGTTGCCCGTAGCTCCGGGCCGCCGGCGTGGGGGCGCTTGATTCCTGGTCGAAATGCGCGCGGATCGTTTCGAGATGGACTTCGGAAAGGCGTCCGAGGGGAGGAATCATGGAGGGACCGAGGGGCTGGATCCGCGGTCCGGGGAGTAAAGGGCGGGGCGGGGGTGGAGAAAAGCACTTCTTGCGCACCGGGGAGGCTCCGGCGACCTTTTTATCGATTTCTCACCCGATGGACCCGGCCGAATACACCAAGCTCGCCCAAGTGGAGGCCGACCATTGGTACTACGCGGGCAAGCGGGACATCGTCCGCCACTGGATTCTGCGCGAGCGCCCGCCCGCGCCGACCGACGCGCTGCTCGATTGCGGGGCGGGCACCGGCCTGTTCGCGCAGGAGATGGCCGCCCATTGTCACGTCCGCGTGCTCGATGATCATGAAGAGGCGCTGCAGATCCTACGGACGCGCTTCCGCCCGGACCAGATTCTCAGCCTGGCCGGCGATCAGGTGCCGCTGCCGGATGGCTCGCTGGAGTACGTCACGGCGCTGGATGTGCTCGAGCACGTGCCGGACGACGCGGCGGTGGTGCGCGGATTTCACCGCCTGCTGAAACCGGGCGGCCTGGCGGTCGTGACCGTCCCCGCCAGCATGGCGCTGTGGAGCGATTGGGACGTCGTGCTGCACCATTTCCGGCGCTACGATCGGCGCCAGCTCGGCGCGCTGTTTCCGGACTCCGAGTGGGAAACGGTCCAGCTGGCCTACACCAATGTGATCGCCTATCCCGCGGTCTGGCTGGTCCGCCGCTGGCGGGGGTGGTTTCCACCGGCCGCGGGCGGCGATCGCTCCGAGGACAAGCTGCCATCACCTTGGCTCAACGCGATCCTGCGGCGTTTGTTCGTGGCGCCGGCCTGCGTACGCTTTCCCTGGCCCTTTGGCGTGAGCCTTCTGCTCGTCGCTCGCCGCCGCTAGCTCGGCTAGGGTTGGAAGACCGCCACGGCGATCTCCGTCCCGCGTTCGTCCAGCAAGACGACGCAGGTGTCGCGGGTTCGAGCCCATGGGCTCGCTGGCTCAACCGGAAGAGTGATCCGTAGGATTCCGTCCGCGCCAAACGTAGACGTGTGCGGCTCCGGGCCGGACGCCCGAGTCCCGTCGGACTGCAGAATCTCCACTCTCCAAGGAGTGGAGGCCGTCGGTCTTGCCTCGGCTAGCGCCGGACCGGAGGTGTGAAGGGAACGCAGGGCGATCGCGGCGACGGAGCTTCCTGCCGGTGGCGCGAGCACGACTTCCACCGACGCGCCGCCATCGCGGTCCGCCGGCTGAAAACGGGCCGTGGCCACGGGGGCAATCGTCCGCCCGCGATGCAGGTGAAGTTCATAGTAGCCAAACGACACGACCGGGACGAAGGCCGTATCCAGGTAGCGGCGGAGCGGTCCGTCGGCGGAGAACCCCTCGTCCCTCAGGTAGTCGAGCAAGTAGCGATGAACCACCAATCCAGCCCGACGATCCGCCTCCAGCCGCGCGATAATCGCCTGCTGCTCAGCCTCGGAGAGCAGTGAAAACCAATGGGTCACATTCGCGCCCGTCGGCGTGGGACGCTCGCTCCACAGGTTGAGGCTGAAGAGTCCGGGCAGGCTGAAGAGCGTGTCGACGTGGAGCCGCAGGTTTTCGTCCAGAGCCCGCAGTTGGTGGCGGACATCCTGCGGCGGGCGCAGCGACTCCGCCCCGCGCAAGCCGAGGGCCTCGCTGGAACGGTAGAAGCCTTGCCCCAAGACAGCGAGTCGGCCGACCGCGACGAGCGACGCGGCGAGCAGCACGACCTGAACCGCGGCTCGCACGCTGGCCCGCTGGGGAGCGAGCACGCGCAGCGCCTCGGTCACGCCGCAGGCCAGTAACGTGGCCCAGAGAAAGGTGCCCCAGGCGATCTGACTTCCGGCCACTGGGTAGGCGTGCAGCGTCTGCCAGACAAACACCCAGGCGAGCCACAGCCGCGCGCGCGCCGAACCGTCGGTGGGCACGCCCGCGAGCGGGAGGACCATCAGCCAGGCGAGGCTCGGCCCGTAACTGAGCGCGAAGCGGGTGAGACCTTCATCCTCCGCTGTGAACGACCCGGCCAGGAATGCGGCGGCCGCGGCGACCCGTGCCAGAGCCACGGTGCGGACGCCTCCAGGCGACAGCGCGCGCCGCTGGAGGAGGCTGCAGGCGGCCAGCGAGGCGAGGGCCAGAAATCCGCTGCCCGGCCGCCACGCCACCGGGAAAAAATAGACCCCGGGGTGGCTGAGCGGGGCGACCACCATGCCATGCCAGAGCGACGCGAGACGGGTTCCGCGGAGGCCGACGAGCAGGAGGGTGACTGCGCATAATCCCAGGCCCACGCCGAGAAACAAGCCCCAGCTCCGGCGACCATGTTCCGGCCGCGCCGCTGCCTGGATTCCGGGAACCAGCGCGAGAGCGCCGCAGGCAAAGACGAGAGCGAAGTGCGTGACCCATGAGGCGGGCCAGAGGGCCTGCATCAGCGCCCAGGGCGAAATGACGCAGCCCAGTGCCACGACCCAGCCGGCCGGACGCCCCGGGCGAGTCGAGGTGAAGAGCCAGGACCCGGCCGCGATCAGGAAGAAGGCGCCGACGTTGATCTTGATCAGCGCGAGTGCGGTCCCTGCCAGACCCGTCGCCAGCGCGAACGCCGCGGGCCGCTTGCGGAGCAGGGCCCAGGCCCCGAGCGCCGCGCCGGCCATGGCGATCCATGCGATCAGGCCGCCGGGGTGAATCGGCTCGCGGATCATCGCGGCCAGCCCGACAAAGGTCAGCGCCGCCGCCGCCGCCGCGGCGAGACGGCTGCGCGCCAGCGCGGCGGTCAGCAGGCCGCTGGTGAGCGAGATCAGCAGCCAGTACCCCAGCGTGAGCAGACGGCCGGTGTCGTGGTCGAGGGTCAGTCCGAGGATCCGGCGCAGCGCATCATAGTAGGCGTAGAAGAGCGGTCCGTACTGGCTGAACACGCGCTCATAGAGGCTGCCATTCTCCCCGTACATCCGCAGCGACCAGAGCACATAGCCCTCGTCATCATAGACCATGAACGCGGTCTGGATCAGCCAGTAGCCCGTGACCGCGAGCCCGGCGGCCAGCGCGACAAAGGGCAGGGACTGCAGGATCCGTCTACTCAAAGCCGAGACGGGACTTCACAATGTAGTTCGGCCGTCGCTTCACCTCGTCGTAGACCCGCCCCAGGTACTCGCCGAGCACGCCGATGCCGATCAGCTGGATGCCGCCGAGGAAGAGCACGAGCGTGACCAAGGTGGTGAATCCGGTCTCGGCGATCTCCACCCCGAGGATGCGGCGGATGGCGAAGAACAGGCCGATGGCGAAGCCAATGAAGGCGACGAACAGCCCCGCATAGGTCATGAGCCGCAGCGGGAGCCGCGAGAAGCTGAACACGCCGTCGAAGGCGTACCGTACGAGGCGTCGAAAGGTCTGCCCCGGCTGGCCGGCCGCGCGTTCCTGCCGCTCGTAGAAGATGTCGGTTCGCTCAAAACCCACCCAGGACCGCAGCCCGGGAAAAAAGCGGTGCTTCTCGGGCAAGGCATTGAACGCGTCGAGGGCCGCGCGGTCGAGCAACCCAAAGGTGCCCGTGTTGGCCTCGACCGGGAAGTCACTCAGCAGCCCGAAGCAGCGGTGGAACAAATCGAAACCCACGCGCCGCAGGCCGCGCTCACTCCGCGAGCGGCGCACCGCGAGCACCACGCCTGCGCCGCGCTGCCACGCGGCGACCATTTCCGGAATCACCTCGGGCGGATCCTGCAGGTCGGCGTCCATTGTCACCACCGCATCCGCATCGCCGCAATGGGCGAGCCCGGCCGAGAGCGCGTTCTGAAA